>JBGTGC010000223.1:0-7437 GCA_041746935.1 Dermatophilaceae bacterium
TGAAAGACAAAGATGTATGCCGCAAACGTGCCGAGATCGGCATGGTCTTCCAGAGTTTCAATCTCTTCCAGCACATGACGGTGTTGGAGAATCTCGTCGAGGCTCCCCAAAGGGTGCTCGGGGAGCCCAAAAAGGTCGTGACCGAGCGGGCTCGGGAATTGCTGGCCAAGGTCGGCCTCTCCGGCCGTGAAAAGAGCCTCCCGCGTCAACTCTCCGGTGGTCAGCAACAGCGCGTCGCGATTGCCCGTGCGCTGACCATGGAGCCACGACTCATGCTCTTCGATGAGCCGACGTCCGCGTTGGACCCCGAGCTGGTCGGTGAAGTGTTGAAGGTGATGCGCGATCTCGCGGACACCGGGATGACGATGATCTCGGTGACTCACGAGATCGGTTTTGCCCGTGACGTTGCCGATAGCGTGGTGTTCATGGACGACGGCGTGATCGTGGAGTCCGGCCCACCCGAGCAAGTCCTGGGCAATCCAGAGCACGAACGGACCCAGGCCTTCCTGTCTAACGTGATGTAGCGGCGTCACCGATCGGCCACACTGACTCCTGTGCCCGCACCACGCCTGACCTCACCACTGCAGGATCATCTCGACGCGCTCCACCGCGATGTGTTGTCGAACACCGAGGGGGAGATCGCGGGGTATGCTGAGTCGCTGAAGGGCCTGGATCCGGGCGAGTTCGGCATCGCGCTGACCACGCTCGACGGCACGACCTACTCCGCGGGGGATGCCGACACCGGGTTCGCTATCCAGTCGATCTCGAAGGCGTTTACCTATGCGCTGGCCTTGGCCGACAGCGGCTTCGAGGCCGTTGACGCCAAGATCGACATCGAGCCATCCGGTGAGGCGTTCAACGAGATCTCCCTACAGGCCGGCACGGGCCGACCGGCCAACGCGCTGATCAATGCGGGTGCCATCGCGGCCGCCTCGCTGGTCAGCGAAAACACCCCGCCCGGGCCACGGACGAGCGGTGGGATCGATCGCATCCTGTCGGCATACTCCCGTCTGGCCGGTCGCGAACTGGGGGTCGACGACGAAGTCTTGGCGATCGAACGGCGCGAAGGCGATCGCAACCTCGCGTTGGCCCACCTGCTGCGCAGCTTCGGGATCATCGACGGCTCGGCCGAGGGCACGGCCGATGACTACTTCGCCGCGTGCGCCATCGAGGTGACTGCGCGTGACCTGTCGATGATGGCGGCAGTGCTGGCTACCGGCGGGGTGCACCCGGTCAGCGGGGAACGACTGCTCTCGCAGATCATCGTGTCTCGGGTGCTGTCGGTGATGTCCACCTGCGGGATGTATGACGATGCCGGGGAGTGGATGGTGCGGGTCGGCCTGCCCGCGAAGTCTGGGGTGGGCGGCGGCATCATCGCGGTGGTGCCAGGCCAAGTCGGGATCGCGGTGTATTCGCCGAGGCTCGATCATCACGGCAACTCGGTCCGTGGGGTCTTGGCCTGCGAGCGCCTGAGCAGTGCGTTTGATCTGCATCTGATGCGCGGAGCTCGGGTGTGGCACGAGGCCGTCCGGGTGATGTATCCGATCACCGAGGCACCCTCAGGAGTGCGCCGCCAGCCGGTGGCACAGGAGTCGTTGCTGCAACATGGTCATCGAGCGGTGGTGATCGAGGTCCAAGGCGATCTGACGTTCGGGGCCGCCGAATCGGTGGTGCGCGAGTTGGTCGAGCTGCCGAGCGAGGTCGAGTTCGTGGTGCTGGACGTGCGGCGGATCACCGACGCCATCGCATTCGCCCAGGACGCGATGCGGCAGGTCGACGCTGCATACGCCGAGCAGGATCGCGTCATCGCGGTGGTTGACGACTCGGGTCGGTTCGACCCCACATCGAGGGCCGCTTCGGGCGCTGGACCCCGGCACGTTTTCGAGTTGCGGCGACAGGCTATCGAATGGGTCGAGGAACAGGTGCTGGCTCGGCATTGCGATGCTCCCAGTCACGCGGCTCACGTCGATGCCTCTGACGCTCTCGTGCTGTCGGGTCTGGAGGACGACGCCAGGGCGGCTCTCACGACAGCGATGACGAGTCAGCACTTCGCCAAGGGTGATGTGGTGCTTCTCCAGAATCAGGGGTTCCGCGGGATCTTCATTATCACCCGCGGGCTGGTGGCAACGACCGTTGCCGATGCCGAGGGTGATCAGCAGCGGCTCACGGTGCTGGGCCCAGGTATGTCGTTCGGCGAGTTCGGGCTGATCGGCGACGGCAGGCACGCCGCAACGGTCACCGCCGTCGAAGCCCTCGAGGTCGAAGTGCTGACTCCAAGGGCGCTCGCCGAAGTCGAGAAGAGGGATCCGGCGCTCGCCCTGCAACTGTGGCGAGCCATCTCACAAGACGCTTTTACGCGAGTCCGCGAGCAACTCGCCGACCTCGGGCGCGACCCGGTCGCGAAGTCTCTCACTCGTGACCAGGAGAATTACCGTGCGCATTGACTTACACAACGTCGTACACTTTGGTGTATGGGAACACTAACGATCCGCACTGATCCGCTCACTGAGGACGCTCTCAACGCACTCACTCGCGATGGCACATCGCGTTCGGAGGCTGTTCGTGCTGCAATTGTGGAGGCCGAGAGAACAGCGCGCAGAGCCTCGTTGCGGGCGGAGGCAGACTCGCTTCGCAATGACCCTGACGACATAGCCGCCTCGAAGGCTCTCGCCTCCGAGATGGACAGTCTCCGTGCGTGGTGACGTCTATCGCCTTAAGGTTCCGAAAGCAACGCACGGGCATGAGCAAACCGGACCGCGCTTTGCCGTAGTTGTGCAGTCTGACGATCTGCCGTTGTCGACATGGCTGGTCGCCCCGACCTCGACCGGCAGACGGTCGGCAACCTTTCGACCCGAGGTCGAGATCGGCGGGATGCCGACATGCGTCTTGATCGAGCAACTCGGCGCAGTTGATCCCGGAACCAGGCTTGGGGAACTCGTCGGGCACCTTCAGCGAGCCGAGATGGACGGGGTGGACCGAGCGCTGCTCGCAGCCTTCGGTTTGGACTAAACCGTGGGCGTCTCGCGCATCGGTCCACACGGCGAGGCCAGACCAGCCGGTCTTGCTTCACGGTGCGCCGGACGCGATCGGCCGTGCACGCGCGCAGCAGTTGACCCCAGCCGAGGGTGATGCGGTCCACCTCCATGCCGTCGCCGAACACGACGAGCGAATCGGACTCCACCCGCAGGCTGAACTGGTCATCGCTGTAGATGATGCCGCTGCGCAGGCCGGCCCCAGTTGATGGTGGGGGCCTGGATCTGCGCGCTTCTTTCGTGGACCGACCTGAGCAGACGGCTCACTTCACTGCCCCGGTGTGCGACCAACACGCCGGCGTTGGCGCCGGGCAACGGATCGACCCCGATGACCGGTTGGGCTTGCACGTACTTGGCGACGTTGGCGACGAGTCCGTCTTGGCCGACGACCACCAGGATATCCTCTGGCTTGCTTGGCCCCGAGTGCCGTGGCTGGCGATGAGCTCGTCGTACTCACTGCGGCGCTGCACGATCACCACCGGGGGAGTCACCATCCATCTGGAACAACTCGGCACCTACGGCGCCCCGGATCGCGACCCGCGAGGGCGCACGGTCACCGTCGCCTCCCTTGCGTTGGCAGCCTCCGTCGCCGAGCCCACGGCCGGAAGTGACGCTCACGGGGCGGCTTTGGTGGAGGTCAGCCAGCTGCCTGGATACGACCTGGCCTTCGACACGCCGACATCGTGGCCGACGGTCTCGCGCGGACTCGCGCCAAGAACGAGTACTCACCGCTGGCGGCGGCCTTCTGTCGTGCCGAGTTCACCGTCGCGCGACTGCGCAGCGTCTATGAGGCGGTGTGGGGTCGCGAGTTGGACCCAGCTACTTCCACCGCAAGGTCACCGGCAGCCCCGGCTTCTTGGAGCCGACCGGGCAGACCACGAATGCCGATGGGGGTCGTCCTGCTCAGCTGTATCGCCGTGGCCATGTGGCGATCCTGAACCCCCCGCTCACCCGTCCCGCAGGTTGACTCAGTCGAAGCGCACATCTCAGAGGCTCGACCACCCATTCAGAACGCACGAGAACCCGATGCCCGGCGGACTACGGACATGGCGCTCGCAACGGTGCCTTCTAGGTGAAAATGCTGACGCCGCCTGGGCCGACCAAGAGGCCGACGATGATCAGCACTGCTCCCCACAGGAACTGCTTGCGCAAGAGCGCAAAGATCCCCGAGACAACCAAGATCACCGCGATGATCCATAAAATCGTTGCCATGATGCTCCCTTTACATCGATGTGGTGGCCAGAAACCTGCCCACCCTCCGAACATATGTGGCTTTGCCCACCCTCGCCACCGGAGATCCGTCCAGGGGCCCTGGCCTATGGGAGCCAGCCGAGTTGGCATTAAGGGCAACCAATCGGCACCTGAGGCTGATGTGGTCCCTGGTCCCGCCGACCTAGTTTCGTCACTATGAACACCGCACCAGAACCGGGATCGAACATCAGTGATGGCTGGAGAAGCAGCATGAGCGGTCGGCCCGCTATCGAGCACGAGCCGAGGATGAGCAGATCTGAGCGAGCAAAGCGCCTCAGGCCCTGGTGGCCAGAGATCGTCGTCGGCCTGATCGCCACCCTGCTCGCCGTGCCAACGCTTCTCTTTGCGTCCTCTGGCCCAATCCTGGCATTTATCGATGTCGTAGGCACGGGTTGCATCATCGTCTCAGCTATCGCCTTCCGCCGCGCCCCCGGATGGGCGCTGGCGTTGGCTTGGGTGGCATTTGCCACGCGCATTTTCGGTTTGGCCTTATTGGGTGGGGACTTCATCAAAACCATCGACCTCGTGGTGGTCGTAGCAGCGTTCGGGACGGCTCGCTACGGCAGCCGAGTGGTCCTTACCCTGAGCGGCCTTTCGATCCCATCTGTCATTGGCCTCGGCCTCTTCTCATACGCAATGATCGGTGCGTATGGCTACGCCTACGGCTACGCGTCGCCTTACCTCGGTGGCGTCCGAACAGAAGACATAGGCCTTCAGGCGACGTCAATGCCGATGGTCCTGCTCGTGCTTCTCGGCATACCGTGGCTGATCGGTTTGGTGATGCGGACGGCATCGTCGGCATCGGACTCCGAACAGGTCGCAGTGGTCGCGCGCACCGGGGAGCAGAAGGCCAACGTCGAGAGGGATCAAGCCCTGATCGAACGCGCTCAGGCACACGAAATTGCCCGGTTGCGCGCCGACCAGACTCGGATGGCTCGTGAGGTCCACGACGTCGTCGGCCACTCCTTGGCCGTCATCTTGGCCCAAGCCGAATCGGCTCAGTTCCTGCCGCAGGACAACCTTGATGAGCACCGCCGGGTCTTGGCCAACGTTGCCCACACGGCACGCCAGTCCCTGCACGATGTGCGGGACGTCCTCGGTGCCACCGGTGAAGGGGCGCAGACCCCCGTGCAGAGCGTCGGGGGTCTGGACTCGCTGATCGAGGGCATCCGCAGCTCGGGGTATGAGGTCGATTCGGTGACAGTCGGCATACCGCGGGCATTGCCGCCGGAGCGTGATGCCGTGGCTTTCCGGGTCTTGCAGGAGATGCTGACCAACGCGTTGAAGCACGGATCACGCCACGAGCCGATCACGGTCGAGCGGCATTGGGAGGGTGACTTGCGGATAGAGGTCCGCAACGCGTGTGCCGATCCGAGCTCGACTCGTCCGCTTGGCACCGATGATGCATCGGCTTCATCGACGGAGGGCACCGGCGTGGAGGGTATGCAGCGTCGGCTTCAATCGATCGGTGGGTTCCTGGACGTGCGGCGTCGAGCGGCGACCGACGGCTCCGGCCGACAGACCTTCACGGCCACGGCGTGGTTGCCGTTGCAGTCGTGAGCGAGCCGACGAGCGGTGCCGCTGCGGGCGATCGATCCGTGATCCGGGTCTTGTTGGTGGATGACCAGGAGCTGTTCCGGGCTGGCGTGGCGATCATGGTGGACGCCCAACCCGACCTCGAGGTCGTCGGGCAGGCCGTCGACGGGTTACGCGCAGTGGCCATGTGTGAGGAGTTGCAGCCCGATGTCGTGTTGATGGACATTCGTATGCCCGAGATGGATGGCGTCGAGGCCACCCGCCAGATCTTCGCGCCAGAGCGGGCATCTGCCCGGAGCAAACCCGTGCGCGTGGTGACGCTGACCACGTTCAACCTGGATGACCGAGCGGCCACGGCCATCCGCTACGGGGCCAGCGGGTTCCTGCTCAAAGACGCCACGCCGGCCATGCTGACCGACGCCATCAGGACGGTGCACGGCGGCAACGCGGTGTTGGCTCCTGCGGATCTCGCGACGCTGTTGGAGGGGGAGTTCCAGAGTCGACTTGAGCTACCGGCGACGTTCGCGACCTTGACGACCAAGGAGCGCGAGGTGCTCGACTGCGTGGCGCGAGGGCTGTCGAACGTTGAGGTCGGCCGGCTGATCTTCGCGAGTGAGTCGACGGTGAAGACCCACGTCGGGGCGATCCTGCGCAAACTCGAGCTGCGCGACCGGGTGCAAGTCGTGGTGTTCGCCCACGAGCACGGCCTGGTCCGCCGCTAACCCGAGAACGGCAGCAGGGCGACCCCTGGGCTCGCCCCAACGAGCTGAAGGCGCACCCGCCAGGGGTACGCCTTCGACTCATAGTGCGCGAGGGGGGATTTGAACCCCCACGCCCTTTCGGACACTGGCACCTGAAGCCAGCGCGTCTGCCGTTCCGCCACTCGCGCGAGTGCCGAAGAAGATTAGCACGCAGGACCGATGGAGACCGCCCGCAAACGGCCCCGGCCAGCGACTCGGCACCAGGGGTGACCCACGAATCGCCACGAGGGGCAGATTAATACCGAGATAGCCAACCGAACGGCACCCGATGTGCAGTCACCCCCCCGCCCTGGCAGATAGCATCGTCAGGGGTCCTGAGCGGCCACGACACTCGACCATGACTGAAGGGAGCACCTGATGGGAGTCTTCGACAACCTCGAACAAAAGATCGAGCGCGCGGTCAAGGCGCCTTTCGCCAAGGTGTTCAAGGCTGAAGTCCAACCGGTGGAGATCGCCTCACACATCCGTGGCGCGATGGACGAGCGTGCGGCAGTGCTCGGTCCGGGCCGCACCATGGTGCCTAACGTCTTCACCGTGGAACTGGCCGAGAGCGACTACGAGCGCCTGTCGTCATACGACACCGCCTTAACCAACGAACTCGTCGCCGCCGCCGAAGATCATGCGGACTCCCAGCGATACACCTCACCAGGCCCGATATCGGTGCGGCTGACCAGCGGCTCAGACCTGGAGACCGGGATCTTCCGAGTCCTGCCCGCCTCCAAACAAGGCGAGCGCCCGCAACCCCAGCGGGGTCAGCAGCGCCCCCCGGCCGCACAACGCCAAGCGGCTCCAGCCCTTGAGCGCCCTCGACAGCCTCCGCCGCAGCAACCACCCGCTGATCAGGCCGACAACGACAC
>JBGTGC010000224.1:0-6349 GCA_041746935.1 Dermatophilaceae bacterium
GCCAAGCGGGGCATGCGGTAAGCCTCCATCCGCGGCGACCAGAGCGCATCGGTCCGGCAGAATCACATCGACGCGTTCACCAACGACCCTGACGTCGCCGTCATCGTGTGCTCCCTGACCGCGGCCGGCGTCGGCATCAACCTGCAGATCGCCTCGAACCTGGTGCTCGCGGAACTGTCATGGACCCACGCCGAGCAAACCCAGGCTATCGACCGCGTCCACCGTATAGGGCAAGACGAGCCGGTCACTGCGTGGCGAATCATCGCCGCCCAGACCCTCGACACCAGGATCGCCGAGCTCATCGACACTAAGGCAGGACTGGCCGCCCGCGCGCTCGACGGGAGCGACCAGAAAATCTCCGACTCCTCCGACATACAACTCGAGGCACTCGTGACACTTCTGGAGGAAGCGTTAAAAGAGCGGATCAGCAAGCAAGCCTCCTGACACCGACGCAAATCCGCAAGGACACGGCCGACCGATATCTACAGGAGCACCCCGCTGCCCTGACCGCCACGCCACTCAGCGCCCACCGAACCAATACTCACTCGCCAGCCACCATGAGACGCTCCAGCCAACGAGCGAGTGCGTCCTCCCGCCAGAAAGGGCTACGTTCGCGATCATCCGGATTCAGCGGACGCGGTAGCGTCCGGCACGCCGCTGGATGCGTGCTCACTCAAGGAGATGTAGGTACTGGCGCCGGGCCTTCATGGCATGGATCACGAGCTGGTTCCCGCTGTCGAAGGTCAGGATCGCTAGCTCGAGAAGACGGCCGCTCCTGTCGAAGCCCAGCATGAACTGCTTGGCAGGCATGTCATCCTCAGGGTCACTGGCATAGGCCCAATTCTCGGCTGCATACAGGATGTCGGTCTTGCTGATGCCGTGCTGGAGTGCTGAGGGGTTGACCTTCACGCGACGTAGACACGCAAGGCAGCACGGATCAACTCGGAGCGGGTGATGTGATCGCGCTCGGCGCGCTCGTCCAGGGCGGTGAGCAGGGTGTCGTCGAGACGGACGGGCACCACCCGTGCGGGGCCGTCACCCATCGGCTTGCGGCCTCGCTTGCGCAGCTGATCGACGTCGTAGCCCTTCTCGGCTTCATCGGCGAACTGCTGGATCATCTCATCGGTGACCGGGACGCCCTGGATCTTCTCCACTCACAAATCGTAATACATAATCGTTGTTCCTGCCACCAGGCTTCCGCACATGCCGCTTCGACTGAGTCATTCCGCCGCCATTGGGACACGCTCGGCAGTGCCCGGATCTGCCGCGATCCGGGCACTGATGTCCCGCGTGACGATCGGTGACCGGACGTTCAGCCGGCTTCGAGTACGCGCCGCAGGGAGTCGAGGTCGGTGCGAACGGATTCGGCATCCCGCGCGATCTCGTCGTCGGACATTCCAGGGTTCTGCCGCAGCGTAAACACCACTTCGCTCGCGTCCCCGTACTGGATCACCCGCATCGGGTTGTACACGCTCTCACCTGAAGGCAGCGTGACGACGTGATCGAGCACGCCGAAGTCGTTTTGCGCAACGAAACTGATCGTGACGCGGCCCATCGGTGAGTCGGCCACCCACTGACCGTCAACCTGCTCAACGGTCGCACTCGACAACCCGCCCGCCCAGCGCGGCAGGTTCGCGGGATCAGCGGCGTACTCGTACACCGCACTGGTGGGCCGGTCGATCGCGGTACTCAGGTGCTGGGACATGGCTGTCATAGCCGACAGTTGGCGCACAACGCCGACAACTCGACCTCGCACGCGGACGGTCGTTCACCGGGACGGGGTCGTCCTGCGGAACGCGGGACTAACGGTTGAGGACGGGCAGCGGCGTGGCCCTCATGACCCCTTGGCGTCACCCTCGGCGAGTCCGTGTTGGCCCGCGACAGCAGCGAGCCGCTTGTCTCGCGTCCCCAGGCGGGCGTCGCTGGACAGCATCGTCGCGGCAAAGAAGGTGCGCGTCGACGTACCCAATGCCAAGCCCGAACAGATGCTGAGTGTCGATCAGACTCAGTACCTCCACGTCTGTCGCGACGGTTGCCTGGGGGAGGTTGTGGAGCAATCCGAGAATCTCGTCGCGCCGCGAGAGGTGGCCGAGTGCAAGCTCGCCGGTCACCCAGGGATGCGCCAGCACGTGGCCGTCTTGGAGGAGCCCCACGAGCCGTGGATCGCCGGTGCGGAGATGGTCGATCCAGATCGACGTGTCGACGAGGATCACGCAGGCATGGTCTGTCGCCGTGGGACCGATTTCGCGTCGGGTTCGCTGCCCGCCAGCTGGGCGAGCCGCCGCGCGCTCTCGCGCTCGATGAGCGCTCGCAGAGCTTGACGAACAAGTGCCGTCTTCTCAGTTGTCCCGGTCAAGCGCTGCGCTTCGATCACGAGATCGTCGTCTAGAGCAAGGGTTGTTCTCATCGCAGCCTCCATGCACGTTGAATGACGTCAAGTGATGACGATACACGTGCTTCCGATGTTCCGGGAGGGGATCCGCATCCGACGCTCGTTCCGCGTGGGGCAGTGCGTGGCCCTGCGTCGTTTGGTTCTCACCTTCAAAGGTGCAGGATCATGGTCAGTGAGCCGCCGGTGGAGCCGACCTGGTCGAAGCCGAATCGTTCGTAGAGTCCTCGGGCGTAGTTGTCGGTTTCGACGCTGAGGCTGAGCGCCGGCAGTCCCGCTTCGCGCGAAGCGGTGATCAGCGCGTCGAGCAGGAGCGTCCCGACTCCACGGCTTCGCGATGGCCGTTCAACACCCATGGACACCTCAGGAATCACCCATGGACACCTCAGGAATCGTGTCGTCGACGAAACCATAGCCGGAGTCATCAACAGTGAAGAACCGGAGCCACGCAGCGCCGACCGGGCGCTGGTTCTCAGCGATGACTCCGAGATCACCAGGTTGGGGCCACCCGGCTATGTAGCGGGACAGCTCCGGGTCGTGGAGCACCTCATCGACTGACCCGTCTGGTCCAGCGGGTCGCCCGAACGCGGCATGGACCAGCATCTCTGTCAGGAAATCGTCGGTGGCAACGGCCGGACGAGTAGAAACTTCCATGTCAGCAGTATCCCGGAGCCGACCGGTAGCCGATCCGCTATCGGCGCGCGTCGGCCGGCTGCTCTCATTGATCCCGGTAGATCGTCGATCGGTGGCCGAGTCCGACTGCGATGACAATCAGTTCCTCGTCGCGGATCTGAGCAATCACTCGCCAGTCGCCGATCCGGTATCGCCAGTACCCGGCCAGGTCACCAGTCAGACCCTTGCCGCGCTGCCTCGGGTCATCGAGCTGACAGACCGCTTCGAGGTACGCCTTCACCCGACGCAGTACCGCGCGGTCAAGGCGACGGGCAGCCTTATCGAACTGCGGGGACGTCCGCAGCTGCCGGTGCGTCAAACGCCCAACTCATCCCACAAGTCCTGCGCAGGCTGGTTTTGGCGGCCGGTCTCCTCCCACTCGCGCACGACGGCGTCCGCCCAGAACCGGTCTTCCAAGTCGTCGAGGTGCTCGTGGATCGCTTCGCGGACGTAGAACGTCTTGGATCGACCGGTACGGCGGGCCAACTGCTCGAGCCGTTCTTCGTCTTCTGGTGTGAGCCTGACCGACAGTGCCATGGCCATCGCCTCCTTTGAGATACAAGTATCCCATACCAGTCGGGCACCGAGGAGTCCCTCGACTCAGCGTTCCCTAGCGGGAACCGTCGCCGGTGACCATCCCTATACGGATGAGCCGTCTCCGACCTTGGCAGGTGATGACACTCATTCCTCGACGATGCGACCGCTGCTGCGGGCGTAGTGGTCGATGTGGAGGACCTGAAAGCGGTCGCGGAACCTGACCCCGGGGCTCAGCCGGCCCGCCGTGAGCGGAGTCTACGACGACTGGCTCATCCCCGTTCCCGCGCTCGTCGTTCGGCGTCTCAGGCCACACGGCCTCTACTATGCCGAGATCGGCCATGGGGGAAAGGCCTTTGCCGATGATCTCGGCGACCTCTTCGGGCCCTACATCGGCTCACCTCTGCGGCCGCTCGGATCCGATGTCGTTGAGCTCGGATTTTCTGACGGATCGGACAACAGCGAGACCGTTGACTTCATCGTCACTTGCCCGACGTGGTCGTTCTGGTCGAAGTAAAGTCCGTTCGACCTACGGCTCCCGTCCGGGCAGGCAGCGAAGAGGAGCCAACCGAGCTGAAGCGGATGTTAAGCAAAGGCATAAAGCAACTCGAGCGAGCTGATCGGCTGATCGATGAGCAACACCATGCGTTCGCCCATATCCCTCGAGACCCCCCTCGCGTTGGGTTGGTCGTGTCCCTCGAGGACTTCCACGCCCTCAACAGCGCGATCCACCGACGGCTGCTGGATCGCGGGCGCCCCGATTTCCCGATCGGTGTTGCCTCTGCCGGTGAGATTGAGCATTGGGTGAGAGTCAAAGACATGTCACCTGGTCAAGTCGTGCTCGACGCTCGCGTCGAGCGCTCAGAGCACCCGTGGCCGATGGGGCTGCCGTCGCGCTGAAGCAGCAGTTGTACGAGCGTAGGCAGCGACGGAACCCCATCGTCGAACGAGCCTGGTCGGTCGGCCCGTTGCAGCAGCTCGCGACACGCGATCCCGACGCTGACTAGCACGTTGGTCTCGATCTTTGATCGCAATGATTAGGCCCCCGCGCGGCGATGGATCGCCATGCGGACGCTCATACAAAGTTAGCGCTGTCGGTCCCCCCCATAAAATCGAAGTTGCTCGATGACAGACAGTGCGCCGCCGCGCAAGTCAGACCCTCAGGATGGTCCTCGCAATTCGTCAAAGCGGCAGAAAGATCCGGTGCGCAGCGCTACCGTCCGCAGCGTCAACTGACCCGCCGACGCACCACCATCTCGGGCCACTCGGGACCACCCGCAAAGGGTCCCCGACCGCGCATACATCAATACCAGTACGCGACCGCCACCCGAGTCCCATCGGCTGTAGTCCTGCTCATAACAGTCCACGCCTTACGACCGTTCTCAATGAGGACAACGCCCAGGCCGTCAGGCTGGGCACCACGAAGGCGATAATGAAGGCGAGAGCCGTTGTAGTTGAGCAACAGAACATCCATGCCCGGAACGATGCCCCACTGCCCCCGGTTACGCCGCGCCCCCAACCGATCCCGCTGTGCGTGTCGTACCGCGCGACGATCCCCAATCGGTGAGGGCGACCATCTCGGACGTGGCAACGCCAGTAGGGCGCGGCCAATGCAGGACGTTCCTGCCTCGGAGCAGCTGCAGTGGCATGTGTGGTTGGGACGATGGATCACCCAGGGATGTGGGTGATCGCGGGGTGGAGCCCCGACGACACGATACGTTCAGAACGAGTGCATTCACGGAGCGTTGTCTCTGCACTCACGCCAAGATCGTTGGGCTGAACACTGAACCATCTAACCAAGCGCTGTATGTGCAGCGCCAAGGTCACTTGCGTGCTGACCTGCACCCAACCTACGCACGGTCGGAAGGTGCGGTGTCCGAAACGTGCGACCGCCAGGAAGCACTAGCAAGGACGAGCAGCCGCGCGGCGCGGTCGAAGCCGTGGTGGCCGTCGATGTGGTTGCCGGGCACCTGGCGCTGGCCCCTGACCTGGTAGCGGTCGGGCTTAACCAGCTGGAGTTGGTGCCTGCTGCCCCGTAGTCGAGGCGTAGACGACGCGGTTGTCCTCGTAGGACTGGGCGAGGGAGTCCCACGGGCCGGTACAGGTGATCAGGCGAAGGCTGTCCTGTGCGGTGGCGCCGAACACCTGAGGGGTCGGGAAGTCTCCCTTGGGGTAGTCGGCGACCTCCGTGACCTCGTAGGTGACGAAGACACCGTCGTCGCGCTCTACGTCGACCTTGTCGCCGGGTCGCAGTTCGGTCAGCCGGAAGAACACGGCGGGACCGGTGTCGGAGTCGACGTGACCGGCCAGGACCGTCGGGCCGTAGCCGCCGGGGCGTCCTGCGCCGGTGAACCAGCCGGCCTGCTCGGGGTCCTGCGGGACCTCCATGCTGCCGTCATCGGCCAGGCCCAGGTCGATGAGGGCCTCGTCGAGGTCCAGGGCGGGGATACGCAGCCTTGCGGGGCGCTCACCGGGAGCAGGGTGTGTCACCGGGTCGGGAGTGACTTGTGGCGAAGATTGTGCCCGCGGTGTCTGGGCCTGCGGTGTGAGGACTTGTGGTGGCGGATCTTGCCGTGCAGGAGCACTCAGTGCGGCGGATTGCGGCTGCGCCTGATCCGAGGTCGAGGCACCGGTGCAGGCACTGACCCAGAGTAGAGCGAAGCCCGCGGCGAGCGCGCGGCATACCTGCGCTCGCCGCGGGTTCTGCGGCATGGGGTCAGCCACGCCCGTGACGACGGGCCAGCACCAGACCGG
>JBGTGC010000225.1:0-6224 GCA_041746935.1 Dermatophilaceae bacterium
GCGTTTTATCGACGAGATGGCCAAACGCGTCGATGGCACCGTGGTCGCTCCCGAGCTCGACGACCTGGGTGCCGCCGTCGTCGGCTCCTACCTCAGCGCTCGGCGGCCCGGCTTCACCGAAGACATGTGGGGGTGGGACTAACGCCATAGCGAGCGGTGCCGACCCTGTCGTAAAGCTTGCGTATCTGACAAACTGTGGGCTCCCTGGGTGGACCGCCCATCCTCCATCATGAGTGAGGAATTGTCATGGCCACCGATTCGAAAGGCTTCTTCTCGGCTCTCTTCGATCTCGACTTCAATCACTTCATCACCGTCAAGTTCGTCAAGGTCGTCTATATCGTCTTATTGGCGATCATCTTCCTCATCGCCGCTCTCACCCTCTTTAGTGCCCTTCTTGCGGGCTTCGCCGAGGACAGTTCGCCGTGGGTCTTCTTCTTCGCCCTCATCTTCGTGCCCATCATCACTCTGTTCTACGTGGTGATCTTGCGAATTTTCATGGAGGCGGTCGTGGTGTTCTTCCGAATCGGTGAGAACACGACGGCACTGGTGGCGGCGCTGCCCCCCTCGGCTTCTGGCACCGGCTCAGCGGCAGTCGATCTGCCCTAGCGAGGCCAACCCTTCGAGGTCCCCGGGACCATAAGACAAGCGCGTCGGCCTCGGATGCATCAATTCTCCGGAATCATCAACATGGCCCAGCCCTACCAGGTGCGCGAACTCGTGAACCATGATCGCCTGAGCGATGCGGCCACCGAGATCGAACGACGTCCCCTCGGTGTCGATGACGACCATTCCGCTGACGTAGCGTCGCTCGCCAAACTGCTGGATCGAGGTGCTCCCGCCTAGCCCCCGGACGTCACCAGCCAGTTCGGTGACTTCGTCTTCGTCGGACCACCCCACCACGACCGGCTCCCCAGGGCCGCGCCCAGAAAAGTTGCGATCCTCGGTTTCTCCGATGACCGTCAACGTCAAGCCTGACGCGTCGGATGTGTGCTCGACCGCGGTGCTGACCATCTCGGCATACCCATCGGGCGCGTCCTGCGGATTGATCACTATCTCGATGGGCTCGCAGGGGTCGAAACCCACCGGGCTCACCCCGTCCGATTGGGTCATCGCGTAGGCAAAACTGCCCTCGCCGCTGCGCACCTGACCGGTGTTTTGCTGCGTGGTGCTCGCGTCAGTGAAGAGACGTCGGAAGGTGTCGATGTCGTATGCCGGGTGAAAGGCAACGAAGCCCGCGATCACGGTGCCCACCACGAAGAGCGTGCCGAACAATCCGGACAGCCCTGAGCTCTGGGCGCGCTCGCCATACTCCGGCTCCGTGGGCATGGCACGATCATCGGACATATCGCTGTGCCTGCGCTGAGACTGGCGAGGGCACCTAGCTTGGGAGCGGAGGGTGACCGTGCGTTTGGTTGAACGCCTGGATGCTCAGCAACAGCGACATCCTCGACTTGGCTTCCCGATCGCGGTGATCTACAAGTTCGTCGATGACCAAGGGGCGTTCCTGGCCGCCCTGATCACGTACTACGGCTTTCTGTCGCTCTTTCCGTTGCTGCTCCTGATCGCCTCGTTGCTCGGGTTCTTGTTGCAGACTCAACCAGATCTGCAAGCGACGCTGCTCGACACAGCGGTGCGTCAGTTCCCGGTCATCGGCTCCGAAGTGGATAACCCGGAAGGTCTGCGGGGCAGCACGACCGCCGTGACGGTGGGTGCCGTGATTGCGATCTACGGCGCTTCGCGAGTGAGCCATGCGACCCAGCACGCGATGAACGTGTGCTGGGCAGTGCCGAGATACAAGCGACCAAACCCCGTCATCGCCCGCCTTCGCAGTGGAGTGTTGATCGGCATCGCTGCCGTCGCGCTGATCGGCAGCACAATCCTGTCAGCCCTGAGCAATAGCGCTGAGTCCTACGGCGTGGAACTGGGCGGCTTGACCAGTGGTGCGTTGTTGGCGATCTCAGTCGTCATGGTGGCGGCTCTCTTTGCTTTGGGTATGAAGACATCCACAGCGCATCCCCTGACGTGGTCGCAGGTGCTTCCTGGGGCAGTCACCGCGGCGCTGGGGTGGCAGCTGATGCAGAGGTTCGGGGCGACCTACGTGGGCCAGGTCGTCAATAGCACGAATGACACCTACGGCGTGTTTGCGCTGGTGCTTGGCCTGATGGCGTGGCTGTTTCTGGTCGCCTGCATCCTGGTGCTCTCCGTGGAGATCAATGTGGTGCGGGTCAAGGAGCTCTATCCACGCGCCCTCTTGGCACCCTTCACTGAGGACACCGAGCTGACCGGTGCCGATGAGCAGTCGTTCACGGACCAGGCAGAAGCAACCAAGGCCAAAGAATCCGAAGACGTCGAGGTCACCTTCGATGTTGAACCCACCAGCGATAGCGATCGATCATGAGTGATGTCACGGAAACCTTCGAGCCCACCGATGAGGCTGACCTGCGGGAATGGCTCAGGCAGCATCATGCTCGCGGGGCTGGCGTGTGGCTGGTGCTTCGCAAGAAATCGGCCCCGGTGCCGAACCTCACGTGGGCTGAGGCGGTGCGCGTGCTGCTGTGCTTCGGGTGGATCGATAGCACCAGCCGGGGCATGGATGAGCATAGATCTCAGCTGTGGGTCTGTCCGCGCAAGAAGGGGTCTTGGTGGAGCGGCATCAACAAACGGGTCGTGGCGGAGTTGTTCGAGCAAGGCTTGATCGAGCCGGCAGGTGTCGCGGCGGTCGACCGCGCTCAGGCTGACGGGACCTGGACCGCCCTGGATGAGGTGGAGGCCGGCACCATACCAGAGGATCTAGCCGAGGCTTTTGTGGCACATCCCGGCTCAGCGGAGAACTTTCACGCCTTCCCGCCGAGTGCTCGACGTGCTCTGTTGGAATGGGTCGCTCGTGCCAAACGCCCAACAACGCGCAGCGCCAGGGTGCTCGAGGTGGCGGAGCAGGCGTCCCGAGGCGAACGCGCCAATCAGTGGCAGCCGCGCAAAAGTCAGTAGGCGGCCGACTCAGTAGACGGTGCCAGTATGCGGGTAGGTCAGTATCCCGAGGGCGGCGGCGGCGGTGGAGTCGACCCACCGCGAGGCGGCTCAGGTGATCCGTAGGAAGGGGGTCCCGCCGAGCCCGGGGGAGGTGGTGGGTTGCCGTACGCCCCGGGGCCTTGGTTGCCAGCGTTGTAGGTGCCCTCACCCATGGATCCGCCAGCCGCGTTCTTGGCCTTGGACCGACCAATGAACCACAGGATGGCTCCGATGAGCATCAGCAGCAGGCCGAGGCCGACGCCCAGGATGCCGCCGATAAGGCCGAGCGCGCCCGTCCCCAACGTGCCGAAGTCAACGGCCGGGCTGATCAGCGTGGTGCCCCCCACGCACTGCACCTCGTGGGCACCGGCCTGCACAGCCTCAAAATCCCCGACCTCGACGTAGGCAACGTCTCCCAGGCTTCCGTTCAGGCCGGCCGTCGTGTCGAGGGCGACGTCCTCACCGTTAGGCCCGGTCACCTGGCATACCGCGGTGGCCGCAGGACTGTCGGTCTGCTCGATGATGCTGCGCACTTCGCCTTCGTCCATCTGCACGACTGCGCTGCCGCCGGGCATGGCTGCTGCGTCGTCGACCACAGATGAGATGGCGTTGACGGCGCGCGAACCCCCGAAGATCGACACCGCCACCCCGATGATGGTGATGACCAGTCCCAGCCAAAAGAAAATCGCCCCGAATCGCTTCATCGCGTCATCCTAGGTCCACTTCCACCTACCGCATACCCCTGGCCGATTCCGGGTCGCGCCGCGAACGGCGCAGTGTCGGCCCTAGATGTCGGCACAAGATCAGTCGACCTTCGACAATCCTGTGGAGTTGGCCCCTGCCTACGTGAGCTGTAAGAGATCGTCTCAGTTCATCGATACGGCGGTGCCGAATATCGCGATGACGACGAAAACGATGGCAATGACATAGAGCGCAAAAAGAATTGTCCCGATGATGCCCATGATGAAGCCGGCCGTGCCCATTCCACCGTTCGTCGCGCGGCCGGCTTCGGCAGCGGCTTGTGATTTGCGGCCGTAGATGATGCCTGCGATGGCTACGGGCGGTAGGACAAATAACCCCACCAGGCCGGTGACGAGGGCAATGATGCCGAGATTGTTGTCCATCTCACTAGGCGGCTGACCGCCGCCATATGCCGGGGCCGATTGATACCCCCGCTGGGGATAGCCCTGCTGCCCATAACCCGCTTGCGAATACTGCTGGGGGGCACCCTGCTGTTGATCGTGCGGCTGCGCCTGCGGATCGTAGGCATAGGGGCTGCCACTTTGCGTCGAGTCGTCGCGGTTCTGATCGCCGTAGGGCGGGGGAGTAGCGCTCATGAAGCAGCCTTTCGTCGTGGCCGCAAGTGTACGTCCGAGAACACCCACCAGGGACTGCTCCAGGAGGTCTGTGGGTGGCGTGTGTCAGAGTTTCACCCATGAGGGGAGCCGAGCATGCAGCAGCGTGAGGGACGCCTGGTCCTCAGTGCCACCGACGTCACGAAGCACGTCGCCTGCCCACACGTCACCACGCTGGATCTGGCCGTGACACGCGGCGCTCTTCCTAAGCCCGCCGACGGTGTGGATGCTCAGCTGCAACTCATCTTCGACAAGGGTTTGGAGCATGAGAGCGCCCATCTTGCTTCGCTCTACGCGCAGGGTCGGGAGGTCGTCGAGATTCCCGACGAGGGGTTGTCGCTGGCCGAGCGCGAGCGGCTCACCGTCGAGGCCATGCAGGCTGGTGCTGAGGTGGTGTTCCAAGCAGCACTGTTCGACGGCCAGTGGGTCGGTTTCGCCGATTTCCTGATCAGAGTCGAGCGGCCAAGTGTCTTCGGCTCGTGGTCCTATGACATTGCCGACACCAAACTTGCGCGGCGGCTCAAGGTTCCTGCCCTGCTCCAAATGGCGTCGTATGCCGTCCGGCTGACGCAGGTGCAAGGGGTCGCGCCCCGACAACTCACCGTCATCGGGGGAGACAACACTAGTCACCCGTGGCGACTGGTCGACGTCGAGTCCTACGCCGCACGGGTGCGGTCGCGGCTGCTCGAGGCCATCGAGTCCACGCAGGGTGTCACGAGCACGGAGGCGGTCCCCAACTCCTACTGCGAGCAGTGCCGGTGGCTGCCGAGGTGCGCGGCGCAGTGGAGAGAAGCCGATGATCTCGGCGCAGTGGCGGGCATGCGCGGCGACCAACGAGCGCGGCTCATAGAGGCAGGAATCCAGACGTTGGCTGAGTTGGCTCAGGCCGGTCCGGACGATCCGCGGGTGCAGGCAGCGCTGAGCGTGACGACCCGAGCCCGACTGACCAGTCAAGCCACGCTGCAGGTCCGTGAGCGCACCACCGGTGAGCCGGCATACCGGCTATGGCCTGCCATTCCTGGCGAGGGACTGGGGTTGTTGCCGGAACCGGACCCAGGGGATGTCTATCTCGATTTCGAGGGCGACCCGTTCGCGCCGGGTGGGCGGGGATTGGAATACCTCGCTGGTGTGTGTGACCGAGACGAGACGTTCCACACGTGGTGGGCCCATGACGCGGTGGCCGAAGCGACGATGGCCTCTGCGCTGCTGGACTGGTTGCTCGCCCGTTGGCGCGCTCATCCTGGGATGCACATCTATCACTACGCCAACTACGAGCAGGCCGCGCTCAAACGGTTGACTGCGCGAGAGGCCGTAGCCGAGACAGAGTTGGACACCCTGCTGCGGGGTGAGCGCTTCGTCGACCTTTACGCGGTCGTACGCCAGGGGGTGCAGATCTCCAAAGAGTCCTACTCCATCAAAAAAATGGAGGCCTTCTATTGGGGGTCGACGCGCTCCGGCGCGCCCGGCGAGGTCGACAACGCGCTTTCGTCCGTTGTCGAATACGAGAAGTGGGCGGCCAGCGACCGGACCGATGACACGATCCTGCGGCGGATCGCCGCCTACAACTACGATGATGTGCGCAGCACACTGGCCCTGAACAACTGGCTGGAAGAGCGTCGCGACGAGCTTGGCGCTATGCCGGGTGGGGTGCCGCCGCGACCGGGAGCGAAGTCTCTCGCCGAGGCGGTCGACAGTGAGACGATCCAAGCCGAGAACGCTCTGGCAGCTGAGCTGGTCGCCGCCGGGCATCCTTTGTTGGCCGGATGCGTGGGTTGGCATCGGCGAGAGGACAAGCAGGTCTGGTGGGACTACTTCCGGACCACCCTGATGAGCGACGAAGAGTTGATCGAGGACCGCAGC
>JBGTGC010000226.1:0-10263 GCA_041746935.1 Dermatophilaceae bacterium
GAACCGATCCACATGTACTTGAAGAAGGGCGGCACTCAGGAAGCGACAGAGGGTCGCAAGTGCCTCTGCAACGGGCTGATGGCCAACATCGGACTGGGGCAGAAGCGCAAGGATGGGTATGCCGAGACGCGGATCGTGACCTTGGGGCAGGACCTTGGCGGCGCGAACCAGCTCATCGAGGCGCACCCGCGGGGTTGGACTGCGATTGAGGCCGTTGACTGGCTGACCTCGCAGATCCCGGCGGTTGCCCCGCAGGACGCAGATTCCGCCGAAGCGCTGTCGGTGGCCTAAAGCCCCCGTCTAGGGTGAAGGACGTGGGCGCTGCTGCCGTAGGCTGCCCGCGTGGCTGTTGACTTCGATTCCGACATCAAAACCCTTCGCGCAACTATGGCGACGGTGCGTGAGGTCACGGATCTGAGCAGTCTCCAGGCACAGTTGACCGACCTCGAGGCCCAGGCCTCTGTGCCCAACCTGTGGGATGACGTGGAGCACGCCCAGCAGGTGACGTCGAAGATGTCCCGGGTCAAGGCTGAGCACGACCGGGTGACCGGGATGGACGACCGCATCGATGAGCTTGAGGTGCTGGTGCAGCTGGGCAGCGAAGAGGGCGGGGAGGACGGCGCGAGCGCGCTGGTCGAGGCTGAGCGCGACCTGATCGCCCTGCGAAAGGCCGTCGCATTGCTTGAGGTGCGCACCCTGATGAACGGCGAATACGACGAACGCGAGGCTGTCGTCACGATCCGCTCCGGCGCTGGTGGCATCGACGCCGCGGACTTCGCCGAGATGCTGATGCGGATGTATCTGCGTTGGGCCGAGAGGCACGACTACCCGACCTCGGTCTTAGACACCTCGTATGCCGAAGAGGCGGGCCTCAAATCGGCAACCTTCGAGGTTAAGATGCCCTACGCCTACGGCACGCTGAGTGTTGAGGCCGGCACGCACCGCCTCGTGCGGATCAGCCCATTCGATAACCAAGGGCGGCGTCAGACGAGTTTTGCCGCCGTCGAAGTCGTCCCGTTGATCGAGCAGACCGACCACATCGACATCCCCGAGGCCGACCTGAAGGTCGACGTGTTCCGCTCATCAGGCCCAGGTGGGCAGTCGGTGAACACCACGGACTCTGCGGTCCGGATGACCCACATCCCGACCGGCGTCGTGGTCTCCATGCAAAACGAGAAGTCGCAGATTCAAAACCGGGCCGCTGCCTTGCGGGTATTGCAATCCAGACTGCTGCTGCTCAAGAAATCAGAAGAAGATGCGGCGAAAAAGGAAATGGCGGGGGATATCAAAGCGTCGTGGGGCGACCAAATGCGGTCCTATGTCCTCCACCCATATCAAATGGTCAAAGACCTCCGCACCAACTACGAGGTCGGCAGCACCAGCGCGGTGCTCGATGGCGATATCGACGCGTTCGTCGAGGCGGGTATCCGGTGGAAGCGCTCCGCCGAACGCGCCGAGGGATAGGCGCAACGCCGATATCACCGGGCTCCACCAGTCACACCATGCCCGCGCGTAACCTAGGGCGCGGACTCCTTTGAGTCGGCCCCGATGCTTCATCGAGGCCTATCCAGTGCCGATCACAGAAACGCGTGTCGATGATTGCTTTCGAAGAAGTGAGCGTGCGCTACGCCAAAGGCGACCCCTGGGCCTTGGATAGCGTGAGCACCGAGATCCGACGTGGAGAATTCGTCTTTGTCGTGGGCGCTTCCGGCTCCGGCAAGTCCACCCTGTTGCGGCTCATCATTCTGGAAAAGTCGGCAACCTCGGGCCGGGTGCGTGTGGCCGGACGGGATTTGTCTCGTATGCCGCAGCGCAAGGTCCCAGCGCTTCGTCGCGAAATAGGCACGGTCTTTCAGGACTTCCGGCTGCTGGCGGGCAAGAACGTCTACCAGAACGTGGCCTACGTCTTGCAGGTGCTGGGGGCCAAGCGGCACGAGATTCGGCATACCGTCCCAGAGACCCTGGAGCTCGTCGGGCTGCAGGACAAGGCCAAGCGACTCCCGCACGAGCTGTCCGGCGGGGAGCAACAGCGGGTCGCGATCGCCCGGGCCATGGTCAACAAGCCGACGATCCTGCTGGCCGATGAGCCGACCGGCAACCTCGACCCGACCACCAGTCAGGAGATCGTGGCCATCCTGGACCAGATCAATCGCACTGGCACAACTGTGGTGATGGCCACCCACGACACCCACATCGTCGACACCTTCCGCAAGCGAGTCGTGCAGTTGCGCGACGGCCTCATCGTCCGTGACCAGGCCGACGGTGAATACGCACCGCTCGACATGGAAGGAGTGGGTGTGCGTTGAGGCCAGCTTTCCTGCTCGCTGAGGTCGCGAATGGCCTACGCCGCAATACCTCCATGTTCGTCTCCGTGATGCTGGTCACCATGGTGTCGCTGTTCTTCCTCGGCAGCGGACTGCTCGCCCAGCAGCAGGTCGACACAGCCAAGGGCTACTGGTATGACCGGGTCCAGGTCTCCATCTATTTGTGCACTCCGGACAGCGTGGACGTGGCCTCGTGTGCGAGCGGCGCGGTCACGACCAACCAGCGCGACCAACTCAGCAGCGATCTCGATGGGCTCAGTCCGTTGGTCGAGCGCTACTGGTTCGAGTCCAACGAGCAGGCCTATGACCGCTTCCAAGAGCAGTTCCGCAACTCTGCAGTGATCGACAACATCCCGCGCCAGTCCATCCCCGAGAGTTTTCGAGTGCAGCTGTCGGACCCGCAAAAATACGACGTCGTCTCCGGTGCCTTCGAGGGCGCTCCAGGGGTCGAAAGTGTCGAGGACCAGCGCGAACTCATCGACAAACTCTTCGCCTTCCTCAACGTCGTCAGCTTGGCCTCGGTGGCGCTGGCCGTCGCGATGGTGGTCTGTGCCGTCTTGCTGATCAGCACCACCATCCGGCTGACCGCATGGTCGCGGCGCCGCGAGACCGGCATCATGCGACTGGTCGGCGCTTCCGCGTTCACCATCCATGCCCCGTTTATCGCCGAGACTGTGATCGCCACGCTCCTTGGGGCCGGTATGGCGATCGGCCTGTTGTGGGCGATGGTCGAGTTCGGCGTCTCTGGGTTCTTGACTGAGTTGCTCGCTGGTGAGAGCGGCCTCGTCGCGTTGGTCGGTGCGGCCGACGTCTGGTTTATCGCGCCCATCCTGGTCGGCGGGGCAGTCTTGCTCGCCACCGGGACCTCGTGGCTGGCCCTTCGACGTTACGTGCAGGTGTAAGGCTTATGACAGTTCAACGTCCCACGACGCGGTCCCGGCGACTCGCCGGCACCATGGTGCTGGCTCTGAGCGCCACCTTGGCCTTCGCAGCTCCCGCGCTGGCGCTGGACGACATACGAGATCGCATGGATGACGTCGAGCAGCAGCAGGACCAAACCCAGCAAGACCGCGATGCCGTTGACGGGCAGATCGACGACCTTGGGGAAGACCTGGACGACACGACGGTCGAGCTCGTGGCGGCCGATAAGAAACTCAAAGAGACTGATGCCGCAGTGGCCCAGGCCGAGATGGACCTCGCAGCAGCCCAGGCTGAGCTGCAGGCGGCTGAGGACGAGGCAGACCGTATCGACACCGAGTTGTCGCTGGCTTACGCCAACGAGCAGAAGATCGAGGACTCACTGCAGGCCAACGCCGACGAACAGGAAGCCAGCAAGGCGGCCGTCGGTCCCATCGCTCGGGAGAGCTACAAGAACGGGGGAGTTGGCAATCTGGCGCTGACCCTCGACGTGTTGTCCGGAGACGGTGACGCGGTCGAGGACATGGCGATGGCCAGGACCGTCTTGCGGGTGCAGGACAACACCATCGAGCGCCTGGCGACCCAACAGGCTCAAGAGGTTGCCGAGCAAGATCGCCTCGCCGGGGTCCGCCGCGACATTGCCCTGTTGTTGGCTCAGGCCGAGGCCAACGTGCTGCGCAAAGAGGACGCCGCCAAAGAAGCCGAGGACAGCAAGCAGGAGTTGGAGCGCCTGCAGGATCAGCAGCGTGAAGACAAGGCGGCACTCGAGGCCGAGAAGGCGAAGTTCGAGAAGCAGCTAGAAAGGGCCGAGGGGGAGTCCGACGACCTCGAGGCCGAGTTGGCGGCGCTGGCTCAGGAGAAACACGGGCTCAAGATCGACGAAGAGGCCGAGAAGCAGCGTATCGCCCGGGAGGAAGCGCGGTTGCGCGCCGAAGCCGAGGAGCGCGCGCGTCAGGAGACAGCGGCTCAAGCCAAACGTGACGCCGAGGCGCAGGCCGCAGCGGAGCGCGAAGCCCAAGCGCGTGCGGATGCTCAGGCCCGTGCCAATGCCCAGTCGCGGTCGAGCTCATCGAACAGGAGTGTTGCCCCGGCCCCGGTGACACCTGCCCCGGCGCCTGCTCCAGCCCCCGCACCTCCTTCGGCCCCCGCGCCTCCTCCGGCCCCTGCGCCTCCACCTGTGCCAGCCTCCAGCGGGTACCTTTCGGCCCCTTCGTCGGCTCGCATCACGAGCTCGTTCGGCTACCGGATTCACCCAGTGCTGAAGACGCCGAAGTTGCACGCAGGGATGGACTACGGCGATGGCTGCGGCACGCCCATTAAGGCTGCGGCCAGTGGCACCATCGTCAGCGCAGCTTTCACCTCTGGCGGAGGCAACAAGATCATCATCGATCACGGAGTCCAGCGTGGGGTGAACCTCACCACGGCCTATGCCCACATGTCGGGGTATGCCGTGAAGTCCGGTTCGGTGTCACGTGGACAGGTCATTGGCTACGTCGGCAACACTGGGCTGTCGACGGCCTGCCACCTGCACTTCGAAACCCGAGAGAACGGCATAGCGGTCGATCCGAGGACGTGGCTGTAGCATGACCTGTTGGTCCGGTCGCATCCAGCGACGGAGCGCAGACGCAGAGGAGGGGGCATGGTCAAGGAACAAGGCGAGCGCCTCGTCGCGAGCAACAAGCGCGCGCGCTACGAGTTCCACATCGAGGACGTCGTCGAGGCGGGCCTGGTGCTGACCGGGACCGAGGTGAAGTCGCTGCGCGAGGGGCGTGCCACGTTGGTTGACGGCTATTGCACGGACTATCGCGGCGAGTTGTATCTGGAGAACGTCCACATCCCGGAATACCTCCAGGGCACGTGGACCAATCACAGCGCCAAGCGCCGCCGAAAGTTATTGTTGCACCGGGAGCAGATCGACAAGATGGTCAGCAAGGCCGATCAGGCTGGGCACACGATCGTGCCGTTGCGGCTGTACTTCAAGGACGGTCGCGCCAAGGTCGAGATCGCCCTGGCCAAGGGCAAGAAGTTGCACGACAAGCGCAACGTTCTACGTGAGCGGCAGGACCAAATGGAGGCCGAGCGCGCGATGTCGGCCCACCTGCGCCAACACGGCTAAAGCGACCCAACGACACTAGGGCCACTCATCCCGACGAAGGTCCGTCAGGTCGATGAGGGTCGCTCCCTCGATCAATGCCGTTTGACTGTTGACAATTCGGCACACTTCTGGCTCCGGGGCGCCCCGCAAGAGTGCACCAAACCCTGCAAGAGTGCGCCAAACCCCGCGACAGCCCCCGGATCCAATGAGAGGCGTCAGCCAGACCGCGACATCCTGGTTTGCTCGGGTCCCCTGGTTAGGCAGGGCGATGAGGGGTCACGATGCTGAGGCCGTCGAAGCGGCGGAAATCACGGTCCAAAGTCGCGACGGGGGTCGCCATGACGAGCGCCGTCGCGGCGATCCAGGCATCCGTCACAAGTTTGCCGCTGACCTGGTCGCGGCGGCACATGTTGGCGAACGTTGCGAACGTGGAATCCGAAATCCACCCGGGCCTGTAGGACGGGTGCTCGCGCACCGCTTCAGCGAAATCACACGCCTCATCGATCGTGCTCGGAAGGGCAAGACCCGAGGGCTGGTCACCATCCGGACGAAACCAACCCAGACGATGTCGGGCACGTGTATGAACTCACCGGAAGCCCAGGTATGCGACCACCAGGGATACACCCCGGCGTGGTGGGGGTGGTCTGCGCGATAGGCCGCAATGAGCACGTTGACATCACCGACCAGCATTATCCGGCCCGCTCCTCTCCACCTCGTCGTAGTCGACTGCGTCGAGGAGCGCGGTGTTAGAGGACGGATCAACTCCATCCCTGAGTCCCGTCCCACGAGTACAAACAGGTATCTGCCGATGATTACCGCGGACCGGGTTAGACATCAAGCGGAGCCGGAGCGCCTCTTCAACGAAGTCCCCCAGGGATTGACCTGCTCGCTGGGCTTGGAGTTTGCTCTCGGCGAGCAGGTGATCGTCCAGATTGACCGTGGCTCTTAGTCATCACTGATGCGCAGCCACCATCGGCGTCATCGCACTCAATGCCCAGGCCCGTAGGTCGTCAAGGGTGATGTCATCTGTCTCTGAGCGGATCGCCGAACGGCATGAGCGGGAAGTCGAAATCGTCGTCACCAATGAGCCTCCCTAAGAACCCGCCGCCCTCAGCGATCGTCCATGTGTCGGGGGAGTAGTCGAAGAACGGGCTGCCTAAGGCGATGAAGAAGAGGGATTCTCCGATTCCTTCGTAGTCGTGATGACATTGTCGAGGTCGTTGTCAGGGCCGAAGTGGACCCAACTTCGACGGTCTGTGGTGCGTCCAGTGAGACGTCGGGCTGTGTCGCAATCACCTCACTCACCTCGATCTGCAGATGGTAGGTGTTGAACTCCACATCGTGCCGGAGATCGTCCATTGCGTTGCCGTGCCAGGGGCCGATGCCGAGGAAGCCACACGAACTGAGGCTGACCACGGAAACTCCAGCGACTGCCAGTCTCGGACCCCGGCATACCCTCACCGGTCGACATGAACTCGACCTACCCTGTGCATCCTCGGCCACGATGACTCTTGACCGGTTCGTCACCCTCTTGCCCCCGGCGCGATCCGCATGAGTACGCGAAAACCTGCAACAGTCCGTGATCTTCAGCGCTAGGGGATTCGTCACCATCGACCACCTTGCCTGGCTTTCGATCGGTCAGGCGTTCCTAGCCCAGTCCTGTAGGTCATCGAGGGTTAGCGTGTCCGGGCGGCTGTCGTAGTCGAAGACCGGGAAGTCGATCTCGCGTTCGCTTCCGAGCCGGCCGATCAGCGCCTGGTTGTAGTTGATCGACCACAGGTCCTCGGCAGTCGTAGACGGGGCTTCCTTGGCGAAGAAAAATCACGATCTCCCCGATGCCCTGAAAGTCGTCCTCGACCGACCCGCGCTTTTCGGCGGAGTGGGTGACGCCGACCTGGATGCGGCGAGGCTCGATCTCGGTGCCACGTCCGGCGACCACGACCTCGGTCACGTCAACGTTGAGGTGGAACGATATGACCTCGGCGTCCGGATCACCAAAGGGGAGGACGGTCTTCTCCGCGCCGTCATCCGTGAGGGTCCAGCTACATGACTGTCCGGGCTCGACTTCGACAACCTTGCCAAGCACGATGGCGTCGTTTTGCCGTCCCCCGGGTCGTCCAGACTGTGACGAAATCACCATCTCTTCGATGGACAATCCCTCTGCGGGGTCGAAGGTCTCGAAACTCTGCCGGGTCTCATCCAGCGCGTCACCGTGCCAGGGGCCAATGCCGAGGAAGCCACAGGAACTCGGGCTGACCATGGCCACTCCTGCGGCCGCCAGCCTCGCGCCCCGGCATACCCTGATCGACCGACATCAAAGCGACCGAGCCGGGGTTGCCCTCGCTCATCACGATTTTTGACTGGACTGTCACACTCTTGCCCCCGGCGCGCCCCGCAGGGGTGCGCCAAAGGGTTCAACTGTCCGCGGACTGCGGACGTGGGGGAGGCAGCAGGGTGATTGGGTCGGGTGAGGCTTCGGGGAATTGGCTTTCGCACCAGCGCGTTGAACCCGTAGTCTGATCTCTCTTGACAACTGCACAGTGTGATGTGGCCCCTCATGGGGGTGATCGGTTTCGACGTTGTTCGGCCAATCAGGGGAAGCGGGTCGAGGATGCAAGGTCATCTCGTCAACGCTCCTTGCAAAACCAATAGGTGCCGATTCCAAGCGCACCGACTTCGCACTAGCCGCCTGAGCTAGTCCCGAGGTCCGTCAGCCTGAGGTTGTTTCCGACTCAGAGCCTGGCGTCATCTAGGAAACTCTGCTGTGTGATCACGTTGCGGGATCACACGGGACTCTTACGTAACTGAGCCTGTCAGGGAACGTGTGCGCGCGAGCCCTGGGGCCGAGAAAATCCATAGCGCACTGCGCCCGGAGAAGCCCTGATTCCCCGGCAGCGGACGCGGGTTCAATTCCCGCCACCTCCACCATCGCGGTCACATCACACAGGTTGTCGCACGTCAGCCCCCAGTTTCCGCAGGTCAATGCGGAACTGGGGGCTTCGTGTGTGTGGACAGGAATGTTACTACCCGTGCCGGGCCGTGATCTGGGGCATGACCCACGGAATGACAACAACCCCACCCGTGGAGATCCGCCCCGCACCAATAGCTAACACCCTCGCGCCGGACCGGCCAACGTGACCACGGCGTCTCGCCGTGACTGTCGTCGCCAGCCCTCCGACGCGGGGTGAACCCCCACAGGTGGGGCCTGATCAAACCGTCACACTGGGGCCAGCTCGTCGTGACATAGCCACTCCGAGGCAGGCCCGAGCCAACTGAAGACAGCCACCGAGTGGGGATCCCGCTCCGGTCACGCGCCCTACCCGGGTCGGGTCGATCGAATCGGATGGTGAGCCGCAGGCCTGGGACTACTGTCCGCGACGGGCCAGTACGTAGGTATACGCAGAGATGCCGGCGACCACCATCAGCGGGATGAAAGCCAAAGACCACGACACGTCGAGCCCTACCCACAACGCGACGATCACTGCCACCGAGAAGAGAAAGCCGAGCACCGCGATCACCAGAGACTTCTGCACCGAACGCTCAGTCATACAAGGACCTTATACGTCCAGAATCACACCGGAACGCATCCCGTTCGCCGATCGGTGACCGGGACGCGATCCTGTTGCAGCTCGGGGATTCGTCATCGGCCGCAGCCCGGCTTATCACCTCGCTTGCAAGCGAGCCCGTCGCCGGGATGCGGTCCTTTGAGCTCGTCAGACTAAGGGTCGGCCTCGGCTGCGCGGCAGTGAGTCAACTATGTCCGGCATCGGAGACGTACCGGGCCGATTGCAAGTACTCGGGTTTTGTATTGGCGTTGCGTGGCTCACGAGCGACCTGTTTATAGAAACGAAGCCGCTACGCCACGCGAGGACGGCCGCGTTGGTCCGGTCGCGGGCGTCCAGTTTGCTCAGGACGGTTCCGACGTGGGTCTCGACGGTTTCGACCGAGACGAACAGGGTTGTGGCGATATCGGAGTTCGAGCGACTTGTCGCGACCAGTCGGAGCACCTGGTCAGCAGTTCCCGAGCAGGCGGTTACCGCTGCCGCGGCAGCAACGAGCGGCATCCACATCATCTTCGGCAGGGCCGCAGTCTCACAACCCCGACACGGCTGACCGAAAACGGATCGGTCACCGAGACGACCCGAGGTTGGCAGGATTCGGCCCGGTCGGCGGTGAGCCGTAGCAAGGCCACTACCCGCGGTAATCTCGCCGCGTGAGAATCGATCCGTACGGCGACGCCGATCTCGTAACTCTTTATGAGTCCGATAATCCGGCAGGTCGTGACCATCAGTTCTACCGCACATTGGCGGGCGAACTCGAGGCCAAGACGATCATCGACCTGGGTTGTGGCACCGGCCTGCTCACCCGATCCCTAGCCGCGCCGGGAAAAACAGTCATCGGAGTTGATCCGAGCGCGACGATGCTCGACTTCGCTCGCCACCAGCGAGGCGCAGACGCCGTGCGCTGGATCATGGGCGACGCCGCAGCCATACCTCAAAGCGGTGACGCCGACCTAGTGGTCTGCACCGGCAACGCCATCCAGCACATCAGCACTGACAGGCTCCCAGACACCCTTACCCACATCGCCGGCGCGCTGCGCCCCGGTGGCACGGTTAACTTCGAGAGCCGCAACCCGTCCTTCCGGGAATGGGACCGGTGGACGCCGCAAGCCACGACGGGTGAGCGACAGACGCCCTTCGGACACCTGCGCGAGTGGTTGAAGGTCACCAAGGTTGACCAAGAGCGGTTCGTGGTTTTCGACGCCCACAACATCATCAACGGTGGCCCGGACCGCGTCTTCACCAGCGTGTTGTACTTCCGCACCGCGCAGGAGTTCTCTCAGCACCTGGAGACAACGGGTTTCACTCAGATCGAGGTCGCGGGCGACTGGGGTCGCGGCCCAGTCACCGACGCGTCACCGCTCCT
>JBGTGC010000227.1:0-13448 GCA_041746935.1 Dermatophilaceae bacterium
CCAGGAGGAGACCGAGCGCGGCCGCCCCGGCCCGACGCCGCCACCGGCTCTCAGGCCGAGGAGTCCCGCGCCAACGCGTCAACGAGCCGCGCCTCATTCCCGGCAAGCCCGGTATGCCGTCGGGTCGAAGTCCACCAACGGCACGATGCGGCCCGCCACCACAAAGAGGACCTGGTCAGCCACCTCTGCCACCCGTTGGTTCAGCGTCCCGACCGCATCGACGTACCGGCGACCGACCTCGCTCGGCGGATGCACGGCGAGCCCAACCTCGTCGCTGACGATGATGGTGTGCCCATCACGCTCGGTCAGAGCGTCGAGAAGGTCTTTCGCTTCGACGATGAGGTCGTCGTGACAGACCACCCATGTGCCCAGGGAATCGACCAGCACCACGCCGGTGCAGCGCTGCAGATGGGTGATCAGGTCAACGGGGTTCGGGCATTCCAGCGTGGACCACCACGTAGGGCGTCGCGCGCGGTGCGCTTCGATGCGAGCGGCGAAGTCGGTGTCTACCGCGGGTGGGGCGGTCGCGATGTAGGTCACGGTTGCCGGATCGTTCGCGCCGGCATCGCTGGTGGTGGAAACCGTGGCTAGCCGCTCGGCCACATCGGATTTTCCCGACCGAGTCCCCCCGAGCACCAGCGTGATCATCAAGGCCTCGATCCAGCCAGGACGGCCGCATACACCGCGAGCGCCGCGCGCCCACCCCACAACGAGCGCGGCCCGCCGAACACATCGCGTGGTCCGGAGGTCGGGCACGTGATGGCCACGGCATCCGACGCGGTCCCCGTCCCCGGCACTCCCGCGTCACAGAGCGCCTGAGTCTTTGCCTCGGTCACCGTCATCACCATGTTGACCAGCGCCGCCTCGGTCAGCCGCACCGGCACATGAACCACGATGTTGATGGTGCCCGGCGTCCACGGAGTGAAACCGCCACTGCGGTCGGCGGCCCAGGTCGGCGAGGTGATCCCCACGGTGGTTGCCGCGTGGACGCCATCTTCGACAACTGACGTCACCCGGGTGACATCAGCAGCAGTGAAGAAGGTGGCTCCTGGCCCGCTGAGACCCAAGCTGGAGGCGACTTCGCCGGCGTGCTCGTCCAGGTCCATCCGGTCGTATCGCTTGGGCACCCCCACGTTCAACAACCATTCGCGTATGCCGAGTCCGCCGCCCACGGACGCTGAGGTCAGCATCATGACGGGGTCCCCAAAACGCCAGCACAACGCGCCTTTGTGCCCCGGCCCGGGCGGGACCACCTCGAAGTCGTTCACGCAGCCGACCCGATGCTCAATAGTCGATGCCCTTGCGAGCACGAATGCCCTCATCGAAGGCGTGCTTCACCTTGACCATCTCGGTCACGGTGTCGGCGACCTCGATGACTTCGGGGGCCATCTCGCGGCCGGTCAAGAACACGGGAGTGTCCTCGGGGCGATTGCGCAGGACCTCTGCCACCTCGACGGGATCGATCCAGCCCCACGACATCGGATAGCTGATTTCGTCGAGCACGATCAGCCGGTGCTTGCCGGAGGCGATGAGCTCTGTGGAGAAATTCCAGGCCGCGACGGCCTTGGCTCGGCTCTCGTCCAGGTCGTCGGACTCCCAGCTGAATCCGTCCCCGGCGGAGAACCAGTCGACGCCGATGCTTCGGCATACCTTTTCTTCTCCGGTGTTCCACTTCCCGCTCTTGAGGAACTGCACCACCGCGGCTGGCCAGTCGCGGGCCACGGCGCGGATGACGGTGCCGAACGCGGCCGTGGATTTGCCCTTGCCGTGACCGGTCGAGACCAGCACCAGCGAGGACGCCGAGCGCAGCTCCCGGCGATCGTAGGGTCGTTTGGTGCGCGGCTCAGAGTGATCGGTGGACTCAGTCATGAGGCCTGCTTTCGGTGTGTGCTGGATCGCGGGCTGGGCAGGACCACGCGCTCGCCGTCGAGCACGCGCACGGTCAGATCGGTGGCGTAGACCTCGCTGAGCAGGTCCGGATTGAGCACCTCAGCGGGCGTGCCGACCGTGATTTTGCGGCCGTGGTGCAGCAGCAGCAGGCGGTCGGAGAAGCGGGCGGCCGTGGTCAGGTCGTGCATCGCGGCGATCATGGACAACCCGTCGGTATGCCGAAGGTCGTCGACCAGCTCGAGCACCGCCATCTGGTGGCCCAGATCGAGGGCCGAAGTGGGCTCATCGAGCAGCAGGATGGGGGCTTGCTGAGCCAAGGCCCGAGCCACCACCACCCGTTGACCTTCACCGCCGGACAGTGCGCGCACCGGGCGATCGGCAAAACCGGCGAGGTCGAGGCGGCGCAACACGGCCACGGCGACGTCTCGATCGGTCTTGGACTCACTCGCGAGCCACTTCAGGTGCGCGGTGCGGCCAAGCAGCACGTATTCCATGACCGACATGCCCTCGGGCAGCACGGGGGACTGGGGCATCAGCGAGATCTCGGTGGCCTGGGGCGGGCCGTCGGTGGCGTGGATCGTGCCGGAGTGGTCGGTCAGCCCGGCCAAGGTGCGCAGCAGGGTCGATTTGCCGGCCCCGTTCGGCCCGATGACGCCAAGCCATTCGCCGGGGTGCAGGTCGATATCGACGCCTTCGAGCACCGTCTTGCCGTGATAGGCCACCTGCAGGTCGCGGGCGGACAGCACGGCGGTGCGCAGCACGGCACTCATACGTCGATCCGCCTGGACCGGCGCAACACGAAGGCGAAGAAGGGTGCGCCGACGAGCGCGGTGATGATGCCGACCGGCAGCTCCGAGGGTGCGACCAGGGTCCGAGCGCCGATGTCGACGGCCGCCAAGAAGGAGGCCCCGATCAGTGCCGACAGCGGCAGGATGACCCGATAACTGTGGCTGGTGGTCAGGCGGACGATGTGCGGCACGACCAGCCCGACGAACGCGATGAGACCGCTGACGGCCACGGCCGCTGCAGTCAGCAGAGTGGCGGCCACGATCACGATCAGCCGTGATCGCGCCGGGTCCAAGCCGAGGGCGCGCGCTTCGTCGTCGCCCATCCGCATCACATCCAAATGACGGCGGTGCAGGACCAGCACGCCGCCGCATACGACGACGTAGGGCGCGAGGATGCCGACCTGTTCCCAACCGCTGGTGGCCAACCGGCCGAATAGCCACGACAACACCTCGCGGGCCCGGGTTTCGTCGAGCTTTTGCAGCGCATAGGTCTGTGCGGCGGAGAAGAGTGCGGCCATAGCCACTCCGGAGAGCAGCAGGGTGGCCGGGGAGCTGAACGACCCACGAGCCACCAGCGCCGACGCCGACACAGCGACGAGTGCCCCGAGGAAGGCAGCAGCCGGGACCGCGCCGAAAGGGCCCCAGCCGAGGTCGAGGCCGAAGCCGAGCGCGAGGACGGCTCCGAATCCGGCCCCGGCGGAGACCCCGAGCAGGTAGGGATCGGCCAACGGGTTACGGAAGACGCCCTGGAAGGCGGCACCCGCCATACCGAGCGAGGCACCGACCAACATGCCGAGGACCATCCTCGGCAACCGGATGCGGAAGAGGATCGCTTCTTGCTGAGTGCTCAGCCCGGAGTCGAGCCGGATTCCCGGCAGGGCGTCCAGAAGGGCGAGCACGACTCCTCGCAAGGGAAGCCCGGCCGCCCCGCTGCTGGCACTGAGCAAGCCCACCACCACCACCATTGCCACAGCCCCGACGAGCGCCGGGACGGTGAGGCTGAACGCCTTGGCCGCGGCCCGGTCAACCGGATCGAGGTCAGCGCGCTGGGTGGTGGTGAGCATCTCAGTGAGTGGCTGTCGTGACTTAGTTAGCAGGAACTGGCGCAGCCGAGAGGGCATCGGCGGCCGAATTCACGAACTCCGGCAGGCGCGGCCCCCAGCGGGAGGCGATGTCGGCGTTGACGGTCACGATGTTGCCTTCGCGGACCGCGGAGACGTCTTCCCAACCGGGACGAGCGGCCACGTCCTCGGCGGTGTAGTCGACCTGGTCGGTGATCACGATGACCTGCGGGTCAGCCGCAATGACGGCCTCTTCGGTCATCTGCGGGAAGCCGGTCTGGTCGGTGTCGGCTTCGTCGCCGATGTTGACGGCACCCATCTGCGCGTAGACCGATCCGATGAAGCCATACTGGCTGGCGGTGAAGTATGTGGCGTCGAGTTCGTGATACACGCGAATGGGCTCATCGCCCGGCTCCGGCGCCTTGGCGAGGGCTTCGTCGATTTGGCCGCGCAAGTCCTCGACGGCCGCCGCGGTCTCATCGACGTGACCGGTGGCGATCCCCAGCTCGGCCACGCCGGTATAGCCAGCCTCGATGTCGGCCGGAGCGGCGTTGATCAGCACAGGGATGTCGAGCTCGGTGAGCGAGGCGACGAGGTCGTTGGCGTCGTTGGAGATCACGACGAGGTCGGGGTTGTATCCGGTGATGGCCTCGACGTTGGGGTCGAACCCGGACAGGTCCGTGGTCGGTGCCTCCTCGGGGAAGGTCGAGTACGTGTCGGTCGCGACGACCTGATCGCCGGCACCGATCGCGAACAGGACTTCGGTGGCCGAGGGCGAGAGCGAGACGATGCTTTGCGGGGCTTCGTCGAGGGTGAACTCGCCGGCCTCGGACTCGATGGTGACGGGGAAGTCACCTTCGGCCATCGGGGTCTCACTGGTCATGGCGCTGTCGTCGGCGGCTTCGCTCTCCTGCGAGGCCGAGTCTGCGGGGGCCGCTTCGTCGTCGCTGCCGCACGCGGAAGCGCCGAGGAGCACGGCAACGCCGAGGGCGATGGAAGGGGGGATTGTCATGTAGGTCCTCCTGTCGGTCGAGGAGAGAATGCTCGAACGACAGCGGATGCCGACCGAACCGACCCTTGTCCTCGAGGGTGTGTGGTTCTGCGACACCAAGTTCGACCGGACTCATCCCCCTTGATCAGGGGCTTCACCGTTGCGGGACAGTGCCGGGCTCTCACCGGACTTCGGCGTCGTGTCGCCCGCGCAGCATACGCCCATCCGGGGGTGGGCGACAGTGTCGAACGGCGAGGTCACCTGGTGTGCTGTAGCGCCTTCGAGAGTCGGTCGAGGCCGTCCGGGTCTGGGACCGCGATGCGATACGTGTCCGGTATGCCGAAGCTCGCGCAGTCTCGGACCAGGACTCCGTGCGGAGCGAGTGCGGAGCGCAGGTCCTGCTGGCTCTGCGCGAGCACCCAGGGCGCGTCGGCGGCGTCGACGGTGATTCCGTGCCGTTGCAATAGCGATGTGAGGTCTTCGCGGGCCGAGGCGATCTGTTGCGCCCACCGCATCGGGTCGGCTTGGTGCAGGAGGTCGGGCAGGGTGGCCAGCGCCAGCGAACTGACCGACCAGTGCGGCTGGCGAGCGGCGAACAGGGCGATGTCGTCGGCCAGGATGTAGCCCAACCGCAGACCCGGGCAGGCGTACGTCTTAGTCAACGAGCCGACCACGACGCCTCCGCAGTGGGCCGTCCAGGCCCCCGTGGCGAGTGGATAGAAGGCTTCGTCCCAGACGTCGGCGTGATCCTCGGCACTGGCCAACCGGCCGGATGGGCTGTGTGGGTTGCTCCGCCACCGCGGGCCATCTTCGTTGCGCGGGTGCAGCGCGAACTCGGGCTCAGCTCGTGCTCCGCCGCCGAGCACGCCTGCCACGAGCGAGATCGCCTCGCTGCCGCCGTTGGTCAACAGCAGCCGGTCTCGCTCGACGCCAAGGGTGTCCGCGAGCAGTACGGTGCCGTCGCGGGGATCGGGGTAGTGGCCAACGCTGTCCAGGTGTCGGCGCAGGATGGCAATCACGTCGGGCGCAAATGGGTTCATCGTCTGCGACAGGTCAAGGAGGTTGACGGGATCGATGCCGAGGGCTTTGGCTACTGCTGGCCCGTCGCCGCCATGCTGACCGGGAGTTGGCACAGCGGGCGACACGCGACCCACCCTAGTGAGCGGCATGCCGAGTCGCGTTAAATGGTCTCGTGCGAGGGCAACTCTTCGGATGTTCACCACCAAGAGGGAATGGCTGTGGCTGTAGGTCACGTGTCTCAATGGCCAACGCGATCGCCCTGATGAGGACTACGGGCCGCAGTGGCACTCGGTCTCAGAGTCGGAGCACGGCACGTACGGGCACTCCAACGACGACGGCGAGATGACCTTCGACGCCATTCCCTCACCGGCGAAGCGCGAAACGCCATATGGGAGCGACACGGCCCGCCGTCTCTTTAGGCCAGTCCTGTCGCAACCCCCCGGCCGGGTATCGCTCTTGGTGCCGGTTGTCGGCCTGCAGGGCGATAGGTGCAGCGCAAGCCGATAGTCGTCGACGTAATCCGATAGTCACCGACGCTGATCCTGATTAATCGATTGTGGGCTCGGCGCGAGCGGTCTAGCGTGGGTTGTACCCAAGAAGGGAGGTGGTCCGATCCATGAACACTCTTCGGACAAGTGAGGTGGCTCGCCGCTGACGCGGTGATCCTGGCCGTTCCACTGACGGCCGGACTATGTGGCCCCGTCACTGAAGCCACCTTGGCCCGCGAGGCCGGACATCGTCCATCCGGCTGAGTTGTCACCGACGACTCACCTCGCGGGCTGAACCCTGCTCGCGGTGCGTCGTCCGAGGGCATGTCGGTGCGGATCGCTAGTCTGGGCGAATGCTCGGCGACCTCCTGCACCTGTCCACAGGGCCTCGGGCTCCGAGGGTGGCCGAGTTCTTCGCCGGGGTCGGTCTCGCGCGGATGGGGCTGGAGCGCGTGGGGTTCACGACCCTCTGGGCCAACGACTTCGAGGCCTTCAAACACCAGATCTATGCCGGTCACTACCGGGATCGTCCAGGCGACTCTGCGTTCGTGCTGGGCGACATCGCCGACATCCAGGGATCAGATGTTCCCGACGTGGATCTGGCCTGGTCCTCGTTCCCGTGCACGGATTTGTCGCTCGCGGGCAACCGAGCGGGCTTGGCGGGTCATCACTCGTCGACGTTTTACCAGTTCACGCGGGTCATCGAGGAGATGGGCGAGCGTCGACCGGGTGTCGTTGCGCTTGAGAACGTCACTGCGCTGGCTAGCAGTCACGGTGGCGAGGACCTATCCGCCGCGGTGCGCGAGCTCAATCGACTCGGATACTCCGTCGATGTTGTCGCCTTGGATGCGCGCCGGTTCGTGCCGCAATCTCGTCCACGGCTCTTTTTGGTGGCGGCGCTGAATCCCCCTGCTGACCAGCCGATCCCGCACTCAGAGCTCCGACCCGATTGGCTTCAGGCCGTCTTCGGCGACTCCACGTTGCGTACTCACCGCGCTGCTCTGCCGACGCCACCACCCCCTCTGACCGCTGGGCTCTCGTTATCGCTAGAACACGTTCCTGACGGCGATGCCCGCTGGTGGGACGAGGACCGGACGACTCGGTTCCTCATTTCGCTGTCGACGGCTCAGGCGGCACGGTTGTCCGCGCTCCGGATTCGTGGTGAGGACACGTACCGGACGGCATACCGACGCACCCGCTCCGGCAGTGCGGTGTGGGAGATCCGTGCAGATGACATCAGCGGGTGTTTGCGGACTGCGCGGGGCGGCTCCTCAAAACAAGCGGTCGTCCGGGCCGGTCACGGCAAGGTGTCCGTGCGGTGGATGACTCCCAGGGAGTACGCCAACCTCATGGGGGCTGGTTCCTATCGTTTGGCGGGGCTACGCGACTCGCAGATCCTGTTCGGGTTCGGTGATGCCGTGTGTGTGGATGCCGTGGCTTGGCTCGGGGAGAACTACTTGATGCCGCTCGTCCGGCAATCCCTGACCGCGCAGGATGTCAGGGTGGTCTCCGCCCATGGGTAGTCGCGGTGTTGCCTCCTTCAACGACCGGCAGACGAAGCCGCCAACCAAGAAGTCACTACCCACGACCTTTGTGCAGGGCTTTCGCGAACGCCTGACCGACGCCCTCGCGAGCCTGGAGCCGATGAGTGGCAGGAAGTTGGGGGCATGTATCGGGGTGTACGCCTTCTTTGACTACGACGGTGAGCCGATCTACGTCGGTCAGACCACGGAAGACTTCCGCACGAGGGTGGGCCGCCACCTGCGGGGTCAGCGCTCTGACACGCTCGCGTACCGGATCCTTGACCCTTTTGAGGTGGCGGAAATGGAGTTGTGGCCGCTGGAGCGAGCGCGAGAACTCCCGAGGGACCAGCGTCGCTTCGCAGTCGACTCCTTAGAATACACGGTCTACGTGCACGCAGTGAAGGCATCGAACTACCGAGCGATCCTGAACGAGAAGATCCCACCGGTTTCTCCGGAGGCGCAGGTGCCTGAGTCGTACCGTTTCGATCTGGTGCCTGGAGGACTTCGCGCCGATCGGGAGCACCCGGACGTGCGGATCGCTCGCCGACCTGGCCGCGGCGAGGCTTTAGTATGCGGAGGGCCGCCCAGGGCCACGGCCCTTCGCCATTGACGTGCAGGAGCTCGTGGGCGACGTCTTCGCGGACTTCCACGACGCTGTCGATGCGGACGAATAGCGCCGCCTAGCCTCCACTGGGCCTCCAGCCAGGATGGCTCCATCGCGTGCTCAGTCGGAATACCTCGTCGACATCGCTCCTTGCCCCCGGAGTCCGTACATCGATATCGAGGAGATGCATGTCGCACACTGCTGCACTGTCCACCGCCGGTCCCGGCGCCCCGCTGAAGGCCACCACGATCGAGCGCCGCGCACTTCGCGCTGACGACGTTTTGATCGACATCGCGTATGCCGGGATCTGCCACAGCGACATCCACCAGGTGCGTGAGGAGTGGGGGAGTGCCATCTTCCCGATGGTTCCAGGGCACGAAATCGTTGGCATCGTTTCCGAGGTGGGAGACGACGTCACGGCATACGAGGTGGGGGACCGCGTCGGCGTCGGCTGCCTGGTTGACTCCTGCGGCGAGTGCGAATACTGCCAGCAGGACCAAGAGCAGTTCTGCACCAAGGGTGCCGTGGTGACGTACAACGGCAAGGGGTATGACGGCGAAGAGACCATGGGCGGCTACAGCCAGCAGGTCGTGGTGAGTGACCGGTTTGTGCTCGGTATCCCTGACGGCATCGAACTCGACGTAGCCGCGCCGTTGCTGTGCGCCGGCATCACGACCTACAGCCCCTTGAAGCGCTGGGGTGCCGGCCCCGGCACCAAGGTCGCCGTGGTTGGTATGGGTGGCTTGGGCCATGTGGCCGTGAAGTTCGCGGTCGCCCTGGGCGCCGAGGTCACCGTGCTGAGTCAGACCACGAACAAGAAAGAAGACAGTTTGCGCTACGGCGCGGTCGACCACCGTGCGACGTCGGAGGAGTCGACGTTCGCCGACCTGGCTTCCACGTTCGACGTCATCATCAATACCGTGAGCGCCAACTTGCCGCTCGACTCCTACCTGTCGACGTTGAAGCCCAACGGGGCCATGGTGAATCTCGGTGCCCCCACCGAGCCCAACGAGTTCAGCGGCTTCTCACTGATGGCCGGTGGCAAGGTGATGGCGGGCTCGATGATCGGTGGCATCGCCGAGACGCAAGAAATGCTCGAGGTCGCGGCCGAGCATGGCATCGGTGCAGAGATCGAACTGATCGACGCTGACCAGGCCAATGATGCCTACGACCGTGTTGTTGACTCGGACGTGCGTTACCGCTTCGTCATCAACACGGCGACCATCAAGCCGTAAGGCGATTTTAGGAGATCTGCAGCGCGTCGCTCGGCAACCGGGCGACACATGGCAAACCTCGCTCGTCAGTCAGATCGATTGTCACGATCACGTCCACCTCCCCGAGGGGGAAGTCAGCGCACATCAATTTTGCGCGGCCGAACATGGTGAAGTCACCGTCGGCCAGAGTGCCCCAAGTGAGGTAGATGAATCGGGCATCCTGTAGGTCGCAATAGGCACCAAGGTTGCGTCCTGGGAGGTTCGTGCCTCGGATCGTGAGCCGCTTGATTGCAGGGTAGTGCGGACCGATCTACGGCATACGGACAATGGCTTGCTGGTAATGCCATGGCGACACATCGATGGCTTCGAACGCAACGACGTTCCCTAGCGCTTCCAAGCGCGTCCGCCATACGGCGTCAGAGCGCCATCGCCAAGACCACCTTGGAGGGTCACCTTGAGATCGGGGAGTCAGCGACGACAGCGGTGCTGTGCCACAACTCGGCGACGAGTTGGGCGAAGTCTTCGGCTTGCTCGGCTTGCGGCATGTGACCGGTGTCGGGAATCAACACGGTCTTCGCGTGCGGCATGGCTTCCGCGGCGGCTTCGAGGTGCGAGCTGGGGAGGACTTGATCGTTCGCTCCCCAGACAATCAATGTCGGCACGGGGTATGCCTTCAGCGTGCTCAGGAGTTCGTCTCGCCAGGGCTTCTTGGTGCCGCGAACGCCGCCCACCGACAACATGGCGCGCCGGAAGTTCGTGGCCCTGCCAGGCACGGCCGCCAGCTCGAGGGCCAGATCGATCCGTTCGTCAGTGGCGTAGGAGGGGTCGGCATACAGCGAGCGCTCCACCTTGCGCGTGGCCGATCGCGATGATCGAGCCAGCAGCCAGGGGCCGATTCCGTTGATCGAGATGATCCGCAGTGCCGGAGTCACCTCCGACCCGAAGCCTGCGCTGGCCGACAACGCGAGGGAGCGCACCCGGTCGGGATTGCGGGCCAGCACGTTCATGGCGACCGCACCGCCGAGTGAGTTGCCGACCAGATGCACCGGCCGGTCCTCGCCGAGGGCATCGAGCGTCGCGACGGCGGCATCTGCCAGAGACTTCAGACCCATCCCGGTCGAGACGGGTCGGGTGTAGCCGAAGCCGGGCAGGTCGAGACTGACCAGCCGATGGTCCTTGCTGAGCAGAGCGTGCTGCTCGGTCCAGTCCTCCAGGCTGCGGCCGATGCCGTGGATCATCAGGACCGGATCGCCGTCGACTGGTCCAGTGATCCGGACCCTGACCTCGGTGCCCGCTGCTTCAACGGTGCGAATTCCGTCGAGGGCCGTCGCAGAGGAAGGCGGGTTTGACTGCTCGGGTTGGCGCTGTGGGGTGTGGCTCCGCTCGGCCCGATGCTGAACCGCGGACAGCACACGGCCGCCGGCAGTCGGGACAGCGCGTTCGAGCAGGTCCAGGGCGACCGCCGATCCGCCGATCAGCACGCGGCTTCGTCGTCGCTCCGTCCCGCGCAGGATAGTTCGTGCAGGGTCGGCGGGGTCGATCCGCAACAATCGGTTGAACGCCTCCCGCCCGTTCTTGGCCTCGTGCTCCTCCAGGCCGCTACCGGTGCGGGAGTCCAGGGCGATGCGGGTGCGCACCCCGCCCGGATGGACGGACGTGACGCCGATCCCGCTGGCGGCCAGGTCATGACCCAGCGATTGGCTGAAGCCCCGCAAGGCATATTTGCTGGTGACGTATGCCGTCTGCCCGCCCGGCGCGACCAGCCCCAACAGCGAGGAGATGTTGACGATCTGACTGCCGAAGGAAGCAGATAAGGCGGGCAGGAACGCGCGCACCAAGGCAACCGGAGCGTGCAGGTTGATCTGCATCAACCAGTCGAACTCGTCGCTGCTGATTTGGTCGAACCGGCCGCCGAGCGCCACTCCGGCGTTGTTGACCAACAGCGTGACGCCCTCGTGCTCGGCCAGCACCGATGCCACCATCGGTTCGATCTCATCGGCCTCGGCAAAATCGACGACGTGAGTGCTGATCCGCAGCCACGGATGCCTTCCGCGCAGGTCCGAGGCCAACGCCTCGAGGTCGTCGGCTCGACGATCTACCAACGCCAGATGGCTGCCCCGTTCCGCGAGCTGGCGAGCCAACTGTTCACCGATGCCACCAGCCGCCCCCGTCACCACGGCGGTGCCGCCAGTAAAGGCGTAGCGGTCAACCGAGCGGCGCTTGCTCGCCAGCATCGGGCCTCCTTGGTCAGTGGATGGGGTGAAAACCATGTCGGTGCGCAGCGACCCGTGCAGCAACTCCGGCGCTTCCACTAGGTAGTTCTGAGCGTAGGTCCACGGCCGCCGGGGCCCCAGCGTCGGCAGCTTGTCCAACGCCCTCATCACGTAGCCCGCCTTGAGATCAAGCAGGGGACGACGCTCACCCGCGGGGGCCTTCGCCGGTGCCGCCACCGCATACCCCTCGCGGTCCATCAGGTCCAGCAGTCGGCACAGATAGCGAGCCACCAGGTCAGCGCGCAAGGTCCACGACGAGTTCACGTAGCCGACGGTGAACATCAGGTTCGGGACCCGCTCCAGCATCAAACCGCGATACGCGACTCGCTCGGCCGGGTCCACGACCTCGCCGTCGACCTCGACGATGATGCCACCCAGCATCTGCAGTTGCAGGCCCGTTGCCGACACGATGACATCGGCAGGTAGCACCTCGCCCGTGGCCAGCCGGACCCCCTCAGGCACGAGGGTCTGCATGTGTTCCGTCACCACCGACGCTCGGCCCGATGCGATGGCCTTGGTCAGGTCGCCGTTCGGGATGCGGCATACCCGCTGGTCCCAGGGCTGATAGTCGGGCGTGAAGTGCGCATCGAGATAGGCGTCGTCGTCGATGTCGCGCTTCAGGCTGGCCCTCAGCATCGCGGCAAAGGCGACCGGTCGACGACGGGCAAGGGCGTAGGTGCCCTGACTGAGCGCGATGTTCTTGGTGCGAGTGAGTCGGTAGGCCACGGAATCGGGCAAGCTGGCCCGCAACTTCTCGTCGACGCGGTCCCGATTCGGCATTGAGGCGACCCAACTCGGGGTCCGCTGCAGCATCGTGACGTGCTCGGCAGTTTCGGCCAGCGCAGGGATGAGCGTCATCGCGGTCGCGCCCGAACCGATGACGACCACCCGCTGCCCGGACACGTCGAGGTCGGAGGGCCAGTGCTGAGGATGGACGAACGACCCCTCGAAATCATCCCGCCCCAGGAAGTCCGGCTGATAGCCCGAGTCGTAGTCGTAGTAACCAGCGGCCAGATGCAAGAAAGAGCACGTCAGGGTATGCCGTCCGTGAGGCCCGTCCGCCGTCAAAGTCCAGCGCTGGTCGGCCGAGGACCACGAAGCGCGCGTGACCCGCGTGTCGAAGCGGATCTGCTCGGTGATGCCAACCTGCGCGGCCGTGGACTCGACATACTCCTTGATCTGCGCGCCGTCAGCCAGCACCTTCTCACCGCGCCACGGCCGGAACGGGAAGGCAAAGGTGGCGATATCGGAGTCGGACCGGATGCCGGGATAGCGAAAGAGGTCCCAGGTCCCACCCACCTCGCTGCGGGCTTCGAGGATCACGTATGAGGTGCCCGGTCGCCTCTCCTGAAGCCGCCAGGCGACGTCAATGCCTGAGATGCCTGCCCCCACGATGATCACGTCAACATGCACCGGACCAACGTAAACGGCACCATCTCGGGGTGCGACACCAGCCCAGGCTCTCTGCTAGGAGCGACAGGACGGACACGGTCAGTTCAGGTATCTGCCAAGCGCCGTAAGCACCCGCTGTTCGATCACGTTGTCGCCGCCGACGGCGTAGGCGTCGGTGAGGGCGAGCCGGGTGAGGGCTCGGTC
>JBGTGC010000228.1:0-6355 GCA_041746935.1 Dermatophilaceae bacterium
GCTCACCCTCGTCCACCGGGGCCCGCCCATGCCGGTCCTCGAACGCCGCCCGGGCAACCTCAGTGCGGATCCGGGCCCGCTCCTCCGGAGCGATGGGGTGGTTCCACGCCAACCCCCGGCTGGTGTTGTGTTCGCTGAACGCCCGCGCGGTCACCTGCCGCAAAGTGGTGGCGTCGAAGGTCGGGAACGCCCGACCCAAACCGCCCCACCCCCGGGCAGCCGCCTCTGGTTCGGAGGAGCGAGGGTGGTGGCCCTGCCCGAACAGCAACCGCATCTGCTCCTCGCTCACCCCGTCGCCCTCGGCCAGGTCCAGGCCGGCCAGACCGGTGCCGACCCAACGCCCAGGCGCCTCGCCCTTCTCCTCGTAATAGCTGGCGAGGCCGACCTGCCGCCTCTCGGTGGCATCGTGGACCGCGACCTGCTTCGTCAGGTACGTGTACCCGCTGCCCGCAGCGAGCTTGTGCAACGTCATCACGCCTACATAAGGCGGACAAGCGAACCCCAGGGACTCACCCCGGCGGCCGAGTGCACCAGGTGTGTTCCGAATCTGCTTTGGCAGCTAGGTATGCAGGTACGTATGGGCGGAGGAGGGTCGCGCGGCGGGCTGTGCGGTCGAGGGTGTCGCTGGCAGAAGTCGGTGAAGGAGAGTCGCTGGGTCGAGGGGATACGTCGCGTCGGATGTGCAGTGACTCGTTTGCGGTCTGTGCGACAAAGATGACTGAGCGCGGGTCGTGCTCGTGTACTAACTTCCGGCTTTGGTCGTCACAGTTGAACGTGTTTGGTCGTCGAAGTTAGACGGACCCCGTCGGGGCTGAGGCCATTGGTCGCTGGATTTGAGCGCGGTATGAATCTTGGGTTCGGTCGCCCAATGTGTCCCGTCGGGGGCCCTGTGGACTTGCGGCAGAACGTCCCTGCTCAGTGACCATCCCTTTCGAGCAGGTGCCTTCCTCCGCGATTCTGTGCCCACATGTCCGTCCGAAACGCCAGCGGCCCCCTGGGTTGCGTACGCGGCGACGCGTTCACCGAAGGGAGGGTCATCGTCACTCCCAGGTGCGTCATTTGCCTATCGGCTACCGGGCGCCGTCAAGCGGTGCGCGGCGCGTCTATGGCCGATCTTGTTGGGGAAGGGCCTGAGAGTCTGTGTGACCCTGGTCGGCTACCACCCGGGTGCAGAATTGAGGACCCGCCGCATGGGCAAGAGCGGGCTCACATGTCGGTTGCTCTGGACCAGGCCACCGGGGGACCCTGACCTCATGACAACGCCGTTCCAAGTCAAGCCGACACTCATCGGAGAGCTCGTGGCTCTACGGCCGATCCAGGCCGAGGACGCCGACCTCCTCGATCGCATCATCCGCGACGACGAGGAGATCGCCCGCCTGACCGGCTCCATACACCGCAGCGACGAGGGCCCGATGAACCTGACGATCGAACGGCTGCGGGAGATCTACGGTGGGTGGGCCACCGCGAATGACCGCCTCGTGCTCGGCGTGGTCGACAACGCCAGCGGCGACCTGGTCGGTGAGGTTGTCCTCAACGACTGGGATGAGGGCAACCGGTCGTGTGGCTTCCGCACGTTTATCGGCGCGGCAGGTCGAGGCCGGGGTTTGGGCACCGAGGCCACCCGGCTGACCGTCGAGCACGGGCTGGGGACGATGGGGCTGCATCGCATCTCGCTCGAGGTCTACGACTTCAACCCACGGGCGCGGCACGTCTACGAGAAAGTTGGCTTTGTCCACGAGGGCACCGGCCGGGACGCACTGTTCTTCGACGACGCGTGGATCGACGTGCACTACATGGCAATCATTGGCAGCTAATTCCAGCCGGCAGGACCGCCCGGTCACCGACGTCCGTACGGGGATGCCCCTCCGGCGAATATTTGTCGATCCCGAACGCCTTCGTTTGCTCTGCGTTGCTCCTGTTTCTAGCTGTGAAGGCGGCGTTGGTTGGCTGCTCGGATGCGGGCGGCTTGGCCGATCAGGTGGTTTCGCTCGGCGATGCTGGTGGCGCGGCCGGCGGCCTCGGCGAACGCGGTGGCGGCAGCGGGGAGGTCGCCGCCGAGTTCGTGGAGGTAGCCGCGGGCGGCATGCCAACGGTGCCGCTCGCCGAGCACTTCATGCAGCCTGTGGGTTTCTTCTAGTCCGGCTGCGGGTCCGTGAACATGGCCGACTGCCACGGCGCGTGCCAGCGTCGCGGCGGGATCGTGGTGAACTGGGTCGTTGGTGAGAGCGAGAAGGTCGTCGTACCAGGCCAGGATCTGTGCCCAGTCGGTCTCCGCGCTGCTGGGTGAGTCGTCGTGCAGGGCCGCGATCGCGGCCTCGATCTGGTACCGGCCAGGGCGCTGACTGCTCAGCGCCGACTGTAGGAGCCGGACTCCCTCGCTGATCTCGCGGGTGTTCCAGCGGGTGCGGTCCTGTCGGTCGAGGGTGACAATCCGGTCCTCTGCGTCGCGCCGGGCCGGTAGCCGAGCGTGGTTCAGCAGCATCAACGCTAGTAGCCCTTGCGCCTCAGGCTCGTCGGTGGCGAGGACGAGCTGGCGGGCCAGGCGGATCGCTTCCCCGGTCAGATCGACCCGACCTGCGTGACCGGCGGTGTAGATGAGGTAGAGCACCCGCAACACGACCGCAAGATCACCCGGTTGGTCAAGCTGACACCCCGCCAGTGTGCGTTTGGCCCGGCTGATCCGCTGCGCCATCGTCGCTTCGGGCACGTAGAACGCCTCAGCGATCTCAGCCGTGGTCAATCCGCCAACCGCTCGCAGGGCAAGCGCTACCTGGGGAGTAGGCGTGAGGTCAGGGTGAGAGCAGCAGAAGAGCAGAAAGAGGGTGTCGTCACCGATCTCGCTCACTGATGGCTCGGGTTCACCCGAGGTTGCCTCCTCGCGCTGGCGTCGTGCCCTCTCGCTGCGTCGTACGTCGACCAACCGTCGGGTCGCGACCGTCGTCAGCCAGGCTCGCCGATCACGCGGCGGGTGCTCGGGCCAGACCCGCAACGCCTCGATGAGCGCCTCCTGCAACGCATCCTCCGCTGCATCGAAGTCCTCGCCCCTGCGGACAAGCCCGGCCAGGACCCGGGGGATGAGGGCGCGCAAAACACCGTCATCCCCCAAGACCAAACCGTTCGGGGCCGTCAATCGACGTCCTTTGGGCCGCTGGACATAACCTCGCGGACCTCGAGCCACTCACACAGCGGCTCGCCGCCCGGGCCAGGCTCGGAGGAGGCGTACGCCGCAACCTCAAGCGCGCGGTCATAGGAGTCGACGTCGATCATGAACCACCCCGCGATCAGATCGCTGGTCTCAGGGTGGGGACCCTCGGTAGTGACCGGAACCATCTGAGGGCCGCCGTAACGAACCCAAGTGCGGTCCGGGGTCAGCGCCTTCGCATCGACGTACTCCCCGCGCTCTTGGAGCATCTCGTTCACATGGCCCTGGAAAGCCATATGCGCCTCCCAGTCCTTCGGATCCCACTCATCCATCGGGGGCACGGCGTGATGCGGCTCCGGCCCACCGCGGTAATGCTTGAGGATCAGGTACTTCGGCATGATTATCTCCTATGTGGTCGTAGGGCCACGCTCATCGCGACCCACCACCTGAAGAGCGAAGCCAGTGATGACATCTCGACATGGACCTCCCCATCCAACAAGAAACCTCCCCAAGAAACACCACGGTGCGCCACTGAGCCGTAGGACGAACCGTCACCGGTCAGCGATCCCGGACCGAGAGCCTGATCCACATGACCATCGGTGACCGGTGAGGGCCCCTCAGCGGTGCCGCCGTTCTGCTAGGCGGGGGGATGACTTAGTACGTTGATGACGTGTCCGTCTGGGTCGCGCATGAAGAAGCGGCGCACGCCCCAGGGTTCGTCTGTTAGCGGGTGCACGATGTCTGCCCCGGCTCGGACTGCGGCTGCGTGACAGGCGTCTACGTCGTCGACTTCGACGGAGGAGGAGGGGACTACCGGCGCGGTGGCGTCGTGGGTCATGAGACTGATCTGGGAACTGGGACGGTCCGGGTCGGCGAGGGTGACGATCCAGCCGTGGTCCATCACCGGCTGTAAACCGAGCACGTCGGCATAGAAGGCCTTGGCCGTGTCCAACGACCCACTCGATAGGTCAGGCACGACACGGCGAACAGTCATGTCGACACCTTTGTCTCTTGCTCTGTTGCTTTGCAAGGGATCGGCTGCCCTACCGGTGGAAACGGCGTCGGGCGACGCTGAGCCACGATCAAGGCGGCCAGAACTATCACCGCGCCGGCGACCTGCCCCGCAGTGAGGGTTTGGTTAAGGGCAAGCCAGCCCAGGGCGGTGGCGACCACGGGGCTGAGTAGGCCCAGCATGGTGACGTCGGTCACCGGCAGGGCTTGGATGCCACGGAACCACAGGGTGTACGCCCCCGCAGTGCCGACCAGGCTGAGGTAGGCGTATCCGACGACGTTGGCGGCGTCGAGGTGGGCGGGCGGTGGTCCTTCGATGCTGAGGGTTAGCGGTAGGAGGATCAGGCCGCCAGCGACTAGCTGCCACCCGGTGACTGCCAGCACGGGAGCCGGCAACCCCCACCGCTTGGCGAGCGTGACCCCAGCCGCCATCGCACAGGCGCCCGAGAGCGCCGCGGCCACACCAATAGCGTCTAATCGCGCATCGGCACGCAGGACCAGCAGCGCGACCCCCACCAGGCCGGCGCCCGCGGCGATCAGCTGGTGAACGCGGGGGCGCTGGCCGAGAAGTGGGACCGCGATGGCCGCCACTAACAAGGGTTGAACGGCTCCCGCAACGGCGGCCACACCACCAGGCAACCGGTAGGCAGCCACGAACAGCAGCGCGAAGAACGCGCCAATGTTCAACGCCCCTAGTACACCTGCTCGCCACCACCATGACCCGGTCGGCAGCCGACGGGAGAGCGCGACCAGCAGCAGACCGGCGGGCAAGGCACGGACCGTGGCGGCCAGTAGTGGGCGGTCCGGTGGCAGGAACTCGGTGGTCACGGCATACGTAGTGCCCCACACCATCGGGACTAGCGCGGTGACGGCGACGACCTGGGTACGATTACTTAGCACTAAGACAATATATCTTATCGCTAAGCCAATGGCTAGGATCGACGCATGACAAGCCGTCCCCATGGTGACCACGTTGACGTCGTCCTCGCCCAGTGGCACGCAGAGCGCCCAGACCTGGACGTCTCGCCGATGGCGATCATCGGCCGCCTGTCGATCGCCTCCCGCTTGATCGATGCCGAGCTGGCGCGCACCTTCGCCGCGCACGGGCTGGACGCGGCGTCCTTCGACGTCTTGGCCACCCTGCGCCGGGCCGGGGCACCCTACGAACTGACCCCTACCCAGTTGATGCGCTCGGCGATGATCACCTCTGGGGCGATCACTCAGCGTCTGGACCGCCTAGAGGCTCGTGGCCTGATCGCGCGCACGCCCAACGCCCGCGACGGCCGTGGAGTTCAGGCCACGCTCACGACCACCGGCCGCGCAGCCATCGACCAGGCCCTGCCAGACCATCTGCAGACCGAGCACCGCCTCCTGGCCAGCCTGACCCTGCAGCAGCGGGAGGACCTCGAAAACACCCTTCACCAGCTCATCGACGCCCTCAGTGGGCCGACGGACAACGGAGGTCAGTGACCCCGGCGACCGCGCGGTGTCGACAAGACATCTCAGAGTATTCGGTGAGGACAGATGAGTGCCGACCGGGGATCCCTGCGGGACGATCGCTGTCATCGCGGTCAACCCCTCCGTCGGCACGGAACGAGAGCCATTGGCCGTTCCGCTACCGGCGACGAGGCGAGTCGGCTCGACAGGAGGCATCTCAGTCCGGTTCGATCATCTTCGAGACCACCCATCGGTGCTTGCCGATCATCCGATCGCGGGTGAAGTCGAGCTGATCGAAGGTGGACAGTGCGCCGTGGAAGAGAAATCCTGCTGGCACTGCGCCGGCGGGCTCGGGGTACCCCTCAACGCGTCCACCTCCCCTTGCTGCGATGAAATCCAGTGCCCCAGCGAGAGCGTCGGTGGCAACGCCGTGTCGACGGTAGCCGGCCCGCGCGTAGTTGCAACCGATGCGCCAGTCGGGCAGCGAGGCTGTTCGAGCTTTGTCGTACTCGCGGCGGTTCTTGATCCGCACCACCTCGTCGGATGGTCCAAACTGGCACCAGCCGACGCACAGATCGCCGTCGAATACCAACGCGGCGTGAGTAGTTCCGGCGAGCACCCGGTCGTGCTTGCGGTCGCGGTTCAGCGCGGCGGCATGCTTTGTTGGGCCCTCTTCGTGAAACCCGATGCAGTAGCACCCGCTGGGAAAGCCGTCGCTGTTGCTACACAGCTCTTCGAAGGCGTCCCAGGTCGAAGGATCGAGCG
>JBGTGC010000229.1:0-9317 GCA_041746935.1 Dermatophilaceae bacterium
GATGTGCCAGTCCGCGGTTGCTGCGATCGCCGTATACGAGTAGGCGTTCGCCACGACGTAGTCGCTGATCCGCGAAGCGACATCGATCCCGCCCTCGACGGCCATGGAACCCCCTTCGCAGAAATCGTGCTGCACGTCAACAATCACCAAGGCTCGTGTCATGAAGCTCAGACTAACGAAACGACTAGGCCCCATCGAGGTAGGTCGTCGGGATCGCCGGATCGCCGTCGGACATCCGCAGCGCCCTCGTTGGCAGCTCGGCGCGCGATTCCTCGTGGCGCTTTCGTGCTGTGTGGGCATCCGCAGCAGCCACGACCTCGCCATCACGTACCAGCTGGATTAGCAGGACCCTGTCGTCGCCATCATCGACCGGGGTCTGATCGATGCCGATCACCTCTTCTTGGGCGACTCCGGTGCTGTTGCGCCGGCGCAGGGCAACCTTGCGGCCACCTACGGATGCCTTGTCCTGGCTGACCTTGGCCACGCCCTCCATGACTCCGGCGTCGTTCTCTCGGCTGACCAGCTTGTAGACCATCCCGGCGGCAGGGGCACCCGATCCGGTCACGACTTGAGTGCCCACACCGTAGGAGTCCACCGGGGCTGACTGCAGAGCAGCAATGGCGTATTCGTCCAGGTCAGAGGTCACGACGATCCGCGTTTCCTGCGCCCCGAGCCCATCGAGTTGTCGCCGCACCTCTTGCGCTCCGGAGATGAGGTCGCCGGAGTCCAACCGCACACCACCCAGCGCCGATCCGGCGAGTTCGACGGCCAGATCCACCCCAGAGGTGATGTCGTACGTATCGACCAGCAGCGTGGTGTCCAGACCCAGACTCGAGAGTTGCGAGACGAACGCGGCTCGCTCGTCATCGTGGAGCAGCGTGAACGAGTGTGCTGCCGTCCCCAACGTCGGTATGCCGTGTCGCCGCCCCGCTTCGAGGTTGGACGAGCCGCTGAAACCCGCGATGTATGCCGCCCTGGCGGCCGCCACCGCAGACTCCTCGTGGGTGCGACGTGACCCCATTTCGATGCACGGTCGATCGCCGGCAGCGGCGCTCATCCGGGACGCTGCCGAGGCGACCGCTGAGTCGTGGTTCAGGATCGACAGGATCAGCGTCTCCAGGATGACTCCCTGCGCGAACGTGGACTCAACGACCATGAGCGGTGAACCGGGGAAGTAGACCTCGCCCTCGGCATACCCCCAGATGTCGCCGGTGAATCGGTACGTGGCCAGGTATTCCAACGTTGCTTCGCCGACCACCGAGGCCTTGGCAAGGAAGTCGATTTCGGCGGCCCCAAAGCGGAAGCCGTCCAGGGCATCCAAGATTCGGCCGGTGCCGGCCAGCACGCCATAACGCCTGCCCTGAGGCAGTCGTCGGGCGAAGGCCTCGAAGACGCAGGGACGATGGGCATGACCACTGGCCAGGGTGGCTTGGAGCATGGTCAGCTCGTAGTGGTCGGTCAACAGCGCCGAACTGGGTGCGGTCATGCAGGCACTTTAGAGTGGACGTCGTGCCCCACGCTTCATTGCCGTCCGCCGAGTCGCCGTTGGCACCTGACGGCACCCCTGAACAGGATGCCGACGTGGCGGTCCTGGACCGCCCCGAAGCGGACACTCCGTGGATCACCATGGTCTGGAATGACCCGGTCAATCTCATGTCTTATGTGACCTGGGTGCTGCAGACCCATTTTGGCTATTCGCGGGCCAAGGCCGAGACACTCATGCTCGATGTCCACCAGACTGGTCGCGCGGTCGTGTCCAACGGCAGCCGCGAGAAGATGGAAGCCGACACCGAGGCGATGCATGGCTATGGCCTGTGGGCGACCTACCAGAAGGACGACTGAATGGCCAAGGCCTTCGCCCGCAAGAAGGGCCGAATCACGGGACGGTTGGATGCCGACGAGATCGCTGTCGTCCTTCAGCTGTTGCGCTTGACCAAGGACTTCGTGGCACCCGAGCGCCAGGACATTGGAGATCCGCTGATGGACCTGATCGCCGGGATGGGCGAGTCCGACTCGCCGCCGGAAGAGCCCCGCGATCCCGCGCTACTGCGCCTCTTACCCCCGGCTCACCGCACCGATGACGCGCAAGCCGCAGAATTTCGGGCGTTGACCGAGCATTCGGTCCGCCAACGCAAGACCCGCACGCTCTCGGCGGCGATCGATGCCCTGTCCGATCTCGAGCCGCCGAAGATCTCCTTGGATGAGGCGCAGGCGCAATCTTTGATGGTGGCGCTGACCGATGTTCGGCTGATCCTGGGGGAGCGCTTGGGATTGCGCACGGACGAGGACTCGGCAGCCTTGCATGCGGAGATGTTCGATGCTCTCAATGGTGTGCCGGAGAACAGTGATGAGGATGACTCGGGCAGTGGTGAATCGAGCAAGACTGAATCGAGTCCCGACCTCGCTCGGATGCAGCAGATGGCCTACTACGATTTCTTGTCGTGGCTGCAGGAAAGCATCGCGTTGTCCCTGCTAGACACGTGATCATCTAGTCTGAGCGGCATCATGACAACCCACTGCGCACCCCAGACCACGACCGAGTCCGTGCAGATCACCGGTGCTGATGTGCGCGTCAGATTCGCCCCGTCGCCTACCGGCACTCCGCACGTCGGGATGGCCCGCACGGCGTTGTTCAACTGGGCTTTCGCGCGGCATCACGGTGGCAGCTTCGTCTTCCGGATCGAAGACACCGACGCCAGCCGTGACTCGCAGGAGTCTTTTGACGAACTGCTCGACGCGCTCGCGTGGCTTGGTCTGGATTACGACGAAGGACCCGGCGTGGGCGGACCGTTCGGGCCATATCGGCAGAGCGAGCGGGCGCATAACCACCGACGCGTGGCCGCTGCCCTTCTGGAAGGGGGGTACGCCTACGAATCCTTCGCCATGCCTGAAGAAGTCGAAGAACGCCACCAAGCAGCCGGACGCGACCCCAAGCTGGGCTACGACAACTATGACCGCGATCTCACCCAGGAACAGAAGTCGGCATACCGCGCTCAGGGCCGCGAGCCCGTGCTGCGCCTGCGGATGCCCGACGATGACATCACCTTCACCGACCTGGTCCGCGGCGAGGTCACGTTTGCCGTGGGGGTCGTGCCGGACTTCGTCATCATGCGCACCGGTGGCAAGCCGCTCTACACGCTGGTCAACCCGGTGGACGACGCTGCGATGGGCATCACACACGTCATCCGTGGCGAGGACCTGCTGTCCTCCACTCCACGTCAGATTGCGCTGTATCGGGCGCTGATCGACATCGGTGAAGCGACCCGGGTGCCGACCTTCGGTCACCTTCCCTTGGTCCTGGGGGAGGGCAACCGCAAACTCAGCAAGCGAGACCCCGCCTCCAACCTCTTCTTGCACCGGCAGCGCGGCTTCCTTCGCGAGGGCATGATCAACTATCTGGCGCTGTTGGGCTGGGCGATCAGCGGGGACCAAGATGTCTTCAGCCCTGAGGAACTCGTCGCTGCCTTCGAGATGGAGCAGGTCAACCCGAACCCGGCCCGCTGGGATCAGCAAAAGGCCGAAGCCATCAACGCCGAGCATGTGCGCTCCCTTGAGGCATCGGACTTCGCGGCGCGACTGCTGCCTGTGATGCAGGACTGCGGGGCCATACCAACGCCCAGCACCCATGCACAGATGGCCAGGCTGATGGAGATTGCTCCGCTGCTGCAGACGCGAGTTCAGGTCTTGGCAGAGGCAGGGCCGATGGTGGCCCCGTTCTTCACCGCCGACGATGCGTTGCCTATCGCCGACGACGCGCGCGCACAGCTGAAGGAATCAGCGCCCGAGGTGCTGCAAGCCGCCCTCGACGCATTGGAGCCGCTATCTGGGTCGCTAGGACGGCCCTTGGGTGAAAGTGTGGAGTGGAAGGCGAAGGCGATCGAGCAGGCCTTGCGCGAGGCCATCGTCGACACCCTGGGCATCAAGCCTCGCCTAGCCTTCGGGCCGTTGCGAACGGCGGTCTCCGGTCAGCGCGTTTCGCCACCCTTGTTCGAATCCATGGAGATACTCGGCAAGCACTCGACGATCGCGCGGCTGGGTCGGCTGTTGGGCGAGCTGGGCTGAACGAGGTGATCCGCACCGCCCAGCGCTGACGATTTGGGTGAAGGTTGGTGGACCGGTATCGTTCCTGCTCGGTCCACCCGGTGCCACATGGCCGGTTAAACCCCCATGGGGTATGGTGTAATTGGCAGCACGACTGATTCTGGTTCAGTTAGTCTAGGTTCGAGTCCTGGTACCCCAGCGCATGTTGGTAGGTTTTGATCGCTCGACATGCATGCTCGGTTGTGACTGACCGACACCTAAGGCCCCGTTGTGTAGCGGCCTAGCACGCCGCCCTCTCAAGGCGGTAGCGCGGGTTCGAATCCCGTCGGGGCTACAGAGGCAGAGGGCCTCCGATCGTTAGGATCGGAGGTCCTCTTTGCTTGTCCCGGTAATGATCTGAACCAACTATTGGTAGACGAATGCGAAATGTAAGCATAAAATCATTTGTGGGCAATCAATTGACGCTAGCCACACGGTGAGGCGCGCCATGTCCGCAAGCGAAAGGCCAATTATGAACAAAGCAGATCTCATCGAGAGGATCGCTCAAGAGCTGGGCGGGCGCCAGGAGGCCACGACTGCCATTGAGGTGGTTGTCAATGCCATTCTGCGTGAAGTTGCATCTGGCGGGAGTGTCGGAATAACAGGTTTCGGCACCTTCGAACGCATCGACCGGGCACCCCGCACGGGCCGGAATCCTCGCACTGGAGCCGCAGTGCCAATCGAAGCGACCAGCGCGCCGCGCTTTCGCCCCGGCACGTACTTCAAGCGCGTGGTCACCGACCCGAGCATCCTGCCTGCCCAAGGCTTGGCAGGCGTCCGGGTAGGCAACGGGGTGGAGTCGGTTGACGTCGAAGCCAACGGGTCGCACGTCTACGCCTGAGGCAAAGAATACCTATACGTTTGGCGATCTAGGAATGGCTTGGTGCCCATTCTGGTAAAGCAGAGGTCAAGAAACTAGAGTATCGGAGACTGTTGGTAATAGAAAGCAGGTCGAGCGAAATCGTTCGTTAATTGATGATTTGCTCGTGTCCAATCCCCACAATCCACAAACGTGCCACCGTGCGCTCATGTGAGTCATCAGGGTCGGAGGATTTCGTTGCGCTGATCGCAATGCTCAGGCGCTGGCCCAAGCGCAGATACAGCAGGCCGCTGGCAGCGAAGACCGCGGGAGCAAAGGGCATCAATCTGCCGTCATCGAGCAGCACTATTCCCTCTCCGGAGTCGGGATCGAAGGTGTGGACAGTGGCCTGCATTGCCTCAGCCTAGAGCGCCGCTCATAGCAGCCAGAGTATGCCGTCCCACCCCAAGCGCGAGCGCCTCACGCAGATCGGAAGCGTCGTCGACGTCCCGGAGCAAGCCGGGTGCCTGCGGGTGCAACACGACCGCCCCGAGGCTCTGCTGGTGTTTGCGGGCTGAATCCGCGCCGAAGGCGGGCCTCAGGGGTACGCCGGTGCTGGCGAGCAGGGAGGTGCCGGTGCCCGTGTGGTCGGTCACCAGCGTGACGCCGCGTTGCGCGCAGGCGTTCAGTACGCCCGCCAGTTCGGAGGGTCGAAGCGCAGGTAGGTCGCCGAGCAAAACGGCCTGAAAGGCACGGGGAGCCCACTTTAGGCCAGCACAGATCGCGGCGTTCAACCCTGCACCGGGGTCCGGCAGCGTCGGCATACCCATGCTCGCGGCGTCTTCGCGCACGCCGGGATCGGACGTCACCACCACCACGTTCTCGCCGCCCAGGACCGACGCCGCTGCATGCAGGGTGTCGGCCGCCATCGCTCGCGCCAGGAGTGCACGGGCCACCCCGGGTGGGGGATGAAGGCGGGTCTTGGCATGCTCGGTCCGCTTGACCGGCACGATGACCTGCCAGGGGGATTCGGCGGACACTGCACCATCCTTACCCACCGCGCTGTGCGGGAGTGACAAGATAACGATCGTGAAACGCCTGCCGCAACGGACCCCCGCCCCGGCGACCTACCGCTTCGCCGTCGCAGCCATCCGCACTCCTCTGGCGATGCTGACCTCGCAGGACTGGCAGGGGGGCGAGCACTTGCCTGCTCGGGGTGGGTTCATCGTCGCGGTCAATCATCTCTCCGAGATCGACCCCTTCACGGTCGCCCACTTCCTGGTTGATCACGGATGCCCGCCGATGTTCTTGGCCAAGTCCTCCCTGTTCGAGATCCCGGTGTTCGGGCGGGCTCTGCCCAGGTTGGGTCAGGTGCCGGTCTACCGTGGCAGTCGTCGGGCTGCTGATGCATTGTCCGCTGCCGAGCAAGCGGTCAGGGACGGGAAGTGCTTGGTGATCATGCCTGAAGGCACCCTCACTCGCGAGCCGTCGCTGTGGCCGATGAAGGGGCGGACCGGGGTGGGGCGTCTGGCGTTGGCAACCCAGGCCCCGGTGATTCCGATCGGTCAATGGGGCCCTCAAGATCTGCTAGCGCCGTACGCGCGACGTCCCAGCAATCTGCTGAAGCGGCCCACGATGGGGGTCAGGGCTGGTCCGGCGGTGGACCTGTCCGATCTCTACGCCCGAGCCGGTGAAGCGGCGGCGATGGCCGAGGCGAGTAATCGGGTGATGTGGGGGATCATCGACCAGGTCGCAGCCTTGCGTGATGAGCCCAGGCCGGACCAGCTGTTTGATCGGGCTGCGTCCAGCAAGGGTCAAGGAGAGTCCGAGTGAGTCGCGTTGCCATTTTCGGGGCAGGGTCCTGGGGAACGGCCTACGCGGCGATCGTGGCCGATGCGGGTGGGCAGGTCCGGATTCATGCCCGCCGAGCGGACGTCGCCGAGGGCATCACCCGCTCGCGTCGCAACCCGGACTACCTGCAGGAGTTGCTTCTGCCGGAAGCAGTCACGGCCACGGTGGACCCTGCCGAGGCCGTCGAAGGTGCCGAGATCGTCATTCTGGCGGTGCCCTCGCAGACGCTGCGGGTCAATCTGCAGCACTGGAAGGCGGTGTTTCCTGGTGGGGCGCTGGTGGTCTCTCTGATGAAGGGCATCGAGGTCGGCACCGGGCTGCGGATGAGTCAGGTGATCGAGGAGGTGGGTGAGGTTGACCCGGCCCGCATCGTCGTGGTCTCCGGACCGAACTTATCCCGTGAGATAGCCGCAAAACAACCGGCGGCAAGCGTTATGGCGGGCGTGGACCACCGCGCGGCGGAGCGCGTTGCCGAAGCCAGTGCGGCCCCATACTTCCGTCCGTACACGCAGACCGACGTGGTCGGCACTGAGATCGGTGGCGCGGTCAAGAACGTCGTGGCGCTGGCGGCCGGGATGGCCGAGGGTCTGGGATACGGCGACAACACGAAGTCCAGCATCATCACCCGTGGCCTGGCTGAGACGGCACGGCTGGGCGCTGCGTTGGGCGCGGACCCATCGACCTTGATGGGGCTCGCCGGGGTGGGTGACCTGATTGCCACGTGTATGTCGCCTTTGTCGCGCAACCACTCCGTGGGAGTCTCGCTAGGGCATGGCCTGAGTGTGGCTGACGTGGTCGCGATCAAGCACCAGACTGCGGAGGGCCTGAAGTCTGCGCGCTCCGTCGTCGACCTGGCCCATCGACATGGTGTTGACGTACCCATCTGTGAAGGAGTCTTGGCCGTGGTCGAAGACGAGATGGCCCCGCAACTGTTGGCTGATGCCCTGATGTCGCGGGCCCGAAAGCACGAGCGCCACTAGGCTCCTTGCGTATGTCGTCCGCTTCCTCTGCCACACCATCCGCGCCGCGACCTCGCGTGGCGGTCGTCTTCGGTGGACGTTCCGCAGAGCACGCAATCTCGTGCGCCACGGCGGCGAGCGTCTTGTCGGCCATCGACCGCGACATCTACGACGTGATCCCGATCGGGATCACCCGACAGGGCCAATGGGTGCAGGTGGCCGACGATCCGGCCGCTCTGCAGATCACCGCCGGGACATTGCCGTCGGTCCCTGACTCGGGTGGGCACGTGGTGATGCCGCTGGGTGGTGAGGAACGAGCGATCACGGTGCAGCGGCCCGGTCAGGTGCCCGCGTCGTTGGGCGAAGTCGACGTGGTCTTCCCGGTGCTGCACGGGCCGTTCGGAGAAGACGGGACTATCCAGGGGTTCTTGGAGATGGCCGACGTGCGCTACGTCGGTTGTGGAGTGCTGGCCTCGGCAGCCATGATGGACAAGCACGTGATGAAGGTGCTGTTCGCCTCAGTAGGTCTGCCGATGGGGGACTACGTCGTGATCACCGACCTGGACTGGCGTCGCGATCCCGCGGCTGCGCTGGAACGCTGCGCCGCGTTGACCTTCCCGGTCTTCGTCAAACCCACCCGCGCAGGCTCGTCGGTCGGCATCAGCAAAGTCGAGACGCGGCACGGTTTGGCCCTCGCGATTGAGACGGCCCGCCAGCACGATCCCAAGGTCATCGTGGAGGCTGGCATCGATGGCCGTGAAGTGGAATGCGGGGTCCTGCAGGGCCGTGATGCCGACGCGCCTCGTGTCAGCGAGATCGGCGAGATCATCGTCAGCGGCGATCACGCGTTCTACGACTTCGAAGCCAAGTATCTCGACGAAGACCACGTCAATCTGCGGTGCCCCGCTGACGTGCCGGACAGCGTGCGCGCCGAGATCCGCTCTATCGCCGCCGCAGCCTTTGAGTTCGCGGGGTGTGAAGGATTGGGCCGGGTCGACTGCTTCTATACCCGAGATGGCCATGTGCTGATCAATGAGATCAACACCATGCCCGGGTTCACTCCCTGGTCGATGTATCCGCAGGTGTGGGCAGCGAGCGGCTGGTCATATCCCGAGTTGGTGCACGAGCTCATCGAACTGGCCCTGGCTCGGCCGCTCGGCCTGCGCTGAGCGTGATGCGGCGGGCGTCATCTGCCCTGACCTTTCCCGCTCTCTAGTTCTGCGCTAACCCAGGGCATGCGTTTGTCCCCGCCGTGGTGGCGGGGTGTTGGGCTGGGCAGTTAGACGTGCCAGGTCACGCCGGTGGGGTGGATGGTGGCGGTGAGGTTTTTGTCGTGAACGATGCTGTGGTGCCGCCCGCACAACAGCGCGTAGTTGGACAGGTCTGATCGCCCACCTCTGGACCAGTGGTCGACGTGATGGCTGTCGCACCAGGGTGCCGGGGTCGTGCAGCCAGGGAAGCTGCAATGCCTGTCGCGGTGGTGCAACGCGCGCCGTTGTCCAGGGGTGACGAGCCTTTTAGCGCGGCCTTGGTTCAGGATTTCGCCGTCGGTGCCCAGGATGATGGGGATGATGTCGGCGTCACAGGCCATTTTGCGGACGGTCTCAGGCGAGAGTGTCTCGCCGGTG
>JBGTGC010000230.1:0-8929 GCA_041746935.1 Dermatophilaceae bacterium
CTGAAAGAGGTTTACAACCCGAAGGCCGTCATCCCTCACGCGGCGTCGCTGCATCAGGCTTTCGCCCATTGTGCAATATTCCCCACTGCTGCCTCCCGTAGGAGTCTGGGCCGTGTCTCAGTCCCAGTGTGGCCGGTCACCCTCTCAGGCCGGCTACCCGTCGTCGTCTTGGTAGGCCATTACCCCACCAACAAACTGATAGGCCGCGAGTCCATCCCAGACCGAAAAACTTTCCACCCCGTGCCCATGCGGGCCAGGGTCATATCCAGTATTAGCTCCGGTTTCCCGAAGTTATCCCAGAGTCTGGGGCAGGTTACTCACGTGTTACTCACCCGTTCGCCACTAATCACCAAGGCAAGCCCTGGATCATCGTTCGACTTGCATGTGTTAAGCACGCCGCCAGCGTTCGTCCTGAGCCAGGATCAAACTCTCCGTAGAAAAAATTACCTCTACCGAGGTTCAAAACTAACCAGATCAATCTGGCAAAACAAACCAATCCCAACCATGCACCCACCGGGGGGAGGACACACAAGCCAGAACCAGCCATACAACAAAACCCAGCCACCACCACCACCCCCACAAAAGGGACCAGCAACGACAGCCAAGCAAATTGGCATCGATTTTTAGCACGCTGTTGAGTTCTCAAGAATCAAACACACACCAACATCAAACGCCACAAAGCGCTCTCACATCGGGGCAACCTCTCCAGCCTACCGCTTCGTTGCTCCCAGTCAAAACCATCTGGGCGCTTCAATGCGCAAGGAACATCCCTGTTGTCATCGAGGATGTCAGTCCGGGGGACCGGCCGCCACGCGGCTTGTTCTGCGTGGTGTCCGTGCCTCCCTGCCGGGCTGGCGGAGATGAACATTAGCCGCTGGCCACGGCCATGACAAATCGGCGCTCAGTCCGCCTGGCGATGCAGCGCCGCCAGGCTCTTGCGCCCGCGCTTGAGCAGCGCGACATGACCTCTGAGGAACGCTTCGTCTGGCAGGACAGCCTCGGGATCGCTCACCTTGACGTTGTTCACGCTCACCCCGCCCTCCCCCACAAGTCGACGTGCTGCGCCACGCGAGTTCGCCAGGGACGTGGCCACCAGGGCGTCCACTACTGCGGACCCCGCGGAAACCTTCGCGCTCGGCAGGGCGGCCGTCGCATCCACCAACGTTTGAGGATCGACGGACGCGGGATCGCCCCTGCCGAAAAGAACTTCACTAGCGCGCTGGACCATCTCGGTCGTCTCTGCTCCGTGCACCAACGTGGTGACGTCCACGGCCAGGGCGCGTTGCGCCGCGCGTCGAAACGGTTCGTCCGCGGTGGCTTGGGCCAACGGTTCGATGGCGGCGTGATCTCGGTCGGTGAAAACCTTGAGCAGCGCCACGACGTCAGCGTCTTCGACGTTGAGCCAGTACTGATAGAAGGCGTACGCGCTGGTCATTTCTGGCGACAACCAGATCGCGTTGCCGGCGCTCTTGCCGAACTTCTCTCCTGCGGAGTCCGCGAGAAGGGGTGTGGTCAGGACATGCACCGAGGCACCCTCGACACGATGGACGAGGTCGACGCCGGCAGTGAGATTGCCCCACTGGTCCTGACCGCCCGTCTGCACGGTCACCTGTTCGTGCTGGAAGAGATGCAGGAAGTCCAGGGCCTGCAAGATCTGGTAGCTGAACTCCGTATAGGAGATGCCCTCTTGGCTCTGCAGCCGAGCGGCCACCGCATCCTTGCGGATCATCTGGTTCACGCGGAAGTGCTTGCCGAAGTCGCGCAGGAAGTCCAGTGCGCTGATCGGCTCGGTCCAGTCCAAGTTGTTGACGATGATGGCCGGGTTGTCGCCCTCGAAGTCCAGGAACGGCCGCACCAATCCTTGAATCCGAGCGACGTTGGAGGCGGTCTCATCCTTGCTGCGCATCACTCGTTCGGCGGTGGGGCGCGGGTCACCGATCAGGCCGGTCGAGCCGCCGACGAGGCACACCACGCGGTGCCCGGATCGCTGCAGGTGCCTCAGCACGATCAGTTGCACCAGGTTGCCGAAGTGCAATCCCGGCGCGGTCGGATCGAAGCCGCAATATACGGCACGCCGACCACTGCTCAGGTGCTCGCGCAGCTGGGCCTCGTCGGTGGTCTGAGCCACCAGCCCTCGCCACTGCAACTCATCGATGATGTCGCTCACGTCTGCCGGCCTTCGGTGTCGGTTCGTCGCTGTCGCCATTCGACTTCAGCCCCCGCATACCTTGCCTTATGTACGCGCGCCCGCCGAACTGACCGTCGTGACCTCCGGGAGGCGACAATGCGCTCAACGACGCGACGTGGCTCGCCGGTAGGTCGAGACGGTGGGGTCGCCCGTGATCCAGAACCGCCAGGGGTATGCCGATCCGTCGCCACCGGGGCCACTCACCCCGACCCTGGGCCCAGCGCTGACGGCTGCGCGATCGACGACGGGTCTGCCCTCAAGACGCAGGGCGGAGTTGGCGTCGCAAAGGTCGATGCCGTTTTGCTCCAAGTCCACGCCCAGGGCCGAGGCCAATCGAGCAGGACCGCGTGCAAGGTCGCGGTGCGGATGTGGAATGTCTCTGCCCCGATCACGCCGGCGCCGGGCAGGCACCTGCCCCTCCATGACTTCGCCTGCCCGCACCAGGACAGCACCCGCGCTACCGGTGGGGCCGCATACGACATTGAGGCAGTGATGCATGCCGTAGCTGAAGTAGACGTAAGCCCGGCCGGCCTCGCCGAACATGATCTCTGAGCGAGGCGTTGGCCCTCGATAGGCGTGCGAGCCCGGGTCATCTGAGCCTCCGTAGGCCTCGACTTCAGTGATCCTGATAGACACCCCAACGTGGCGCAGCACACTGCCAAGCAACACCGGTGCAACCGCGACTGTGTCGCCCTCCAGTCGGTGCCGGGGATAGATGCTCAGTGATTTCGCCCCGCACGTCGGTCCAGCGAACGTCCCAGGCCCCAACCCGCCCCTACGAACGCCGCAGACCACCACGCAAGGACCGTCACCATCACCGATACCCAGGACAACGCTGCCAGCTGGAGGAACAAGGCGAAGCGTCGCACCGCAATCGCCCTGATCGCGAGACCACCCACGGCCACCGTGATGAAGAACGCCGCGCAGCCCCAGGGTTCGACGTAACCGTCCTCCGGCCCGAACGGCAAGACCCACATCGCCCACGCCAGCGGACCGATGAGGAAAGCGCCGAGCACCCGCGCGACCGAACGTACTCTGGCGCTGCCGGTCAAGACTTCCTCGTCGATTGATGACGTCATGGCCTGAATATAGATCAGGCCAGCATGGAACGACCTACGATTCGACGCGTCGCGGGAGCGGTGTTTCGATCCATTCGCGACAGTGCGCCAGACGTTGGCTGAGGTGAGTCCGCTGCTCGGCGACCCGCACTGGAGCCGTCCCACCGGGGGCATCGCGCGAGTCCAGCGAGCCCCGCACCGTGAGGACGCCGTGCACGTCTGGGGTGAGGTGCTCACTGATAGCCGCGAGGTCAGCATCCGAGAGGTCTTCGAGGCCGATGCCGCGAGCCTCGCAGACCTGCACACACTCCCCCGCAACCTCGTGAGCCACTCGAAACGGCACGCCGTGGCGGACAAGCCACTCGGCGACATCGGTGGCGAGCGAGAATCCTTGAGGTGCCAACTCCTCCAGCCGCTCGGTGTTGAAGGTCAGGGTGTCGACCATGCCGGCGACCGCGGGTAGCAAGAGGCGCAGCGAGTCGATGGCGTCGAAGACCGGCTCCTTGTCCTCCTGCAGGTCCCGGTTGTACGCCAAAGGCAGGCCCTTGAGCGTGGCCAGCAGTCCGGCGAGGTCGCCGATGATGCGTCCGGCTTTGCCACGCGCCAGCTCAGCGACGTCCGGATTCTTCTTCTGCGGCATGATGCTCGACCCCGTCGAGAACGAGTCGTGCAGCTTCACGAAGCCGAACTCGGCGGTCGCCCACAGGATGACCTCTTCGCTGATCCGCGACAGATTGACGGCGATCATGGCCGTAATGAAGCCGAACTCGGCCGCAAAATCGCGGCTGGCAGTGGCGTCGATCGAGTTCTCCATGGCCCCCCGCATACCGAGATCGGCCGCGATGGCCTCCGGGTCGAGGCCGAGCGATGAGCCAGCCAACGCCCCACTGCCGTAGGGCGAATAGGCCGAGCGCGCGTCCCAGTCCTGAAACCGCTGCAGGTCCCGCAGGAGCGCCCATCCGTGGGCTTGCAGATGATGAGCAAGGAGCACCGGTTGGGCATGTTGCAGGTGTGTCCGACCCGGCATCGCCACGTCGGCGTGGGCGGTGGCCTGATTGAGCAGAGCCGAGATAACCTCTCCGACCTCGGCCGCTAATACCCGCGCTTCGTCCCGCAAGTACAGGCGGAACTGGGTGGCTACCTGGTCGTTGCGAGAGCGGCCGGCCCGCAGTCGGCCGCCCACATCCGGGCCGATACGTTCGATCAAGCCTCGCTCCAAGGCCGTATGGACATCTTCGTCGTCGGGAGCTGCCGCGAACTCACCTGATTCCACGTCGTCGAGCAGGTCCTTCAGCCCATCCAGCATGATCGCTAGGTGCTCATCGCTGAGCAGTCCGGCGGTATGCAGGACCCGCGCGTGAGCCCGGGAGCCCGCGATGTCGTAGGGCGCGAGCCGCCAGTCGAAGTGCGTGCTCTTGCTCAGCGCGGCGAGGGCTTGACTCGGCCCGCCCGAAAATCGCCCACCCCACAGGCTCAGCGTCACTTCGCCGCCTTGAGGTCGCGGGCAGCGGCCATCTTGGCCGGCAGTGCCCACAGTTCGATGAAACCCTTGGCCATCGACTGGTCGAAAGTGTCCTGCTCGTCGTAGGTCGCCATGCCGTAGTCGTACAGGCCGACCGGCGAGCGGCGACCCGTCACCGTGGCCCGTCCGCCCTGCAGCGTCATGCGGACCTCGCCGCTGACGTGCTCCTGGGTGGAATCGATGAATCCTCGCAACGCCTGGTGTAGGGGAGAAAACCACAGGCCGTCGTAGGTCAGCTCGGTCCAGCGTTGGCCGACCGTGCGCTTGAAACGGGCCAGCTCGCGCTCGACCGTGACGTTCTCGAGTTCTTGATGGGCAGCGATAAGCGCCATCGCCCCAGGAGCCTCATACACCTCGCGGCTCTTGATCCCGACCAGGCGGTCCTCGACGAGGTCCAACCGGCCCACCCCGACAGCGCCGGCACGCGCGTTGAGTTGTTCGATGGCCTGAAGCATCGTGACAGGCTGGCCGTCGATGGTCACGGGCGCACCATGCTCGAAGGCAATGGTGACCTCGTCGGCCTCGTGTGGCGCTGCCGGGTCGGAGGTATAGGCGTAGATGTCTTCGATCGGAGCGTTCCAAATGTCCTCGAGGAACCCGGTCTCCACTGCACGCCCCCACACGTTCTGGTCGATCGAGTACGGGTTCTTCTTCGTCGTCTCGATCGGCAGGTTGTTGGCCTCGGCGAAGTCAATCGCCTTGTCCCGGGTCAGCGCGAGATCACGCACTGGGGCGACGCAGGTCAGGTCGGGTGCCATCGAGGCGATGCCGGCCTCGAAGCGCACCTGGTCGTTGCCCTTGCCGGTGCAACCGTGCGACACGGTCGTGGCGCCGAACTCCCGCGCTGCCTTGACCAGGTGCTTCACGATGACCGGGCGGGACAGCGCGGAGACCAGCGGGTAGCGATCCATGTAGAGCGCGTTGGCCTTCAGCGCCGGCAGGCAGTACTCGTCGGCGAATTCCTCGCGCGCGTCGGCGACGTAGGCTTCGACCGCACCGCAGTCGAGCGCTCGCTGGCGGATGACTTCAAGGTCTTCACCGTCCTGACCCACGTCGACGGCAACGGCGACGACTTCGGCTCCGGTGGCTTCGGCGATCCAGCCGATGGCCACAGAGGTGTCGAGTCCGCCGGAATAGGCCAGGACGATCCGGTTGGTCATGAGTGCGTGCTCCTAAGTCGTGGTGATCAGGGGTCTCGTGGGGAATCGGGGGTACAGAGATGTGGGTCTGCAGGCAGGTCGTGACTGGACGCGGCTCGGTGATCGTGGTGGATCAGTCGCCGCTGACGGGTCGCTCGACGCCGGCCAACGCCAGGAATCGCGCCGCAGTGGCTGACCCCTCGACGTCGTCTCGGGTGATGACCAGGATCGTGTCGTCGCCCGCGATCGTACCCAGCACATCGTGGGTATCGCTGCGGTCGATGGCCGAGGCAAGGTACTGCGCTGCCCCCGGCGGAGTGCGCAGGATGACCTGATTACCGGAACTGCGGGCGCTGACCAGCAACTCTTCACACAGGCGGGCGAGCCGACCGGACACTTCTGCGGCATCTTGGGCAGGGCGTGGTGTGGTGTCACCGCCGGCTCCAGGCACGGCATACACCAGCGTGGCTCCATGAGTGGGGCGGATCTTGACCGCGCCCACCTCGACCAGGTCGCGCGAGAGAGTGGCTTGGGTGACGCTGATGCCGTCGTGCTCCAACAGACTCAACAGGTGTGCCTGGGAGGAAACCGCCTCGCGCTCGAGCAGATCAGTGATGCGCTGGTGCCGGGCAGCCCGAGTCGTTGGTATGGCGGACTCCACACCCGAGGGCCGCGCTTGATCACTGATCGTCACGCCGAGAAACTATACGCAACTGTGCATGACTATTCACAATCAGCCGGCGTACCAGCGCCTGAGCAGGCGGATTCCGCCCAGCGCGTGCGCCTTCTGGAACGCTCGGACGGTGGGCAACCCCGGTGGATGCGGGCGACGGGAGTTGTCCAACATCAGCCCGGTCAAACCCGCGATCATCCCGTAGACATCGTCCTCCCGTGCGCCGACTGAGCACACGCGAGCAACGTATTCGTCGATTCGATCATCCGTGTCCGCAGACGCCCGTGCTGAGTCTTGAGCGACATCGAAGCAGGTCACGTTAAGGAGCAACATCGCCGAATCCGCCCATGCTGCTCCCCGAGTGGCCCACGGCCAATCGATGACTCGTGTGGTGCCGGCGACATCGATCAACAGATTATCCGCACGGATATCCAGGTGGATGACGCGCTCACCGGCCATCTGAGGCAAGGCACGCAAGGATAGGTCTCGCAACTTTTCCCCGTGCTGAGCTACCCAAGGGTCCAGATCCTTAGGGGGGTTCTCGATCACCATGGACCCGGCACCGAAATCGGGCGCTAGTTCGGCCTCCAACAGCGGCCATCCCCGCGGAGCGTGCCACGAACCGACTTCCGCCAGTGCCTCGAAGGCGCTGACCACGTCTGCGTGACGCCACGGCAGCATTGGCGTCACGCCAGGAACTTCCTGCACGACCAGCGCGACCCACCCGTCGTGATCGTGCAGCCCGTAAATCTGTGGGAATCGATCACTGTCGTGGCGTGCAGCTAAGTCCAGAAGGACTGCGTGCTCCCGGCGGATCAAGTTTGGTGTGTCCGGGTTCTGCTGAACACTCACCGCCTTGACGAAGGCTCGATCGCCGTTGGCCGTGATGACCACGTCCGCGCTGCCCGGTGAGAATCCTCCGCTGCGCGGAGACGCGGAGACGACTGCCGAGCCGAGGATGGCAGCGACACCGTCGTGCGTATGTGCCGGCAGGTCACTCCAACTCAGTCGAGGGCTACCGGGAAGGTCGAGCGACATCTTTAGGCCAGCGGGTCGTCGGCGCCCCACGGACTGAGACGGATCGTCCGAGCGGTGTCGGACAGGCCCTGCTCAGTCTTCTCGCGCAGTGTGTCGACGTCGTCCGAGCCGGCCCGCAGCATACGACCGGACCAGGCATCGAGATCGCCATTGGCCATCGCCACGGCGAGCGCTGCCACGTCGGCGGGGTCGGTCCATTCGGTCCGACCCACGTGCGCATCCATCGCTTGGGTCATATCGGTCTTGATGACGCCAGGGGCCAGGTCGAAGGCAAACACGCCGTGCTCGGCCCCCGCTGCAGCCACAGCACCGGTGATCCGTGCCAGCGCTGACTTGGACGCCGTATAGGCGCTCAGCACCGGGTTTGCACGGGTGGCGGCACCGGAGTTGATGTTGATGAACCGGCCACCGCCTTGCTCGATCATGATCGGGGCGATGGCGCGGGTCACCAGGAAGGGGCCGCGAACGTTCGTCACCATGACCTGCCACCACTGGTCGACGTCGGCCTCCCAGATCGGCACTTCGTCTTCGATCAGTCCGGCATTGTTGACCACCACGTCGATCGTGGGTCGGGACTGGCGCACTGCGCTCACCATCTCGTCCACGGCATCGGGATCGCTCACGTCGCAGGTCAACGCCATAGACGGATGGCCGCCGGCTTTCAGAGTCTCCGACACGGTCTCGAAGCCCTGAGGAGACCGGCCCAGCACCACCACAAAGTATCCGGCGTCGGCCAAGGCGAGGGTGAGGTGAGCACCGATCCCACGGGTGCCGCCGGTGATGATCGCGGTCTTCATCAGCGCTGTACCGCCCCGTGGTCGGTGGCCGCCCGCGCGATAGCCGCGTCACGGGCAGCGTTGACCTCTTCGGTGCGCAACGTGCGGTCGGCCGCTCGGAAAGTCAGCCGAAAGGCGAGCGATTTAGCGTCAGCATCGATTTGGTCGCCGGTATAGACATCGAACAAGGCGATCGACTCCAGCAACTCCCCAGCGCCATCGCGCAACGACGTCTCGACATCGGCATTCGGCACAGCCCGTGCCACCTCAAGGGCTACGTCCGACGTTGCGGGCGAGTGAGTCGAGATCGGGCGAGCCTGCACCCGATTCAGACTCAGCGTCGCAACCGCATCGAGGTCGACCTCTGCGGCCACCGTTCGCGCAGGCAGGCCGAGGGCGGCGATGACCTTGGGGTGGAGTTCACCAGCCCAGCCGAGCACGATGTCCCCTTCCGCCGCATCGTGTCCCAATGCATCGTGTCCCGCTGCGCGTACGGATAGCCGCACGCATCGCCCCGGGTGCCACGGCATCCGGG
>JBGTGC010000231.1:0-50849 GCA_041746935.1 Dermatophilaceae bacterium
CCCGATTAGCACCCGGCACCCTGCAGACATCAGACTAGGTCGGGTGAGAATTGGCATCCTGACCAGCGGCGGCGACTGTCCCGGACTCAACGCGGTGATCCGCGGAGCGGTGATGAAAGGCGACCGGATCTACGGCCATACGTTCCTCGGCATCCGCGACGGGTGGCGCGGGCTGGTCGAAGACGACATACGCGAGCTGCCACGACACGACGTGCGGGGGCTGTCCCGGCAAGGCGGCACGATCTTGGGGACCTCGCGCACCAGCCCGTTCGAGCATGGCGGCAGCGCGCGGGTCAAAGAGGTGATGGCTCTTCACGACATGGACGCGGTCATCGCCATCGGCGGCGAGGGCACCCTGACCGTGGCCAAGATGCTGCACGAGGACGGGGTCAAGATCGTCGGCGTGCCCAAGACGATCGACAACGACCTGTCGGCCACCGACTACACCTTCGGCTTCGACACCTCGGTGTCGATCGCCACCGAGTCCATCGACCGCCTCCGCACCACCGGTGAGAGCCACCACCGGTGCATGGTGGTCGAGGTCATGGGCCGCCACGTGGGCTGGATTGCGCTGCACGCGGGCCTGGCCTCCGGCGCGCACGCCATCTTGATCCCCGAAGTGGCCGTCACCATGGAGGAGATCGTGGCCTGGGTTGAGATGGCCCGCGAACGTGGTCGGGCACCGGTCGTCGTGGTCGCTGAGGGCTTCGTGCCCGAGGGCGGCACAGAGGCCGTGGCGCTCAGGGGTCTGGATGCGTTTGGCCGTCCTCGCCTGGGCGGCATCGGCGACCATCTGGCGGTGGAGCTTCAGGCGCGCACCGGCATCGAGACTCGATCCACGGTGTTGGGCCACCTGCAGCGTGGGGGCGTGCCGACCTCGTTCGACCGGGTCCTGGCGACCCGGTTCGGAGCCGCGGCGGTGGACGCGGTGAAGAACAGCGAGTGGGGCACCATGGTGTCGCTGAGCGGGATCGACGTCAGCACGGTGCCGTTGCACCGGGCGACTAAAGAGCTCAAGACCGTGCCACCGCACCGCTACGAGGAAGCCGCCATCCTCTTCGGTTGATATGCCTACATCGCAGCCTGGCTAAATGATCACGAGATTGTCAGGCATGGCCCCCCGGGCGACCGAAAGGGAGATCGATCGGTCCAGAGTGACAAGAGCACCGTCGTGACGGACCGCTAAGGCAAGAAGGTAGGCGTCCGTCACTTGCCTTGAACCATGTAGACGAGTGAAATCAAGCGCCAACGGATCGGTCACGCTGACATCACAGGGCCAAAACTCATGCCACCGGGTCCCGCATGCTTGCCCCAGCAGCGCAGAGGCCCGGGACGGGGAGATGGGACTGGAATAGCGGGGCTGGGTCATGACCCGAATGAAGCCGTTCTCGGTGATGGCACACGATGCCCATCCCTCGCTCAGATTTTCGCCGAGCCAGTCGGTGGCCTTGATGTGATCTGGGTGGTCGCTATCCAGCAGAGCCAACAACATGTTGACATCGAGCAGGGCACGACTCATATGCCTTCTTCCTCGCGGATGCTGTCGATGAGGGCATTTGAGCTGAGTGCCCCGCGGTGTGGCAGCGGCACGAAGCCGCCCACCCCGCCCGTGCGCGATGACGAGTCTAGGTTGCGTCCCATAAGCCCTTCGCGTGCGAGATCCGAGAGCACAGCGCTCATAGTGCGTCGCTCGCGCCTTGCTCGGTCCTGAATCGCCAAGAGCAAATCCTCATCAAGGTTGACTGTGGTGCGCATACATCAGATGCTATCGCATCAGTCGGTCGCCGGGTGCCTTTGCCCGTCGGCGGAGTAAAGGTTCACGGTGTGGCACGCTTTCCGGCATGCCTCACGACACCCTCTTGGTTGACGCCGCCGACGTCGACGCGGCGGCCGACCGGTTGGCCGGGCGGATCATGCGGACCCCGCTGACCTACAGCGAGCGCTTGTCCGCCGCCTTCGATGCCCAGGTCTGGCTCAAGCGCGAAGACTTGCAACAGGTCCGCTCGTACAAGGGCCGGGGCGCGACGAACTTCATTGCTCAGCTCACCGAGACCCAGCAGCGCGCCGGGGTGGTGTGCGCGAGCGCCGGCAATCATGCCCAAGGGGTTGCCTTCGCGTGTGCTCAACTGGGGGTCTCGGCTCGCATTTATTTGCCACGCACCACACCTCGCCAGAAGCGGGACCGTGTCGCCGCGATCGGCGGGCCCTTCGTGGAAATCGTGGTCGGCGGTGACACCTACGACGCGGCGGCCGCCAGTGCCGCCGCGTATGCCTACGAGGCCCGGCGGACGCTCGTGCCGCCCTTCGACCACCCGATGACCATCGCCGGTCAGGGCACCATGGTCCGCGAGATCATGCAGGACATGGCCGAACCGCCGGACGTGGTGGTGGTGCCGGTTGGTGGAGGCGGGCTTCTTGCGGGCGCCTCGACATACCTTCATGCGCATTATCCCGACGTGCGGATCGTGGGCGCGGAGCCCACGGGGGCGGCCAGCATGACGGCAGCCTTGGCAGCCGGCGGCCCCGTGACGCTGCCCGGGATCGACGCCTTCGTCGACGGAGCTGCCGTCCGGCGGGTGGGTGACGTGACCTATCCGCTGGTGCACGCCGCCGGTGCCGAGCTCGTGAGCGTGCCCGAGGGCCGGATCTGCGTCGAAATGCTGGCGCTCTATCAGACCGAGGGGATCGTGGCCGAGCCCGCGGGTGCGCTCGCGGCGGCCGCTCTGGACCAACTCGGCATACAGCGGGGTCAACGAGTCGTGGTGATCTTGTCCGGGGGCAACAACGACGTGCTGCGGTATGCCGAGGTGATGGAGCGCGCGCTGGTGCACGAGGGCCGTAAGCACTACTTCTTGGTCAACTTCCCGCAGGAGCCTGGGGCCTTGCGGCGCTTCCTCGACGAGGTCTTGGGACCCGACGACGACATCTCGCTCTTCGAATACACCAAGCGCAGCAACCGTGAGATCGGGCCGGCGCTGGTGGGGATCGAGCTCGGCTCCGCCGGAGACCTCGAGCCGCTGATGGACCGGATGCGGGCCTCCTCTGTCGACGTCGAGCAGATCCCCCCGGACAGCCCGATGTTCCGCTTCATCCTCTGAGCGCCAATCGCGAAGTCGCGTTCTGCCCCGAGGACGCAAAATGCCCGCGAAACACGCTCTATACTGCGTCGGTCGCGAGCATTTCGTGATCTCGCCAGCGAGGCGAGGTGCGGAGGTATGTCCGAGGTGTGCGGCACAGTAATCCCATGCCGCAGCCGCGAATAGCCACCGAGATCGACTTCATCGCCGACTAACTCGACGAACAGTTCCCTGCTGTTCGGTATGCGGCACGCGGACTGAGCGATGAGCAGGCGCGGGCCACTGCGTGCACCAGCACGCTCTCGATCGGCGGACTGATCAAGCACGTGTTGTGGGTGATGACCGAGAATCAACGTCGGGACGACAACCCGAGCGGCGAGATGAGCCGCGAGGAGTTTCGGGAGCACGCCGGCGACATCTACGCCAGCTTCGCCCTGTCCGAGGACGACGACTTCACCGATACGGTCGCCAGGTTTGAGCAATCCCAACACTCACTGGTCGGCCAGATCCGCGCTAGGGACCCAGACGGTGAGGTGATGGCACCGCCGGAGCCGTGGGTCGGTCGCCTGGAGCCGACCAAGACCACCAGGCGCTTCCACCTGTTGCACCTCATCGAAGAGGTGGCTCGGCACGCCGGGAACGCCGACATCATCCGGGAGCAGCTCGACGGGGCCACCGCCATCGAGCTGACCTTGGGATCGAGGGCCGCGAAGGCAACGACTACGTCACGCCCTGGCAGCCGAAGACTCCCTAGCGAATCCCACTTCGGGCAAAGCCCTGCACGAAATAGCGCTGGAAGACCAGGAATAGCAGCACCATCGGGACGACATTGATCAGGGCGAAGGCCATCGTCGCGCCGTAATCCGAGCCGAACTGACCCTGCAGATAGAGCAGGCCGATCGGCAAGGTGAAGAGCGAGTTCTCCTTCAGCGCGATGAGCGGCCACGCGAAGTCGTTCCACGATTGCAGCAGGCTCATGAAGAACAGCACCGCGATCAGCGGCTTAGACAGCGGCAACACGATGCGGGTGAAGACCTTGACGTGCCCTGCGCCGTCGATCCGGGCCGCCTCGATCAGGTCCCGGGGGATAGCCAGCATGAACTGACGGGCCAAGAACACCCCGAAGGCTGATGCCGCCGTGGGCAGGATGACCGCCCAGTAGGTGCCGTAGATGCCGAGCGAGGTGACCAACCGGAAGAGCGAAACCATGATGACCTGCACTGGGACCATCAACGTGGACAGCGCCAGCAAGAAGAGCAGGTTCGATCCGCGGAAGCGCAGGTGAGCGAACGCGTAACCGGCCAGCAGGCTGAAGGCCACCGTGATTGCCGCCGTCACCAACGAGATGGCGACAGAGTTGCCGACCCAGGTGGCCACTGGGAACGAGTTCAGGACGCGCTCGAAGTTCGCCAACGTCAACGTGCGCGGCCACAACCGAAGGCTGCCGCCGAGCAATTCGGCGCGGGTCGAGAGGGCGACCACGACCATCCAATACAGCGGGAACAGCAAGACCGCGCAGACGGCGATGGCGGTGATTAGCCGCAGGATCAGTCCGACTCGGGCGCGGTTGCGCTTGCGTTGGCGGCCACGGTCCGTCGCCGAGTAGTCCGTGGGCGCAGAGACCGGGTTGGCGGCGTAAACGGTGGGCTCCGTGGTCTCATCAGTGGCGTCCGCGCCGCGTGCGGTGATCTCGGTCATGATCAGCCTCTCATTCCAGGTCCCGGCTCTTGTTGACTCGCCACTGGACGAGGGTGAACGCCAGCATCAGCAGCAGCAGGACGATGCCGATCGCTGCGGCATACCCCTGATCGCGCACCACGAAGCCGGTGTCGTAGGCGTAGGTCACCAGCACGGACGTTGCGTTTTGCGGGCCACCCCCGGTCAGCACGAAGACAATGTCAAAGACCTGGAACGAATAGATGACGTTCATGATCAGCAAGAAGAACGTCGAGGGTCCCACCATCGGGATCGTCATATAGCGGAAGCGCTGCCACCCATTGGCACCGTCCAGACGGGCTGCCTCGTAGACCTCGGTGCTCACGCCCTGCAGCCCCGCTAGGTAGATCAACATGTTGAATCCCACTCGCCACCACAAGGTGACGAGCACCACGGACGCGAACGCCGCGGTGCCTCCAGACTGCCAATCGATCGCGGGCAAGCCAACGAACCGCAGGATCTTGTCGAGGATGCCGCTGTTTTCGTCGAAGATCAGCGTTCCGATCAGCGCGGTGGCCACGCCCGAGATCGCCATCGGGACGATCAGGATGGAGCGGAACACCCCACGGATAGGCAGCACGCTGTTGAGCAGCACCGCGATGCCCAGCCCCAGGACCATCGAAAGCGGAGTGACCAACACGGTGAACAGCACGGTGTTGGCGGTCGACCGCCAGAACAGCGAGTCCCCGACCAGCGTCCGATAGTTCTCGAAGCCAGCGAAGGTGCCGTCGCCAAAGCCGTTCGTCCGTTGGAAGCTGATCAACAGCGCGCCAACCATCGGCAACAGGACGAAGAGGCCGAGGAGGCCGAAGGTGGGGGTGAGGAACCCGTATGCCGCGAGCGTCTCCCCCTTCATCCGGGTGGGCCGGACCTTCACGGCCTGCTCACTCATGACGAAGCGGCCTCATCGATGCCAGCGGCCAGGCCTGCGATGGTCGTCTCGACATCCTGCCCACCGACAAAGGCCCTCTCGAGTTGGTCCTGCAGCACCGTGATGATCTCGGACATGTTCGCAGAAGCGACCTGGCCAGAATCCGAGGCTTGCACCTGAGTGGCCTGACCGATGAAGATTTCGGATAGCTCGGGGCGCGCCGCAAACTCGATGCCACTTTCGACCAGGTCGGCTCGAGTGGGCAGCAGGGAGGCTCCTTCGCAGAATTCGCGCATCTCCTCTTCCTGCGTGACGAACTCCAAGAACGCGGCCGCCATCTCGGGCTTCGTGGTGCCTGCGGTGGCTACCAGGGCATTCCCACCGAAGTCGCTACCGCCGCGGACGTTGACGGGGGCGTAGGTTGCGCCCCACTCGAAGTTCAGCGTGGCGTCAGCATCGGGAATCAAGAAGGCGCCGGCCCAGGTCATCGCGACGGTCTCGGAATACCACGTGTCGCTGGCGTACGTCGTCGACTTCACCGAGTCGTTCTGCGGCACGAAGTCCTTGGTGAAGAAGCTCTGGGTGAATTCCACCGCTGCCCGTCCGGCGTCGGAGTCGATCGCCGCAGCCGCCAGGTCTTCGCTGAGGAACCGCCCGTCCGCCTGGAAAAGCCAACTCAGCCATCGGGTGACGCCATTGCCCTGCCAGTTATAGGCGAACGGGTACTTGCTGGACGGCAATTCGTCGCGCAACTTTTGGGCGACCTCTTCGAACTCCTCCCACGTCCATGCCTCCTCCAAGGTCGTCGGGACCGAGGTGACGCCGGCAGCGTCAAGCATGTCCTTGTTGTAGAGAATCACCGAGGTGTCGGTGTGATGCGGCACCCCAAACGGGGACTCTTCGTTTTGCACGGCTGCCCAGGCCTGCGGAGTGAACCGGTCCTGGAAGCCATCGCTGAGCAGCGGACCCAGGTCCAGGAGTTGGCCGGCCCCGGCATAACTGCCGAACGTGTAATAGGGAACCCGGAAGATGTCGGGCGCGGTGTTCGACTGCAGTTGGGCGTCGATGTTAGTGAACATCTGCTCGTACGGCACCGCGTTGAGGTCAACGGTGACGCCGTCGTTAGCCGCTTCGAAATCGGCAATCGCGGACCGTAGCCCGGCCAACTCTGCGTCCGTGCCCCACGTCGTGAAGGTCAGTGTGCCCCCATTGGATTCTTGCTCTCCTGAGCCTCCGGTGAATCCACAACTAGCCAGCCCCGCTGGCGCTGCGGCAATAGCGGCCAAGCTCATGATTTGACGTCGACTCAGGTCCATGTTTTTCGTTCCTGCCAGCGTGGGTGACTAGTGAAGCGAGGACGCTAACACGGCGAAAAGTGCTGCTGAGCGCCGGGTTTAAGCGACAAGCTCACGCCCCGGGAGTACAATCCGCCCGGGTTATCTCATGAACATCAGAGCCGCGCCAGCAGCCGCGGATAACACCGTGACGGTGCCAAAGAATGCGACCCATAAAGGTGCGGGCAGACCCGTCAAAGGCGCCAGTTGCGCCGCGTCTGACGACGTATCCCGCCGACCAGTGCGCAGCATCCGACGACGCTGAGCCGACAGTTCCAAGACCGACCGCGGCGCGGCCAGCAGCAGCGTCCACACCAGCAGATAGGCCAGTCCCGATAGCGCCACCGCCGGCAAGCTCCAACTCGCGAGTCCTACCCCACCACCGATGGCCAGCAGCACAGCAAACCCGTAGGCGTTGCGGACGAACAGCGCCATCGCCGCGCTCAGTGCCACCAGCGCCCACAGAAGACCCACGGCATACCCGGCGTTGAGGACGACGGTGGCTCCCAATGCGACCAGAGCCGGCGCGGGATAGCCCGTCAACATCGTCGCGACCATCCCCGGGCCGCGTGGTCGCCCCCGCGAAACCGTGACCCCGGAGGTGTCCGAGTGCAGGGTGATGCCCGAAAGGCGGCGCCCCACCATCAGCGCGACGACCGCGTGACCCGCCTCATGCAGCACCGTGACTCCGTGCCTGATCGTCCGATAGCCGGCCGGCGACGCGACGACAAGAAGGGCGATCAGGCCCAGGGCAGCGACGACGACCAGATGCGGCGGCGTTTGCGTGGTCGTCGAGCGATCCCACACATCCCGCAGCACCTCACCCACGCCAGATCTCACCCACCGGCGTCGATTGGGTGGGCGGCCCCAGGGCGAGCAGCACGCCGAACATCGCGATCACGGCCACCGCGATGACCACCGTGGACGCGATCGGGCGCGACACGGCATACCCGACCGCGCGTTCCGGAATCGTGGCTGACGTCTCCGCGCGCAGTCGCCACTGCTGGCCCACCAGACCTCGGCGCACGGCCCACCGCTCGAACGGCACCGTGGCCAACGGCGGGATGGCCGCGGCCAGACCGAACAGAACGCGGGTAAACGACCACCGTTGGTCAACCGCGACCACCACCGTCGCGACGCAGAAAAACAGGAAGACCAGACCGTGCAGCCCGCCCGCGAGAGTGACGCCGAGATCCGTGGTCTTGGTGACGTACTTCACGAACATGCCGATCAGCAGCAACGTCCAGGTGACTGCCTCGGCCAGAGCCGCGTGGCGATAGAACACGCGGGGCGTCATCGACGGGTGACCTCGAGGGTGAACTCGTGGGCACGCAGCCGGTCGACCAAGGCGTCGCCGAGTGCGGTCGCCGGGGTCAGCACTCCGGTGCGGTCAGTGCCCTCGCCAGAGGCCAAAGCCAGCGCAGACTCACCAAGCATGACCGCCGTGCCGTCGTAGCCGGGGTCGAACGGTGCAGCCACCTTCGCGACATACGTGATGCCGTTCGTGGTGGTGCCCACGACTTCGATCGCGAACATGCCGCCCTCGCGGGTGGCCTTGCTCGGCCCTTCGCCGGGGGACGGCAGCAGGCGATCCATGATCATCCGGGTGGGCTTGGTGGCCATGGCAACGATCAGCGCAGCAGTGCCTGCACCGACGGCCACCGCGGAGGCAGCCCCCTTGGCTCCGCGACCGGTGTCGACGACCTCGTCGTAAAGCAGCGGAGCATCGCCTTGGGTGAGCGACCACGAACGCCGCAAGATCCGCGAGTTGTAGCTCGACATCACAAACGGCCCGTGCCAGCGACCTGTCCCGGCGTCCTTGCCAATGGCACTTGCGCCCTTGCCGTATGCCGTCCTCTCGCGGGCCAGCGCGTCCGGGTTGGCCACGATGCGCCGGCTACTGGGGTCCTCGCGCATGGCCATCATCTGTTGACGCATCGAGTCGATGGTGCCCCCACTGAATCCGCCCTTGGCTGATCGCACGTGCAAGGTGACGTCCACGAGGCGGCCGTTGTCGTCGTCGCCGGCGGCTTGGGCGGCGAGCATGACGCCGAGGTCGGAGGGGATGGAGTCGAAGCCGCAGGAGTGCACGATCCTCGCCCCACTGGCCTGCGCCACGTCGTCCAACTTCTCGATGGTGTCGTGAACGAAGAGGACTTCGCCCGTCAGGTCGGCATAGTGGGTGCCGGCGTGGGCACAGGCACTGACCAACTGCTTGCCGTATGCCGCGTAGGGGCCGACCGTCGTCGCGACAACCCCAGCCTTCTCAGCCAGATCCTGGGCTTGGGCCTCATCGCTGACGTCGAGGCAGATCAGCGGCCAGGCGTGGGCGGCTTCCGGCAGGTCGGCCTGCACGGAGACGAGCTTGTCGAGGTTGCGACCGGCCAGGGCGATCCGCAGTTCTGGTGACGCGGAGCGGGCGAGGTGGGCTGCGGTGAGTCGTCCGACGAAGCCGGTGGTACCGACGAGCACAAGGTCGAATTCACGATCTGTAGGCATAACTCCATTGTCTCTGCCCAGACTGAGCGACGGCTGGTCGACCTCGTGCCAAGCGTGTGGCTAGATTCACGCTTCAACACGAATCTCGCCACACGCTTACCGGGCGCATCGTGCGGTCAGTGGGCTGCGGCATACTGCGGTGAGCTTGCGGAAGGTAGGACAGTGGGACGAGTAACCGTGCGACACCGCACCCAACGAATGTCCGTGGACCCCGAATCCGGAGAGCTGACCTGCACGTCCCGCCCGGACACCGTCGTCGTCGAGGAGCCCCTGGAGCTGCGGATCGGCTCCACTCCCCTGACGGTCACCATGCGCACCCCCGGCCACGACATCGAGTGGCTCCACGGATTCCTGCACAGCGAAGGCATCATCTCCGGCCGCGACGACATCCTGACCGCGCGATATTGCGCAGGAGCGGTGATGGACGACGGCACCGGCACCGACGTCAACACCTACAACGTCATCGAGGTGCAGTTGGCACCCGGCGTGCCGGACCCTTTCGAGGCCGGGCTCGCCCGATCGTTCGCGACCTCGAGCGCCTGCGGGGTGTGCGGCAAGGCCAGCATCGAGGCCCTGGCTGTGCGCGCGGCATACGACCTGAGCAGTGACAACGTCCGGGTCGAAGCCGCGACGCTGCTGAAAATGCCCGACCGGCTGCGTGAATCCCAGCCCACGTTCGAGCGCACCGGTGGGCTGCACGCGGCCGGATTGTTCACCGCCGACGGTGAGTCTTTGGTGGTCCGCGAAGACGTCGGCCGCCATAACGCGGTCGACAAGGTAATCGGCTGGGCCATGCAGCAGGGCGTGTTGCCGCTGCGTGGACATGTCCTGCAGGTCAGCGGGCGCGTGTCGTTTGAACTGGCCCAGAAGGCCTATCTCGCGGGCATTCCTATCTTGTCCGCGGTGTCCGCCCCGAGCTCACTGGCCATCGACACAGCATACGACGCAGGTATGACGATCGCGGGCTTTGTGCGCGGCAGCTCGCTCAACGTCTACACCCACGCGGAACGAATCGTGGGCCCGGCCACATAGCCAGAGCCACCTTTCAGCGGCGCAGCGGGTTGTCCCATGACAGGTCATCGAACTTGGCGAAGTCACTGTCGTTCGAGCAGACCGTGCCGCCGCTCTCGATGGCTGAGGCGGCGATCTGGACATCGGTGGTGAGGTTGCCAGCGGTGCCGATCGCTCGGATCAACCCGATGGCGATGTCCATATGCCGCTCACCGGGTCGAAGAAACACCACATTCGGCCGACTCAGCCACTCTTCGATCAACCCGCCAGCCCGATCAGCCGACAGCGGATGGGACAAAATCGAGGGATGCGTGGCGATCCTGAGGAACCCAAAGGCCGCCGGTCCGACGAGCCCCACGCGTGTGGTCTGCGACAGCGATTCCTCCCACCAGGTTTTGGCCACCGTGTGCAGCGCAAACCCCTCGAAGGTGGCGTAGAGCAACACGTTGACGTCGGGAATCAGCAGCGTCACCGTGACTGAGCCTCGATGATGCCGGCGTCTTCGATCTCATCCGCCAGCCGGTTCATCGAACCCACGTCGACACTGGCCTGCAGAGTGCCTGGGTGGCTGGTCATCCGGTAGGGCTGCTGCGGGGCGGCCTCAGATTCGGCCAGTCCCCGGCGAAGCGCGGCGTTGACGACGCGCTTCATCGAGACCCGATCTTGGTGCACCCGGTCCGCGATGAGTTGGACCACATCCGGGTCCAGCGTCAGTGTCGTTCGCATGGTGACATCATGATGCCGCAGCAATGTGCAGTCAAGATGCCACTCCTCCCGCTGCACCGTAAGGTCTCGGCAGGAAGTGGGGTTGCGTTCCCCATCTACCATAAGAGGACGATGTCTGATCTTCCTTTCCCCACTGCTGGCCCGCTGATCGATCGATTCGACCGGGTGCACCGTGACCTGCGCATCTCCTTGACCGACCGCTGTTCCCTGCGATGCACCTATTGCATGCCCGAGCAAGGCGTGCCGTGGCTGGCCAAGACCACCATGCTGAGCACCGAAGAACTGCTGAAGCTGGCATCTGTGGCGGTGTCGCTGGGGATCACCGAGGTCCGGCTGACCGGCGGCGAGCCGCTGCTGCGCCGCGACTTGGTGGATGTGGTCAGCGGGATGGCCGCGATGGAGGGAGCGGAGGGGCCGGTCGAGGTCTCGATGACCACCAACGCACTCGGTCTGGACAAGGCTGCCGGCGCGCTCAAGGAGGCTGGGCTCAAGCGGGTGAACATCAGCCTCGACACACTAAGGACCGAAACGTTCAAACAGATGGCCCGGCGGGATCGGCTCGACGACACGTTGACCGGGATCCGGGCGGCCGCCTACGCCGGCCTGACCCCGCTGAAGCTGAACACCGTGCTGTTGCGCGGCGTCAACGATCACGAAGCCGTCGACCTGCTGACCTTCGCGCTGAAGCACGGTTACGAGTTGCGCTTCATCGAGCAGATGCCGCTGGACGCTGGCCACACCTGGCACCGCGAGTCGATGATCACCGGTGAAGAAATCCACGCACGGTTGCGGACGGCATACGAGCTGACGCCGGTGCCTGCACGCGGGAGTGCCCCGGCCGAGCGGTTCTACGTCGATGGCGGGCCGGCCACCGTTGGCGTCATCGCGTCGGTGACCTCGCCGTTCTGCGGGAGTTGCGACCGGGTGCGTCTGACCGCCGATGGCCAGCTGCGGAACTGCCTGTTTGCGGCGGGCGAGACCGACCTTCGGACGCCGCTGCGCGATGGGGCCAGCGATGAGGCGTTGGCGCAGATGTTCCGGGACAGCATCGGCGCGAAGTTGCCCGGCCACGGGATCAACAACCCCGGCTTCCTGCAGCCCGGTCGCCCGATGAGCGCCATCGGCGGCTAAGAGCCTATTCTTTCCGGCTCCTCACGGTCGAGACCGGTCCGCTCGCCAGGGTCGACATCCCAAAATGCCCGCGATCTACGCCGTATGGCGCGTGTGTCGCGGGCATTCTGCGACCTCGCGGGCAAAGGGGCGCTTCCGGGGCAGGGCGCCTCGCGGGCTGAGCTCAGGAGGCGGGGCGGGCTCAGGGGTCGGGTTGGCAGTCGGAGAGTTTGGCCGGGATGAGCAACCATGAACTGATCCCACCGACGAGCAGTAGGACGGCGCAAGCCATCAGCGCGCGGTCGAACCCGGCGTCGAACACGGCTGGCACGGCATAGTCGTCACCCGACAGCCCGACGAGCACTGGCAGCGCGGCCACCGAGAGCAGCGACCCAGTGCGCGAGATAGCGTTGTTGACGCCGCTGGCGATCCCGGCGTGGCGGTCCTGCGCCGCAGCGAGCACCGTCGCTGTCAGCGGGGCCACCATCAACGCCAGACCGAGCCCAAAGACCGTCAGCCCTGGGAACACGTCACGCCAAAACGCCGTCTCGGGCCCCACCCTGAGCAAGCCCAGCACGCCGAGAGACATCACGATCGGACCAAAGGTCATCGGCATCCTGGGCCCGATCTTCACCGCGAGCCGACCTCCACGGGCTGCTAGGAAGAGCATGCAAAAGGTGATCGGCAGGGTCGCCAGACCGGCCTGCAGCGCCGTATATCCGGCCACCGTCTGCAGCTGCAACACGAGGAAGAAGAGCAGGGCTCCGAGCGCGGCGTACACCAGCAAGGTCATGAAGTTGGCGGCGCTGAAGGTGCGGTTGGCAAACATCGACAGCGGCACCAGGGGGTATGCCGAGCGTCGCTGGACCACGACGAACGCAGCCGCAGCCAACACGCCTAGGACCACAGCGATGAGCGCCAGCGCCCCACCCCACTCGATCAGCGCATAGGTCACCCCCGCGAGTGCGATCACCGCTAGGGCGCTGCCTCGCAGGTCGAAGCCTTTGGTCGATTGCGGGTCACGCGACTCCGGCACCGAGCGCTGAGCGATCGCTACCGCCAGAATTGCCACGGGGACGTTGATCAAGAAGATCCAACGCCACGAGGCAAAGTCGATGAGCAGTCCGCCGACCAGCGGGCCGATGGCAGCTGCGATGGAGACGAACCCGGTCCACGAACCGATGGCCGGGCTCCGATCGGCCGGGGCGAAGGCTCCTTGGATCATCGCGAGACTGCCCGGCGTGAGGAGGGCACCTCCGGCTCCTTGCAGGATGCGGGCCACGATGAGCAACTCCGCGGTCGGCGCAAGGCCGCACGCCAGAGACGCGAGCGCGAACCAGACAGTGCCGATCACGAAGATCTTGCGTCGGCCGAATCGATCGCCGAGGGCACCGCCAAGCAAGATCAACGATGCCAAAGACAACAGGTAGCCGTTGGTGATCCACTGCAACTGAGCCAACGACGCGTCGAGCTCCTCGCCGATGGTCCGCAGGGCCACGTTGACCACGGTGCCGTCCAGCATCGTCATTCCGGTTCCGAGGGTGGCGGCCGCGATGACGGCCCGACCCCCGCCGCTGCGATAGACGACGTAATCAGCTTGCGCGGTCACGCCTACCCACCCGCGAAGGGGGGCAACACGTCGAGCACGTCAGTATCGGCCAAGGGGGTGTCGTGGTTGGAGACGTATCGGCCGTCCAGCAACAACGAGCTGTGCCCGACGACGTGGCTCATCCGCGCTCCGTGAGCGGCGCACGCAGCCGCCAGCACGGCAGCGACGTCATCGCCGGCGACAACCTCTTGGTTGGTCCCAGCCGCCTCAGCAGCAGCCGCGAAGTAGCGCAGTGTCGGCATACCTCTCCCTTCGTCTCCGGCATAGTCTCATCGCTGAGCGCGACGGACCCTGAGGAAGAATCTACCTGGACAGGAACTACTCTTCCTATGGTTCTCAGCATCAAAGACCCCGACGCGATCGCCCTGCGCTGTGCGGTAATGCTGGTCATCGATGACGGCGCTGAAGACGACATCCTGGGCTACGACGAGCACGGCTTGCCCACCTGATGGTCATCGACACCTCAGCTCTCATGGCGATTCTCTTCGCAGAGCCAGAGCGCGAGTCTTTCGTGCGTGCCATCGCAGACTCACCACGATCCGTCATGTCCGCCGAGACATTGATCGAGTGTTCTGTCGTGCTCGAGGCCCGACGTGGGGAGTCGGCCGGTCAGGAGCTCGACCTGTCTCTTCATCGCGCTGGCATCGACGTGGTGGCTGCCAATCACGACCGGTGAGCAACTCGTGTACAAGGGGGAGGACTTTGCTCAGACCGACGTCCCGTCAGTTGACCGATCCCTGGCATAAAGGGTTGGCCCCGATGACAACCTCCGCCCGTTTTTAGTAGCGGGGGAGGCTCGGGTCGATGCCGTCGATCCAGGCGAGCATGCCGCCCTGCATGACACGCACATCTGAATGCCCCAGGTCGAGCAGATGTCGTGCAGCTCGCTCGGCTCGGGGGCCGGCTTTGCAGGTCACCACCACGGGTCCTTCGCCGAGCCTTGAGAGGTCATCCCAGGCCAGCACGTCCTGCAATGGAGCCAAGACCGCACCCGCAATGACACCCAGTTCGTGCTCGGCGGGTTCGCGGACATCCAGCACCAAGACGCCCGCGCCGCGTTCGGACACTTCGGCCGGAGTCATGCTGACCAACGACTCCGGGGTATGCCGGGACGCGGCCGGTGCGGCGACCGACCCCCGCGCAGGGTTCGGTCGCAAGGGAATCTCGCGAGTCGCCATACCGGCGACGTCAATCAGCATGACCCGACCGAGCAGCGGCTCCCCCGCGCCGGTAATCAACTTGATCGCTTCAGCGGCCATGATCGATCCGACCTGGCCGACCATCGCGCCCAACACCCCGGCGTCCGCACACGACGGCACGACCTCCGGCGGCGGGGCCGTCGGGAACAGGTCGCGCAACTGAGTCGCAAGATCAGAAGGCACCAAAGGTGCCGGCACGAACGTCGAGACCTGTGCGTCGAAGCGCAACACCGCGGCCCAGATCAGCGGCAGTCCTAGGTCCACGCAGGCGTCGTTGACCAGATAGCGCGTCGGGAAGTTGTCCGTCCCGTCGAGCACGAGGTCGTGCCCGCGGACCAGATCCTGCACGTTCTCGGCACTGACCCGGGTATGCCGAGTGCTGACCGAGACCCCCGGGTTCAGCTCGCGCAACGCCCGAGCCGCGCTGTCGACCTTCGGGGTGCCGACGTCAACCGTGCGGTGCAGCACCTGGCGCTGCAAGTTCGACACCTCCACCACGTCGTTGTCGATGATCGTGATGTGCCCGACACCCGCGGCAGCCAGGTAGATCAACGCCGGGCATCCCAGCCCCCCGGCCCCGACCACGCATACCCGCGCGTTCAGCAATCGCCGCTGCCCCGGCATACCAATGCCCGGCACCAAGAGGTGTCGGGAGTATCGCTCGATCTGCTCCCGAGACAACTCGGGCCCGAGGTCGACGAGCGGCGGCAGGGAGTTCACCAACCCATCCTCACTCACCACGTCACGCCGATCCACCGGCGACCGCAGCGTCAGATGGTGAAAACGACCAGAGAGTACGGACCGATGTCGACGCCACCTCGACAGTCGCTGTCGACCACGACCTCAGGCGTCGCGTGGTCGCCAAACAGTTGGCTGTAGGTGCTGGCGTCGCTGTTGAAGCGCACCCGCCAATGATCACCCGCAGCACCCGGCATGCGGATCGAGCCCGCGACCGCTGAGCCCGAGAAGTTGGCCACCACGACGGCGTGTTGGCCTTCACCATCGCACCGATGAAAGGCAAGAAGTTTGCGCTCCTCGTCCACATCGAGCAGCGTGATGTGCTCACCGGACAAGGCTGCGGAGTCACCATCGAGGTTGCGACGCAATCGAATGAGATCGCGAAACATCCGCACGATGTCGCGGAACCGCTGGGCCCGCTCCCAATCCAGCGGCACCGAGTCCCGAAACCACTCGTCTTCCAAGAACTCCTGGCCTTGAAAGAGCATCGGGATGCCCGGAGTGGTGAGCACCAGAGCAGCGCCCAGAGTCGCCAACTTCTGCGAATGCCACCCGTCGGCGTTGCCGGCCATGACCTCCGAGGGCACCCGAGCCTTGCCGTTGGCCACCTCGTCATGCGATTCGGTGTAGACGACCCGGTCGAAGGCGTGGTGGTAACGAGCGGTCACCGCTCGGGCAACGGCCTTCATCGACCGATCCTCGTCGCGGGCCGCCGCGAGAGCTTCGCGAACCGGGTGGACGAACTGGTTGTCCCACTGGGCGTGCATCGCGGCACCGCCGGCTCCGGTGGAGGTCACGGCCATCTCACCGTGCAGATCCTCGGCGATCACAATGGCGTCGGGCCGCTCCGCACGCACCGACTCAGCGATCCACCGCATCAGAGACCAGCCTTCGTCGATCTCCCACCCCAAACCGTCGACGCTGCGCATATAGGGCGTCATGTCGAGCCGCAGCCCGTCGGCGTGGAACTCGCGCAGCCACATCAGCGCGTTGTCTCGGATGAACCGCCGCACCTCCTCCCGGCCGTAGTCGGGCCGGGTGTCACCCCACGGCGTCGAGCTGCGCCAGTCGTTGTAGAAGTAGATACCACCCTTGTCGTTGTCGCTCCAGCCGTCGAACTGCCACAGGCCCAGATCGGAGGGGCCAAAGTGGTTGTAGACCACGTCGATGATCACCGCGATGCCGTGCCTGTGCGCCTCTTTGACGAACTCCCGCAGCGCCTCCGGCCCGCCATAACTCGACTCGACGGCGAAGACGTGCGCCGGGTTGTAGCCCCAGGAATAGTCGCCGGCGAACTCCATCAACGGCATCAGCTCGATCGCGTTGATCCCGAGAGCTCGCAGATAGTCGAGCTTGCCGGTCAGGCCTTCGAGATCACCGGCCGTGCCCCGCGAGCCTAAAAACGAGCCGATGTGGGTTTCGTAGATCACCATTTCGTGATGCGGCGGGCAGCGGAACTCTTCGTCTTCCCAGTCGAAGGCAAACGGATCGACGATGATGCCGTTGCCGATCGAGTTGGTGACCGCGCGGGCATACGGATCGATCCGGTATGCCGTGTCCCCGCCGAGAGCGAGGACGAACTGGTATTCCTGACCCACCTCGGCGCCAGGCACCTCGGCATACCAGTAGCCGCCGCCCTCGTCGCCCAGTTTGTGCTTGCCGGGGCTCCACCCGTCGAAGTCACCGGTCACCCTCACCCCGTCGGCGTTCGGTGCCCACACGCGGAAGGCCACGCCGTCGGCATACGGAATCGAACCCATCCCCGAATACGTCATCGGCTCACCATAGGCGGGACGTGGACCACGCTATGACCTACAGTCGGCACGACTCCATAAAGAGTCGCGTAACGTGAAGGAATGGAATTTCGATACCTCGGCAATAGCGGACTCAAGATCTCTGAAATCACCTACGGCAACTGGCTGACCCACGGCTCCCAGGTGGAGAACGACGTCGCCACCCAGTGCGTGCGCGCCGCGCTCGATGAAGGCATCTCGACCTTTGACACCGCCGACGTCTATGCAAACACGGTCGCAGAGTCGGTGCTGGGTGAGGCGCTGAAGGGCGAGCGTCGGGAGAGCCTGGAGATCTTCACCAAGGTCTACTGGCCCACCGGTCCCGGCGGCAAGAACGACACCGGTCTGTCACGCAAGCACATTATGGAGTCGATCAACGGATCGTTGGCTCGCCTGCAGACCGACTACGTCGACCTCTATCAGGCGCACCGATACGACACCGAGACGCCGCTGGAGGAGACGATGCAAGCCTTCGCCGACATCGTGCGGCAGGGCAAGGCGCTGTATATCGGGGTCAGTGAGTGGACCGCACCGCAGATTCGCGCCGGAGTCGAGATGTCCCGCGAGATGGGCTTCCAACTGATCTCCAGCCAACCGCAGTATTCGATGCTGTGGCGGGTCATCGAGGACCAGGTCGTGCCGACGTCGCGGGAGTTGGGCGTCTCGCAGATCGTGTGGAGTCCGATGGCCCAAGGTGTGTTGTCGGGCAAGTACGAGCCGGGTGCCGAGCCGCCGGCCGGGTCGCGTGCCGCCGACGAAAAGGGCGGTGCCAACATGATCAAGCGCTTCATGAACGACGGCGTGCTGAAGCGGGTGCAGAAATTGCAGCCGATCGCTGAGAAGAACGACCTGTCGATGGCCCAGTTGGCGATCGCCTGGGTCCTGCAGAACGACAACGTGGCTACGGCGTTGGTCGGCGCTTCCCGACCCGAGCAGGTGGGCGAAAACGTCAAGGCGGCCGGGGTCAAGCTCGACGCGTCGACGATGAAGGCCATCGACAAGGCACTGGGCAAGATCGTCGAGAAGGACCCGAAGAAGACGGCCGAGACGGCACCGCAGACCCGGGTGGCCTGACCGGCGCTCGGCGCGTTTTTAAGCAGGCATGACGCAGGTATGCCGTCAGGACGTAGCGTAGGAACGTGACCCCTGCCGACGGCCCCACTCCGGGAGAGCACAGCGCGGCCCAGCCTGTGAGCGCGTCCGCGGAGCCGGACGGAAGGGGTTGGCTGGCGCGGCGGATCTTCCCGGACGGCACGACCCCTGACCCTCGGTTCAGTTTGGCCAACGAGCGGACCTTCTTGTCGTGGATCCGCACGGCGCTGGCCTTGCTGGCCGGGGGTATCGCGGTCGAGGCCTTCGCCGTCCTCGAAGATCCCTACCGCAAGGGCGTCGCAATCCTGCTGCTCGTCCTCGGGATGCTGGTCAGCGGAGGTGCGTTCGTGCGCTGGATCGGCGTCGAGCGGGCGATGCGTCATCAAGCGCCGCTGCCGTTGCCGTTGATTGCGCCTGTCCTCGGGATCGGTGCGGCGTTGGGCGCACTGGTCGTCATCGTCGTCATTGCCATCGGCTGACGTCATGACGCTGTCGGCTCACCACCCGCACACCGCCGCACATCTCGATGCTGGCCTGCAACCCGAGCGCACGGCCATGGCCTGGTCCCGCACCGCGCTGGCCTGCTGTGTGGTCAGCGCGTTCACGATCCGCTGGCTCCCGGTCTACGGCGCGGGGCTACTCGTTCTACCGGCCCTGACGTTGCTGAGCGCGGTGGCCATCTCGCTCACCCAGCAACGCCGCATACGTCGAGCCGTGGCGGGCATCCGAGACACGACGTCGTCGGTCAATCCGGTCCCGCTGCTCTGTCTGGTCGGCTTGTGTTGGGCTCTGGGGAGCTCAAGCCTGGTGTTGGTCTGGGTGCACTGAGGCGCTAGGCGATGATCGGCGAGTGCGCCGGTATGCCGTCACGCACCGCGGTCGGGCCACCCACCAGCGCTGCATCCCAGGCCCTCACCAGCCGAGGGATAGCCTCGGCGAGACGGTCCTGCGGCAGGACGAACGGCAGCCGCATCCACTGATCCAAGCCGCCGCCGGGGGCGAAGTTCGGCCCCGCAGCCAGCATGAGGTGCTGCTGGGCAGCCGTGGCCACGAGCGCAGTCGAGCGTTCCGCGGGGAGGCGGCACCACAACGACAACCCACCCGCCGGACGATGCACCCGCCAGGTGGGGAGGTGTTCGGCGACACCGGCCAGCAGCAGGTCGCGACCGGCCGTGAAAGCCGCTCGGCGCTGGGCCACGATCTCGGCCCGCCTGCGCAACAAGGCGGCGACGGCCAACTGCTCCAGGACTGCGGTGCCCAGGTCGAGCCGGAGGCGACTCGTCGCCATCGCGCGGACCCGGGCGCTCGGCATCCGGATCCACCCGATCCGCAGACCGCCCCAAAACGTCTTGCTCACGCCGCCGACGGTGATCGAATCGGGCACAAAGGCAGCCAATGGCGGCGGCATAGGGGTGTCGTCGCTCGCCAACTCCACCGGCGTCTCATCGATGATCGGCACCACGCCTCTCTCGGCAAGCAGGGCGCCGATCCGCTCACGCTGAGCGGCATCCATCAACGCTCCGGTGGGGTTGTGGAAGTCCGGGACGAGGTATGCCGACCGCGCGCTGACCTGACGCAACAGCAGGTCCAGCCCAATGGGGTCCCACTGCGCGCCGTCGGCCTCGTGGTCGACGGGATGGCTCATCAAGCGACCGCCCAAGCCCTTGAAGGTGGCGATGGCGTTGGGGTAGGACGGGCTCTCGATCACTACCCGTGAGCCGCGCAGACCGAGCGCTTGGGCGGCGATGGCCGTGCTGGACAGTGCACCTGAGGTGATCAGGATTTGGTCGGCCGAGGTCGCCAGGCCGCGCTCGTTGAAACGATCGGCCACTAACCCGCGCAGCACGGGCAAGCCGGTGGGGTAATACCCAACGCCGGGGAGGTATGCCGGGCAGTCCGCCACTGCCTCGGCATACGCCTCCATCAGCCACGGTCCGGCGGCCGAGGCAGTGGTCGTGAGGTCGATGGCGTCCGGATCGGTGCCGGCCGGGGTGAGCAGATGATCGACGCGGCCACCCGGCACGACCGGAAGGTGAAGCACGCTGCCTGAGCCTTGGCGAGTGTGCAGATATCCCTGATCGCGCAGCTCTTGGTAGGCGCGGGTGACCGTGCTGCGGCTCAACGCCATCGCGACCATCAGCTCGCGCTCGCTCGGCAGGCGTGCGCCCGCTGGGAGTCGACCGTCGGTGATGGCACCTCTGATCCGGTCGGACAACGCCGCATACAGCGGGGGTTTGAGCCCCGCCGCGCCCACGACGAGCGCCACTGATCGGGCCGACAAGACGCGCTGCATACTCCCTAGCCTCGCATAATTGGCCTCTGAGGAGCAGTCCACTCTTGGGCCCACGTCCGAGGCCCGCGATTCAATCCACAACCGCCGCGCTTCCGAATGCCTGGTGACCTATCCATCCACAGGGAGGTGTCATGCCTGGACGCCGCGTTCTTCTGATCCCCGTTCAAGCGGACAAGGTCCCCCTCGGTCAGACACTGTCGAGCTTGGCCAATCACGGCATCACCCACTGCCTTGTCCACGACGCCACGTCGGCCATCACCTCGGCCCACGCCAACGGGCCCCTCATGACCATCGTCCACGGTGGGGAACCTCACGTGGCGCGACCCGGACCGTCGATAGTTTGGCCGCCAGCCCGGACCTGCAGGTGCCGATCCTGGTGCTCAAGAGAGGGCTCAGCGAGGCTGACCACAGCCGTCTCCTGTCGTCCGGGGCCAGCGACGTCCTGCCGATCACGGCGTCTCCGGCGTGGCTGCGACTGCGGGTGATGAGCATGTGTAGACACGCCGCCCCGCCGACCCAGGAAACTCAACGGTTCGTCTGCGGGCCACTGACGGTTGACGCTGGCCGCTGGGAAGCGTGGATGGACGGACACGAGATCGCTCTGACCCGCAGTGAATTCAGCCTCCTGCTCACGCTGGTGCGCGACCCTAGCCGCGTGGTCACACGTCCTGAGCTCGCTCGGGCGATCAGTAGTCGAGGAAACGTTAAGGCCGTCGAGGCGCACATCAGTCGGCTGCGCAGGAAGGTCCTTGCCGTGAACGACTCGCGATTCATCGAACCCGTTCGCGGCGTGGGCTATCGCCTCGGGAAACTTCAGCCGGGTCAGAAAGTCGGCTAGGCCCAGGCCGCAGAGGGGCCCGACCCCTGGTCTATAGCGCTCTACGCCGGCTCAGTCGCACCCAATGAAACACGGACGGGACCAGCACCGCCGCGATCAAAGACCCCGTGTAGAAGGCCCAAAACAGCGACACGCTCACGAGAGCGATCCCGAGGTCGGTCACTCGGGCCGCGCTCATCGCGGCTGGTCGCAGCCGGATTTTGGGCCCGGCGGACCGCTCGGCACGAGCCTTCAAGTATCCCAACAGTACGCTCGGAACGCCTGACAGTGCGCCGCGTTCGGCGTCTCGTGTCGTCTGCTTGGCTTGCAAAGCCACCGCTCGGCGCAGGGACCAAGAGCACACCGGCGCTATCAGTCCGAGCGCAATCACGGCTGAGACGGCCCTGGCGTCCGACAGCGCCCCCTGGGTGGCGGAGACGAAGGTCCAGCCACACGCAAGGGTGTAGAGCACGACGATGCTCGAGACCGCATAGATCTCGATCTCGGTGACCGCCCGGGCTCCGTAGCCGCGTGGGCGGCGCTTCGCTGGCTCGTCCACCGCCTCATTGTGCGGGACGCGGGTGTATGCCGACCCGCCGGGCTGCTATCGCGCTGCGTAACCCGAGGCTCGGGTGGATCGACGACCGGCCCCACCCTGACCCGAGCGCGGACCGCCATGACGCCGTGCGCGATCATTGTTTGCGCCGTTGCTCTGTCGCCGAGCGTTGCCACCCTGCTGTCCGCGCTGACCGTTGCGCGGCGACCCCTGCCCTCGGACGGGTGCCTCGGCGGCGGGGGGCTTGACCAACACCACGCCACCAGGGGGCCTCGGGGCCAGCTCGCTGAGCATCGGATGACCGACTCGGACGCGCGTGGTGGTCGCCGTGACACCGGCAGCCCTGGTGAGGGCCTTGACGTCGCGCACCTGGTCATCGGTCATCAGGGTGACGACGCGACCGGAGGCACCGGCACGGGCGGTGCGCCCGGAGCGGTGCAGGTATGCCTTGTGTTCGACGGGCGGATCGGCGTGGATCACCAGGCCCACGTCATCGACGTGGATGCCGCGGGCAGCGATGTCGGTGGCCACCAGTGTCGGGGCTTGCCCGGAGTGGAAGGCTTCGAGGTTGCGGGTGCGGGCATTCTGCGCCAGGTTGCCGTGCAGCTCCACCGACGGCACGCCCCGGGCGTTCAGCTGCCGCGCGAGCTTCTTGGCACCGTGCTTGGTGCGGGTGAAGACGAGGCTACGGCCGGGGGCCGAGGCGAGGTCGGTCAGCACATCCAGGCGGTCGGAGTGCTCGATGTGCAGGACGTGGTGCTCCATCGTGGAGACCGGCGACTGTGCCGAGTCGGCACTGTGACTCACCGGGTTGGTGAGATAGCGCTTGACCAAGATGTCGATCCCGCCATCGAGGGTCGCCGAGAACAGCATTCGCTGACCATTCTTGGGTGTGCGATCCATCAGGCGCTTCACACCGGGCAGGAAGCCCAGGTCAGCCATGTGATCGGCCTCGTCGAGCACCGTGATCTCCACCGCGTCCAACCGAGCGTGCCCCGTGTTGATCAGGTCTTCGAGTCGACCGGGACAGGCGATGAGGATGTCCACCCCGCTGGCAAGACCTCTGGTTTGCGGCTGCTTACCCACGCCACCGAACACGGTGAGCGTGCGCATTCCCATGGCGCGCGCCAGCGGGTCGATGGCCTCGGCAATCTGACCGGCAAGTTCCCGGGTGGGGGCCAAGATGAGCGCGCGAGGCCGTTTCGACTGCCGTGGCGTGCCGGAGGCCGCTAGCCGAGCAACGAGCGGCAAAGCGAACGCATAGGTCTTGCCCGAACCTGTGCGGCCGCGCCCCAACACGTCCCGCCCGGACATCGAGTCGGGCAGCGTAGCTCGTTGAATCGGGGTCGGCTCGGTGATCCCTCGGTGATGAAGGGCGGCGACCAGGGGGGTGGGCACGCCAAGGACAGCAAAATTCGAGAGAGACAAGAAGAAAACTCCAGGGTGTTGGTGCGTGGTGTCCAGCCCAACACGCTGTGCCCGATCGGGTTCATCCGGGGGTCACGTGGCCCGCGCGATAAACGACAACGGGCACGACACTCCGAGGCAAGACTGTGCGGAGAGTTAGACCAAGACTACGCCAACAACTCATCTGGGTTCTCTGAACGGGCCGGGTTCGTGCCGTGACGTTGATCACGCTCTGGAAGCACCCTCACCCACAGCATCGACCCCGTCAGCCGCAGTCGAAGCAGCGGTGACCAACGGAAGAGGCGTTTAGAGAATTGTCGAAAATAGATCAAATCCATACGCAAACCTGAATAGAAGCATACCTTGAGCATAGGTTAAATTCCCTTGCCCCGCAGCATGTTTCGAATATACGGATCTATTGTTGGCATGAGTCTCAATGGAGTCGTATAGTCAAATAACCACCTAATAAGGGATTGTCATGAGTTCACCAGTTTGGTTTCGCCGCACCGGCGTGCTGGTCATGCTGTCCCTGGTAGCTGCCGGGTGGGCCGGCGTCACGGGTGATCACCTTCAGGCCTCGGTCTTTGGATGCGCAACTCTGGTGCTGTTGGCGATGTCGATCATCCGGAGCGCTCGCCATGCCAGCGCCGTGATTGCCGGCGCGGATCAGATGATCGATGACCACCGACGGCTGGCGCGATCGACTGACTCGGCCCGGGTCTGATCGACATCGGGATCGCCGTGTTGGATCGGGGAAAGTAGACGTGACGACAACTCCTCAGCGGAACATGAGCCGCCTCAGCGAATTCGTCCACGAAGGGTTGACCTTTCCGGTCCATGACCGTGGTCCACAACACGGGCCAGTCGTGGTCATGCTGCACGGATTCCCCCAGGACTCCTCAACCTGGGATGACGTGGCACCACGGTTGCACTCAGCGGGCCTGCGCACACTGGCCTTCGACCAGCGCGGCTACGCCCCGCACAACGCTCCCGCACGGCCGAGCGCCTACAGCGTGTCCTCGCTTGCCGCCGACGTGCTCGTCATGCTCGAGGCTGCAGGAGTCGAACATGCTCACCTTCTCGGGCACGACTGGGGCGGGGCCATCGCCTGGCATCTGGCGGGGACAACCTCCCGTGTCGACAGCGTGACCGTGCTGTCCACGCCGCATCCAGCCTCACTGATCTGGTCTTTCACGCACAGCAGGCAAGGATTGTCGAGCTACTACATGGCGCTGTTTCAACTGCCACGACTTCCCGAGCGAGTGCTGGCCCCACGATTGCACGACTTCTACATCAGGTCTGGCCTGCCGGAAAAGCAGGCCGCCAGGTACGCGGATCGCTTTGCCGATCCAGCGACGCTTACCGGTCCGCTGAACTGGTATCGGGCAATGCTCCGCCACCGGACGAGCTCCCCTCGATCGCGCGTGCCGACCACCTATATCTGGGGAAACCGGGACTTTGCGCTGGGCTCGGCCGCCGCTCGGCACACCGCACATTTCGTGCGCTCGGAGTATCGCTTCATCGAAGTGCCAGCCGGTCACTGGCTACCGGAAACTCATCCGGCACTGGTCGCCGAAGAAGTCATCCACCGCGTCCTGTGTTAGGGCGCTACTGCCTATCGGCACGCAGATGAACGTCGAAGAACGCACCGATCCGCGCCCAGGCGTCTGCGGCCACGTCGGGCTTCGGCTCGATGCCCAGGACACGCGTCAACGGCTGCAGGACTCGTGGACCGGTGGGCAGTTCGTTCACAAACGAGTGCCCCACTCCGGGATACTCCTTCACGTCATGCTGGATACCGTGTGTGTCCAGCGCCGCCCCCAAGTTATCCGCCGCTCCCTTCAGCGCCCTGTCCTGCGCGCCATACGAGGCCACTACCGGACACAACGCGGCAGTCGCGTCCAGATAATTCGGCAGCATGCCGTAGTTGACCGACGCCGCACCGTATCGATCCGCGTCCGCCGTCAAGAGCGCAAATCCCCCACCCATGCAGAACCCGATGATGCCGATCCGATCGGTCACGTCCGCGCGATCAAGGAGCGCCAAGCGCGCGGTCTCGATGTCGGTAAACGCACGCCCCGTGCCGCGCAGCACGCTGCGCATGGTCGCCACCAGACACCTTCGCGCACCTCCGGCCGAATACAGGTCCACCGCCAGCGCTACATACCCCATTGCGGCCATACGGTCGGCGTGAACTCGACAATTGGCGTCGAGACCGAAAATCTCGTGGACCACAACGACCCCGGGCCAGGGACCCTCGCCGTCTGGAAGGGCTAGATATCCCTGCAGGGGCACCGATCCGCCGCGCCGCGATGATGCCACGGTGAGGTCTATGAGCATCATGCGAGGGTACCGCCCGCGCGCCCTCAGATCCGTCGGCTTAGGCTGAAGGATGGCTGGTCACGAGCTCAAAGATGCTGTTGTTGCTGTCGTCGGAGCCAGTGGGGTGTTGGGTTCCCACGTCGCCCGAGGGGTGGTCGGGCGGGGCGGCACGGTGATCTTGGTGGGCCGCGACGAGCAGCGGCTGACTGACCTGGGCATCGAGAGCGGCACCATCGTCGTGGCCGACCTCAGCGACGCCAGCGCGGGCGATCACCTGGTCAAGGTCGCTCGGGAAAAATTCGGTCGGTTGGATGGAGTGATCAACGCGGCCGGGGTGGTCGCGTTCGGCAATCTCGTGGACACCGAGGACGCCGTCATCGAGGAGTTGTTCTTCACCAACGTCATCGGGCCGCTGTGGATGCTGCGCCGGACGGCACCCCTGCTCGCTGAGTCGCAGGGTTTCGTGCTCAACATCTCCGCCGTCGTCGCCGATCAGCCGATGCCTGGGATGGCTGCGTATGCCGCCACGAAGGCCGCGCTGACGGGCGCGGATCGTGCCTTGATCCGAGAACTGCGGCGCTCCAAGATCAGCGTGTATGACGTGCGGCCGCCGCATACCGAGACCGGCTTGGTCGACCGCGCCCTGGCCGGGCTGGCCCCGAAATTGCCCGAGGGTCTGGCCCCGGAGCAGGTGGCCACGGCCATCATCGAGGCCATCGAGCAGGGCCGCCTCGACGTCTCGGCCGACGACATCACGAACGCGTCCAAGAGCAGTGACTCAGCCGATCACCACGGACAATAAGGAGGCGGCATGGCGTTCAGCAACGGAGACACAGTGACCTGGAAGACCCCCCAGGGGCCGACTCACGGCATCGTCAAGCAAAAGCGGGTCAACGACTTCGAGTTCGAAGGGCAGAACTTCAAGCCCACCGACGATGACCCCTACTACATCGTGGAGTCGGAGAAGACCGGCTCCAAGGCTGCACACAAGGAGTCGGCGCTCACGCCGATATGATTAGTTGGGCCAGTCGGGTTAACGTTCGCCGTACATTGGCGTCGCAGCCCGCCGTCCCCTCACCTGCTCAAGGAGTACCCACCGTGATCATCGACATCCTCGGATTCCTCATCTTCGGCCTCTTCGTCGGCGCCGTCGCCCGACTGATCAAGCCCGGCAAGCAGAACCTCAGCATCGTCATGACGTTGTTGCTCGGTGTGGTCGGGTCCGTCATCGGCGGTCTGATTGCCTCCGCGATCGGCTCCGGTGACATCTTCGAGCTCAATATCATTGGCGCCATCGTGGCGATCATCGCCGCCGTGCTCCTGATCGGTGTCGCCGAGGGGCTGTCCAACAAAAAGGTCAATTAGCCATCGTTGTCGCCGCCCGTGGTGTCGGCCAGCGAGGGCCCACCCAGCGTGGCCGCCGTCTCGCCGACGTCGGGGCGCACCCAGTGCTGCACTTCCTCGATGTCCATCCCATGGGAACGGGTGTAGGCGCGAGCATCATGCCGGGCATCGACCATCCGCTGTCGCAGGCCGGCATAGCTGGCCCCAAGCCTTGGCACGCGGTCGATGACGTCCATCACCAACCGATAACGGTCGAGGTTGTTGAGCATCAACATGTCGAACGGCGTGGTGGTGGTGCCTTCCTCGACGTATCCGCGCACGTGCAGGTTGGCGTGTCCGGTCCGCCGATAGGTCAACCGATGGATCAGCCAGGGATAGCCGTGATAGGCGAAGATGACCGGCTTGGTGGCCGTGAAGATCGCGTCGAAGTCCCGGTCGGAGAGCCCGTGTGGGTGCTCGTCCTCGCTCTGGAGCCGCATCAGGTCCACCACGTTCACGACACGCATCGTCAGATCCGGGATGGCCTCGCGCAACAGGTCGGCCGCCGCCATGACTTCCAACGTCGGCACGTCACCAGCACACCCGAGGACCACCTCGGGCTCGTCGCGGCCCGACTCCGTGCCAGCCCACTCCCAGATGCCCAAGCCACGCGAGCAGTGCTTGTCCGCCTCGTCCACGGATAGGAAGTTCGGCCCCGGCTGCTTGCCGGCGACCACGACGTTGACGTACTGCTTGGACCGCAGCACGTGGTCATACGTCGACAGCAAGGTGTTGGCGTCCGGCGGGAGATAGACCCGGATGATGTCGGCCTTCTTGTTGACCACGTGGTCGATGAAGCCGGGGTCTTGGTGCGAGAAGCCGTTGTGGTCCTGGCGCCAGACGTGTGAGCTGAGCAGGTAGTTCAACGACGCGATAGGCCGCCGCCAGGGGATGCGGTTGGTGACCTTGAGCCACTTGGCGTGCTGGTTGAACATCGAGTCGACCAGGTGGATGAACGCCTCGTAGGAGTTCATCATCCCGTGCCGGCCGGTCAATAGATAGCCCTCAAGCCACCCCTGACACTGATGCTCACTCAGCATCTCTATCACCCGACCGTTGATCGCCAGGTGCTCCTGGCGGTCGTTCCCTTCCAGTCCGGCGTTCCACTGTTTGTCTGTGACGTCATACACCGCTTGGAGTCGGTTGGATGCCGTCTCGTCGGGGCCGAAGATGCGGAAGTTGTCGGGGTTCAGCCGGATGATCTCGCGCAGGAACTCCCCGAGCACGCGGGTGGCCTCGGACATCCCCGGCCCGCTGCCGTCGGCTGCGACACCGAAGTCGCGCCAGTTCGGCATACGCAGATCTTTGAGGACCAAACCCCCGTTGGTATGCGGGATCTCACCCATCCGCATCCCTACCGGTGGCGCGAGGGCCGCAATCTCGGGCCGCAACGTGCCCGCGGCATCAAAGAGCTCGTCGGGGCGATAGCTGGCCAGCCAGTCGCTCAGGTTTTTCAGGTGCTCTGGGGTGTCTCGCGCGTTGGCCAACGGGACCTGGTGCGAGCGCCACGAGCCCTCGGTCTGGTTGCCGTCGATCTCCTTCGGGCCGGTCCAGCCCTTGGGGGTGCGGAAGACAATCATCGGCCACAACGGTCGTTGCGGCTCCTCCCCAGCGGCCGCCGCGTCGGCTGCGGCGCGCTTGTGTCCGGCGATCTCGTCCAGCACCGTATCGAGGCAGTCAGCGAACCGTTGATGGATGTCGGCGTGCGACTCCTCGTCGAATCCGGCGGTGAAGAAGTGGGGCGTGTGCCCGTACCCCCGCATCAGGTCGCCCAACTCGCCTTCGGGGATGCGGGCGAGCACGGTCGGGTTGGCGATCTTGTAGCCGTTGAGGTGCAACACCGGCAGCACCACGCCATCGGTCAGCGGGTTGAGGAATTTGTTGGAGTGCCATGAGGTGGCCAGTGGACCGGTCTCCGCCTCACCGTCACCGACCACGGCGAACGCGAGCACCTCCGGGTTGTCGAAGACCGCACCGTAGGCGTGCGACAGGGCATACCCCAATTCACCGCCCTCATGGATCGACCCCGGGGTCTCCGGAGCCACGTGGGAGGGGATGCCACCGGGGAAGGAGAACTGCCGGAACAACCGGCGGATCCCGTCTTCGTCCTGACTGATCTCCGGATACGTCTGGGTGTAGGTGCCTTCCAGGTAGGTGCTCGCCACCAGACCTGGGCCGCCGTGGCCCGGACCCGTGACGTAGATGGTGCTCTGTTCGCGCTCGGCGATGGCACGGTTGAGGTGGGCGTAGAGGAAGTTCAGTCCCGGCGTGGTGCCCCAGTGCCCGAGCAGGCGGGGCTTGATGTGATCGATGGTGAGCGGGTCGCGCAGCAGTGGATTGTCGAGCAGGTAGATCTGCCCGACCGAGAGGTAGTTGGCGGCCCTCCACCAGGCGTCGATGCGGTCCAGCATGGTCGAGTCCATCAGGTCTCCTAGAAGCTGTAGTGGATGCCTCATCAGTCTGCCCTAACGGGCAGGATCCGTCGCCGCGAGCCCCCGTAGGGTCACGGTATGACGATGCCCGAGGCAAGCGTGGTTGCTCTGGCTATCGCGGCTGCGCTGCACGCCGGGTTCCAATCCACCGTGACGACGGTGGTCTATCCGGCGCTGGTGGCGGTCGAGCCGCAGCAGTGGATACGCGCGCACGCTGCGCACGGTCGAGCCATCACCCCGATTGTCGGTCTGACCTACGGTGCCTTGCTGATCGCGGTGGTCTGGGCAGCGTGGTCCCAGCCCACTAACCTCGGCGTGTGGGTATGCGCGGGCGGTGCGGCCTTGTCCATGGCGGCCACGGCCCTCCTGGCTGGGCCGACGCACGGGCGACTGAGCGAGAACCCCGACCCCGAGCTAGTACGAAGGCTGATCGTGAGCGACCGGGTCAGGTTGGTTGGGGCGCTAGTGGCTCTGCTGGGGGGATCGATGGCCGCCTTCGTCTAGCCGCAGGCGGGGCATCGGGGAGTCCTATTTCGAGATCAACATCTCGATGCGATCGAGCAAGGCTTCGACGGCCATTTCGAACTCGTCTTCCGCGTGATCCTCGCTGAGCAGCGGGCGCAGCCGGCGCACCGTGGGCGCATCCGCGAGCCCTTCCAGTCCGTCGTCGTTGGGCACGCTCGCCTCGCCTTCGTCCAGCGGTTCCTCCAACGGTGCCGTGTTCGCGCCGCGAATGCCGCACTCGAGCAACAAGTGGCCGAGCAAGAAACTGGTGAACGAGCGATACGTTTCGGCTGCCTGCGCGTCCTTGAAGCCATGCTCGGACAGGGTCGCCAAGAAGTGCTCGACCAGCTCGATGCTGCGCAGCGGTGGCCGCAGCCACGGAGCCGCAGGGTGCTTGGTGGCCACCAGCGGAAAAATCTTCGGGTGTTCGATGGCGATTAACCGGACCTCGTGGGCATAACCCTGCAGATATCCCTGCCAGCTTCGCGTCAACTGCTCGTCGAGGCGGTCATGCAAACCTTCCAGGATCTGGGCGATGACAGCCTCCAGCAAAGCTTCACGGCCCGGCACGTAGCGATAAATCGCCATCGCTTCAACGCCAAGTTCTGCCCCTAGCTTGCGCATCGTAAGCGCCTGCGCACCATAGGTATCCATGTATTCAAGGGCTGCGTCAGTGATGCGCTGTCGGTTCAGACGCCGAGGCGCTGCCGCGTCCGGATTCATAGATTCCAGCGCCATAGTGCCATCCCGTCCGGAGTGCCTGGTGGGCCACAGTGCCCCTGGGCAGTTTGTCACTATGGCCCACCTAATGGAACTCGACGGCAATGTCGAACCCGGTCAGGACACCTCAATGCAGAATCGGGCCTGCATCAACCTTCCGATGAAACCGCATTCCCGTCAGTCCCCCGAGGATGGCCCCAACGAGGGTCGTCAACAACACCGATGCACCCACGATCACCGCGGTGAGCGTCCGGTCGGACTGGCTGACCGGTATATCCGGTAGCCCGGTCAGCTGCGACCCGACATCGAATTGATCACCGAGGAAATACCCCAGGGCGGCAAAGAGGGCAGCCATGACCAGCGCCCAGATCCACACGGCCAAGCCTTGCCGAGATCCGTCGAATCGGGCCATCCGGCCGGCGACATATCCGCCACAGAAATAGCCGACAAAGAGCACCACGAACAGCGCCACTCCCCCGACGATCCCCGCCGATTGCGGATCTTGGGCCAGTTGAGCCACGTCTGTGTTGGTGTTCTCGTCCACGAGAGCACCAACACCGGCAACAATCGCGGCCAGAAGCACGATCGCCCCGGTGGCGCTCAACCACCCGAAGAACGCTGAGCCCCATTTGATCCCGCCGAACTCTTGACGCACCAGGTCGGGATCGACCCGCTCGGGCTCTGTGTGATGAGCCGGCGGCGTGTGATCTCTACCATCGGAGCCCGCGACGGGAGCGCCCCCGTCGCGTCGAGCCTGAGACTGTTCAACCGTGGGGTCGTCATCCCAGTGATCGTCGCGCCGGGGGCGGCCGTGGCCAGAGCCCTCGCCTAGAGGAGTGCTCATCCAGCGTCCCTATCGACCGTCGCGGGTTGTGTCGATGCCGTCAGGAACATCTGCCTCGACCTGCTCCTTGCGGACCTCTTCGTTGACCTGCTGCTCGCCGGTCACGGTCTCGGTATCCAGACTGACGCGCTCGACCGGAACGGTTTCCTTGTCTACCACCACACGCTCTTCGGTGAGCACGACCTCTTGCTCGTCATCGCCGAGGTCACCGTCGACCACGACACCATCCCGCTCGCCTTCGTCAATCGGTTCACGCTCGAGGCGGACCTCTTCGCGCTCCACGGGCACGGTGGTGGTGACATTCTCAGTCACCACATACTTACGAAGCCGGGCCTTGCCGGTCTCGACCCGCTCGGTACCGACGTGCAACTGCTCCTCCGAGACGACCATGCCTTCGTCGTCGTGATCGCGCGGGTGCCCATCCTCGGCCATGCCGTGATCGTCGTGGTCACGGTGGCCGTCGTGATCGTCGTGATCTCCGTGATCTCCGGCATGGGTGTCCCCGCCGTGACTGGCGGAGGTGCCTCCGCCAACACCGTAGTAACTGAACAACTCGGACTCCTGCTCCGGGGAAAGGTGGCCTTCAGCGTCATCCATCCGGGGCGCATCCTTGATGGTGGCCTTGTCGTACGGCACTCGGATTTCATTGTCACCGAAGTCGGCCGCCGCGACTGGGACAAACGTCTCCGACCCCCCGAACAATCCGGTCTTGGTGGTGACCCACTCTGGGTTGCCACTCTCGTCATCGAGGTAGACTTGGCCGATCTTGCCGACCTTGTCGCCATCCTTGTCGATGACCACTCCGCCGTTGTCCAACAGCGTCTGCATCTGCTCCGTGCTGACCATGAGGGCTCCCTTGCAATCGTGATTCGATGTTTACCTTGTAAACCTACGCGTCTGCCGACACTTCGCAACCGGAAGGCATGCCTGACGAGAAACGGTGGTGCTCGAGCTACTTCGTTGGCACACTCCGGTCGGAGTCCGCCCCATCGGTCGACTCTCCGGCGCTCTTGCGCAGCGCCCGACCTTTCTTGATGTCCTCGGCCTCTTTGGCTTCGGTCTTCTCGATCTTGGTCGTATCACGGGCGGGGAGTTGCAACTCTTCTTCGGCAGCGATCCCACCCTGCAATTGACGTCCCCGCTCCAACTCGGCGTCGAGTTCGGCACCGAGCAGCAGTGCGATGTTGGTGATCCATAGCCAGAGCAAGAAGATGATGACCCCGGCCAATGAGCCGTACGTGCTGGCGTAACTCGAGAAGTTCGCCACGTAGAACCCGAAGCCGACCGAAGCGAGAATCCATACGAGGATGGCACTCGCCGCCCCGACGCTGATCCAGCGGAACTTGGGCTGTTGCACGTTCGGCGTGGAGTAGTACAACAGCGCAACGGTCAGGATCGCCAAGATCAAGATCACCGGCCACTTGGCGATCTGAAAGACAGTGACGACGGTCGTGCTGAGCCCGATTGTCGAGCCAATAGTCTCTGCCACCGGGCCCGAAGCCACCAGCATGAGGGCGATCAGCACCACCATGACGACCATGATCAACGTGATGAGCAGCATCATCGGCCGAAGTTTCCAGACCGGACGGCCTTCCCCGATCTCGTAGACCCGGTTCATCCCGCGGCTGAACGCCATCACATAGCCGGACGCAGACCACAACGCCGTAGCCAGACCGATAATCAGTGCGAGACCACCACCGGGTGATGTCGCCAAAGACTCAATCGTGGGCTTGAGCGTTTCGGCGACCGAGGACCCACCCAACTGCGTGACGATCTCGGTCACCTGCGTGACTGTCGTATCGGCCTGACCCACCAAACTCAACAACGACAGAATCGCGATGAGCGCGGGGAAGAGAGCCAGCACCGCAAAGTACGTCAACGCGGCAGCGAGATCGGTGCACTCGTCGTCAGTGAACTCCCGCAACGTCTTGCGAGCCGTGTATTTCCACGTGGGGGCTTTCACGTCACCAACGTCGGCTGGCTTGGCGTCGGCCTCGGGATGAACCACTTCCTCCTGCTTCGTCGCGGCATCCTGACGGGGAAGCTCCTCCTCGACCAGGTCACGCTCGGCCTTCTCCTTTTCGGCCTTCTCCTTTTTCGAAAGACCCAACATCACCGGTGAGCCACCCGGCGCAGGAGGCCGACGAGGACTGCGACCACGGCAATAGCAGCCATCACGGGGGCCGCTTGCTTCAAGGCGTCTGCGCGGGCGTCTGGGTCGTTCATCGTCTCTTGTGCGCGGCGTTTCGCATCGGCGACCCGCTCTTGAGCCTGGGATTTGAGGTCCAACTTCGCGCTCAAGGCCTCAACAGTCTCGCTCAACTGCTCACGTGTCGCCTCGATCTCGGCTTCGATCTTCGCTGGATCTTTCGACGCTTGATCCGAAGTCTCGACGTGGTCGCTATTCGTGCTTTCGGTACTCATTTCGAGGCGTTCTCCTTCACGGTGGCCACATCTTTTTTGACGCTGGCGATGGTGCGCTCCGGGGCGGGCTTGGCCTGCTCGACCTGTTTCTTGCCTAGCAGCGCAACGATCCCGGCCACCGATAAGAGAGCCACCGTGACGATCACGGCAGCGGCCCAGGTCGGCAGCACAAGGGCCAGCGCGATGATCGCCGTTGCGACCCCTGCACCAAGACCCATGAGAGCGAGCACTCCACTGGCCCCAAACATGCCGATACCCGTCCCGGCGTGCTTGGCCTTTTGTGACATCTCGGCCTGTGCCAAGCGCATCTCATCCCGAATGAGCGTCGACGTCTGCTCAGAAAGGCGAGCGATCAATTCGCCTGTCGATGCTTGCTCCGGGTGTGTCGTCATCCGTTCAGACATTGAACTGATTCGGAGAGTCGCCGTGGTCACCGACCTCGCTAAGGCTGGACTCGGTGCCATCGGAGGTCAGGTCCTTGGCCTTGTCCTCCGCGTGACGCTTGCCCTTCTGGACCGTGGGACTCCTCCACAGCGATGTGGCCTTGTTGCTGAGTTCTTCGTAGCGCTCGCGGCCGGCGCGGGCTCCTAGGACGTAGCCGACGGCTCCGGCAGCAGCCAGGGTGAGCTTGCTCATGGGTTCTCCTCAGTGAGTGACGTTTACGACGTAAACGTTCAGATCCTAAGGTACCCGAACCACCCCGTCGCGTCGCGGTGCAGCCTCAAGACTGATGCGAGGGCATTTAATTGCGGGCGAGCGCAAGCAGCAGCCGAGCAGTCATCGTGCCCCGGCCCAACCCGACTTCGACGAGGTCATCGAAGGCACCCGCATCGGCGGACGCGGCGCGAAGGCCGGCGTCGAGAAGCCCCGGGATTGCGACCGCTCGCGAAAGGCCCGCGGTCGTGGCCAGGTGAGACCCCAGAAGTCGTCGCACGGCGCGGCGATACGACACAGATGCGGTGGCTGCCGCCCGAGGCTGCATGGCGCACGCACCGGCAATCGCGCCGGTGGCGACCGCGTAGTAGATGCCCTCGCCGGTCAGCGGGTTGATCAGCGAGGCCGCGTCGCCGGCATACATGATCGGTCCGCCTGGATGAGCAAAGTACGGCGCCGACAGCGGGAGGTGATGCCCCAGCCACCGCTCGCCACCGCGAGTGCTGCCCGGCAACATCTGCTCGATCTGCCCGATCATCATCGGCTTGCTCAGCATCTCGCGGAAGCGGCCCGCGTGCAGGACTTCGCCGTATCCGATGTTGGCCCAGCCGTCCCCGCGATCAAAGGACCAGGCGTATGAGGGTTGACGGGTTTGGCCGAACCGGATGACTTGCCGTCCGGCTCGCTGCGAGGACGTGGGCGCATACCCGCGCAGTGCCATCGCGACCTTGCCACTGGCGATCTGGTGAGTCCCGGTCGCGCGGCGGACCGCCGAGTGCGCGCCATCGGCAGCAATCACCACCCGTGCCTCAATGCTTTCGTTGAGCACGACAACACCGGGCTGGGGCTCGACGTCCCGGACCTGGCAGCGGCGGAACTGCGCCCCACGGTTGATCGCGGCTCTGGCCAGAGTGGCGTCGAAGGTCGCTCGTGGCACCACCAGGGCGGGCCGGATCATCTGGCGCACGACGCCGACATCACCGTTGGCCAACTCCAAGGTGCAGACCTCTGGGTGACCGGCAAACGTCGTCGGCCCGCCGAGGGCACTCAGGATGTCGATGGCGTGCGGGGCGATGCCGTCGCCACACGATTTGTCTCGCCCGATCTCGGCGCGGTCGAGCATCAGCACGCGGGCGTCAGGGTGCCGAGCCAAGGCGGCCATGGCGGCAGTGCTGCCCGCCGGGCCCGCGCCGACGATCGCCAGGTCCCACATGATGACGCCCCTTCCCGCCACGAGGGCCCGGGTCTTTGGCTTCGGCCCGGTGCCAGGCGACAATACGTCTGCACCATGACCGACGACACGTCAGGACCTCGTATGCGGCGAACGCCACCCAGGGAGTCGATGCTTCGCGCGCTCTGGTTGGGCCGTACCGATGTCGACATCCACTACACGGGTATGCGCCCCGGCGAAAAACTCACCGATCCTCTTCGCCAAGGGTGACGCGATCCGCGCCAGCGATCACCCCCTGGTCAGTGCCGTCAGCGTCCCGGCGCTCAACGCCCAGCACCTCACCGACGCACCTCGGGGCGGGTCCGAGGCACTGGTCCGGTGGATGCAGGACCAGTCGTCCGGCCGCACCATGGCGATCGAGCCCTGACACCACGCCGTCTCGGTGGTCTGGTCCGCGCGCTTAGGGTATCTGGGTGAGCGAGACGAACCCCAATGATCAGCGCATGACCGGCATACACCTGTGGATGCGTGCCGAAGTGCGCGCCACCGAACGCCGTGCCCCCATTACCCCGGCCGATGCGGCCACGCTGATTGCCTCGGGCGCACAGATCACGGTCGAACGCTCACCGCAGCGCGTCTTCGACATCGAGCGGTACGCCGAGGCTGGTTGCCAGATCGCCGACACCGGGTCGTGGGTGGACGCGCCCGAGGATGCCTACATCGTCGGGATCAAGGAACTGCCCGCGTCGCCTGCGCAGTTGCGGCATACCCACATCTATTTTGCCCACGCCTACAAGGGCCAGGACGGCGCAGCCGACCTGCTGGCTCGCTTCGAACACGGCGGCGGTGAGCTGTTGGACGTCGAATACCTCACCCTCGAGAAGCGTCGAGTGGTGGCTTTCGGCTATTGGGCTGGCTACGTCGGGGCGTCGCTGGCGTTGCTGCAGGCGCATGGGGCGCTCACCGCTCCATTGGTGCCGATGAGCCGCGCCGAGTTGGACACTGCAGTGCGCGAAAGCTCCGCGCCGACCGGGTCGGCGTTGGTGATTGGTGCCCGTGGCCGCAGTGGCCAGGGCGCAGTGGCGGCGCTGACCGGTGCCGGGTGGGACGTGACGAAATGGGGCTTCGTCGACACCGCCGACCTCGACAAGGATGCGCTGCTGAGCCACGAGGTGCTGGTGAACTGCGTGGTGAGCCATCGTCCCCTGGAACCCTTCGTGACCAGCGACGACGTCAACGCTGGGGGCCGGCTACTACGGGTTATCGGCGATGTGACCTGCGACGTCACGTCGGCCAACAACGTGTTGCCGATCAACTCCTCGGTCACCACCTGGGACGAACCATCACGACGCTTCACTGCCGACGGTGAGGCAGACGCGCCGCGCAACGTCACGCCTCTTGACGTGATCGCCATCGACAACCTGCCCTCCCTGTTGCCGCTAGAGGCGAGCGTGAGCTTCTCTGCGGATTTCACCCCGGTGCTGGTCGACCTGGCCGGACGCACCGGGCCATTCGCGGCCGCCCAGGAGACCTTCCGAGCGGCGACCACACACAGCCGGTGAGGCTGGGAACCTCAGCACAGCGTCCTGGGAAAGCGCGGCGGCAAGCGCCTCGGGCACCTCGAAGACACGAGGGCCGGAATCCAACTCGAGGCGAACGTCAACTTCGTCCTCCGCAGCCACCTGGGCGGCCCCGAGGACCGCAAACGCCTTCGCGGTCGATCGGGCGTCGCGCCGTTCGTAGACGGTGAGATGGCCGGGCTACTGTTCGATCCTGTGCCCGGCCAGTGAGCACCGCCAGCCCGACCCAGCCGCAACGAAAGCGAACAGGCCATCCTCCTCAGTCGGAGCCAGGAGCCTCGTTAACGCGTGCCGCATACTGACCTGATGTCGTCTCAAGCTCCGCCGGCAGTCGTGCTGATCCGCCCGCGTCACTTCACCCCGAACCCGGCCACCGCGGTCGACAACGCCTTCCAATCGCTGGATCCCACGCGAGATGCGGCGCAGATCGCGGCCGATGCTTACGCCGAGGTCACCGGGGTCGCTGAGGCGCTGACCGCAGCCGGGATACGCGTCCACGTCTTCGACAACGAGAGCGCCACCCACCCGGACTGCGTCTTCCCGAACAACTGGTTCTCCACCCACGCAGGCGGCTACGTCGCGATCTATCCCATGCACTCGGAGAGTCGGCGCATCGAGCGGCGCACCGACATCATCGAGATGCTCAAGCGCGACTATCGGGTGCAGGAGGTCAGCGACTACTCCGGGCTCGAATACGACAACATCTTCCTGGAGGGCACCGGGGCGATGGTGTTGGATCACACGAGCCGACTCGTGTTTGCCGCGCGCTCTAATCGGGCCAATTCCATGGCGCTGGAACGGTTCTGCACCCGGTTCGGGTACGAGTCGCTGGTCTTCGATGCCGTCGACTCCACTGGCCAGCCGATTTATCACACCAACGTCGTGATGTGCATCGGGACCGCTTTTGCCATGATCGGCGTGGAGATGATCCCCGACGAGCAGCGCCGCGCCGCAGTGGTCGAGGCCATCGAAGACTCCGAGCGGGAACTGATCTCCCTGCGCACTGATCAGGTCCTCGACTTCGCCGGCAATGCCATTGAGTTGCAGAGCCCCCAGGGCCGGATCTTGGTGATGTCCAGTCGGGCACGTCGCAGCCTTGACCCCGAACAGATCGAGTTTCTCGAGCGGAGTTGCCGCATCGTGCCCGTCGATGTGCCGACCATTGAGCTCGCCGGCGGATCCGTGCGGTGCATGCTCGCTGGCATACACCTCACGTCCCGCCGGATCACAAAACCGGCCTAGACGCGCACTCAGGCAGCGTGGCGCCCTGGTACACTGCCTTACCCGAAGTAAGGAGCACGCGATGACGACGGCAACGGTGACATCCAAGGGCCAAGTGACCATCCCGGCAGAAGTGCGTCGACGGCTGGGACTGCACGCTGGATCTCGCCTGACTTTCGTCCCAAATGAGAGCGGCGGATTCGAGGTGCACGCAGAGACTGGATCTATCCGTGATCTTGAGGGCTGCCTCCCCGCGCCACGGGGACCCGTCTCCATTGAGGACATGAACGCGGCGATTGCTCAAGGTGCTTCGGACTCAGGCACTGCATGATCGGACTCGACACCAACGTCCTCGTCCGATACTTCACGCGCGACGATCCACATCAATACGCGCGCGCCGCGAAACAGATCAACTCCCTCACCCAAACCGATCCCGGGTTCGTGAGCATTGTGACCCTGGTGGAGTTGTATTGGGTCTTGCGCCGAGCATATGAGTTCAGCGCAACTGATTGCTACGCGGTCGTCGCTGGAGTGGTCAACGCCAAGGAGTTGCGCATCGACCGCGCGGACACGGTGCGTTCTGCCCTGGCCGCCTGCGAGGTTGGGCTCGATTTCGCCGACGCCCTCATCGCTGAGCTGGGTCACGCGGCCGGTTGTAGATTTACCGTAACCTTCGACCGGCGAGCTGCCCGGTCCCCTGCTATGCAACTGCTCGAGACTGAGTGACTCACGTCGTCTCGGTGCGCTAGCGGTTGCCGGGTCCGGAGGTTGCTGCGACCCTGTCATCCTCCGAGGAAATGAGCGACGTTATGTCCGCAGGCACAGTTGGTTTCGCGATTCTGATCTTGGGGTTGTTTCTCCTGATCGGCAAGGTCATCCGGGTCAAAACCCCGGCCGTGCAAAAACTGTTCCTCCCGAGTTCGATCATCGGCGGGTTCATCCTTCTGTTCCTCGGCCCACAGGTGCTCGGGAAAATCGGCGGTCCCGAGAATGGGATCTTCACGGGCGACATGCTGGCGATATGGGCCACCCTGCCCGGCCTGTTGATTAGCATCGTGTTCGCGACGCTGTTCCTGGGCAAGGAGTTGCCTAAACCTAGGCAGGCCGCGGAGCTGGCCGGTCCACAACTGTCCCTCGGTATTGCTCTAGGATCCGGCCAATACATGGTCGCGCTCTTTCTGGCGGTAATTGTGCTGGTGCCACTGTTGGACGCGGAGCCGATGGTGGGCGCACTTTTGGAGATGGGCTTTGAGGGTGGGCACGGAACGGCCGCCGGTATGCGGGGCGCGCTCGAAGATGTGGGCTACGAAACTGGAGCCGACATCGCCATTGGCATCGCCACGGTAGGCGTGGTGGGCGGCATCCTGATAGGCATCATCTTGATCAACTGGGCCGTACGCACGGGACGGACCCAGATCGTCAAAGGCAACGTCGAGGCCTCCATCGATGAGCAGAAGGGTCTGTACGCCGAGGACGAGCACTACCCGGCAGGCGAGTTGACCTCCCGTCCGGCATCAGTCGAGCCACTGTCGCTGCACGCCTCTCTCGTGGCCATCTCTATTCTGATCGGCTGGCTCTTGCTGGAGGCCCTGAAGTGGATCGAAAGCGTCACCTATGCCGAACCCCTTGACTTCGAGTTGTTCACCTTCGTGCCGCTCTTCCCCTTGGCCATGCTCGGTGGCGTGCTGGTGCAGTACGCCGCGGAGAAACTCGGCGTCGATCGGTTGATCGATGACCAGATGATGCTGCGCATCCAAGGCTTGGCGCTGGACTTCCTCATCATCTCCGCCTTGGCCACTCTGTCTTTGGAGGCCATCGGCAACAACATCGGTTCGTTCGTGATCCTGTGCGTCTTCGGCATCGCTCTCAACGTCGGGCTCTTGTTGTGGCTCGCTCCCCGGGTTATTCCGGACTACTGGTTCGAGCGCGGCATCGGCGACTTCGGCCAGTCCATGGGCGTGACCGCCACTGGCCTGATCCTGATGCGGATCGTGGACCCGGACGCCGAGAGCCCGGCCTTCGAGGCGTTCGGCTACAAGCAGCTCGTGTTCGAGCCATTCTTCGGCGGCGGCCTAGTCACGGCAGCCGCGGTGCCGTTAATCTTCCAGACCGGACCGTACCCGCTGCTCATCGGCATGACGATCCTGTTCTTGACCGCCGTGGGCGTGGGCCTGTGGCTCTTCGGTGGAGCCGCCAAGGAGGCCAGAGCCAGGGAGAAAGAGGCAGCCGACACCAGCACCGCGAACGCCTAGCCTGTGCGCTGACGCTGACGCTGTCCGCCACGCTGACCCCTAGCCTGTGCTGTCGTGTCGCCATAGCGACATGAACTGCACAGGTTAAGTGGTGGCGTCGGGTGGCGGTGACCCGGCTAAGTCGCCACAAGCAGACCACCGCCGCCTCATTGGCCCTTTCGTTGGGTGCCAATTTTGATCACACTGGCGTCATGGCCCAGATCGACTCCGCAACCCAACGACGTCAGCTCGCCAATCTCGGACCCCTAGAGCAACTGCGCGCTGGCCGCATGCCTCGCCGACTGCTTCAGCTGGTCGTCGGCTTGTTCCTTTATGGCGCGTCGATGGCACTCGTCATTCGCGCCAGCCTCGGAGTCATCCCTTGGGACGTCCTGCACGTCGGGTTGATCCAACACCTCCCGATGTCCTTCGGCGCAATGACCATCGTGGTCTCGATCACCGTGCTGCTCATCTGGATCCCGTTGCGCCAGCGCCCAGGGCTGGGCACGATCGCAAACACCTTCTTGGTGGGGCTCTCGGCCGACCTGACGCTCGCGTTAACGCCCGACCTGGAATCACTCGCTGTCCGGTTGCCCTTGCTGGTCGGCGCGATCTCGCTCAACGCTCTGGCGACCGCTCTCTACGTCGGTGCCCAACTCGGCCCCGGTCCGCGCGATGGGTTGATGACTGGCCTCTCCCGCGTTACCGGCCGGTCCATCCGTCTCGTGCGGACCGTGATCGAGGTCACCGTGGTGCTGATCGGCTTCACCCTCGGCGGCACGGCTGGCCTTGGCACCGTGTTGTACGCGGCGGCTATCGGACCGCTGACTCAGGCGATGCTGCCGCGGTTCACCGTTGCGCTGCGCGGATATGGCGATACATCGGATCGGTGAATCCCGTCAGGCTGTCGAAGACGGCAGCGACCTTACGGTAGGCCGCGACGGCCGACGGCTCGGGTGTGAACTCGAGGCCCGGATGGACCATGGCGGCGATGGCCGCCGGGAAGTCGGCGTGCGCTCCAGCCCCCACCGACGCACAGATGGCCGCCCCCAGGCCGGCAGCGTCCGGCATACCCGCGCGGGTAGCGGTCGTCCCCCAGGAATCGGCCACGATCTGCATCATCAGATCCGACTTCGCGCCGCCACCTGAGACCACTATGCGCGGCGAGTCGAGGTCTAGCGCATCGGTCATGGCGGCAGCGTGAGCGCGCATGGTCAACACGATGCCCTCCAGGACCGCGCGGTGCAGATGGTGCGGTCCGTGCTGACCGGCTAGACCCAGGATGCTGCCGCGACGATCCGGGCCGTCCGGACCGGACAAGAAGTCTGGGACCGCGAAGAGACCCTCAGCCCCGGGGGACACCTCGTGAGCACCGCGCTCCAACCAGGCTCGGGTGCCCCGCTCGTCGTCAACAGTGGAAGGTGCCGAGCTGACCAGGTTGCGCAACCACGACACGGTCCACATACCCCGCCGGATCCCTTTGCTCTCAAACAACACGTCGCCAGGGACGGAGGCTGAGTTGATCCAGGTATGCGGCCCGCCGGCGGCTGGGTGCATCGCCGCAGCATCCCCGCTTGTCATCGATGCGATGTAGGTGCCGAGCGAGAGCAGCACCGTCGGGTTAAGCGATCCCGCCTGCTGATCGGCATGCGCCGACAATCCGACCCCGAGGGCTTCCACCGCCTTGTCGTTCGCGGTGGCGAACACCGGGCAGCCCATCGGCAGCCCGCTGGCCCGCGCAGCATCCTCGGTGACCACTCCGAGCGGCTCCCCCGGCTGGACGAGTTCAGGCAAGAGGGCGGCCGGCATACCGGTGCGGTCGAAGTCGTCGCTGTCGAGGGACCATGCCGTGCCAGCGGCGTTGATCGGCCACATCCCTTTGTAGGCCGCAGCGCTGTCGCGACGTCTACCCGTGAGACGCAACGTCAGGTAGCCCGAGGCACTGGCGGTGGTGGCCACCCGGGTATCGAGGTCGTGGGCCGGTTCGGAGACTCTCGTGTCCATCCAACTGAGCACCGGTTCGGTGAGGCGACCCGAGGCATCGATCAGCGCCCGGCAATAGCGGATGCTGCATAGCCCAATGGCCACGATGTCTGCCCGCGACCCCGCTTGCGTGGACTCGAGGTTAGCCAGCGCGGCGCGACTGGCCACACACAGCGAATCCCACAGGTCATCATCGGGGTGCACGGCCCGGCCGTCGGAGGTCAGGACATACGAGCGAAGTGATGCCCGCCCCTGCGCCCAGATCGCACCGTCGGCGTCGAAGATCGTCACCTTCGTGCTCTGCGAACCGCCGTCGATCGCGAGGATGAGCCGCCGGTCTGGCGGCATCGGGGCAGTCATCAACTGCGAGCGCCCGTTTCGGGCGGCCACTCATCAAGGGGATAAATAGTGCCCGGATTCATGATGCCCGCGGGGTCGAACGCGTCCTTGAGACCTCGCAACAACGTGTAGGCACGGCCGTGCTCCTCGCGGATCCATGGCGTTCGATACTTGCCGACCCCATGGTGATGGGCCATCGAGCCACCGACCGCCAATGCCTCCTCGACGATGATCGCGTTGAGCGGCTGGTGATAGGTCGCCAACTCTTCGTCCGGCTCACAGCGGATCGAGTAGTCGTAGACGAAATACAGGTTGGTGCCGGTCTGATACGAGTGCGAGGAGTGCGCGCCGAGCAGGTGGATGTCGTCGACGTGAGCAAACGTCTCTTGAATGCGGCGCATGACCCGCTCGTAGAGCTCGGCCGTGCGCGACCAATCCACGGAGACCTCAGTGGTGTAGCCCAGGCGCTGCTCGCGGAGCATGTCGGCTTTCTCGGCCTCCATCTTCTCCGGACCCCAGTTCAGCGACTCGAACCACGCCTTGATCCGCTCCGGATCCACCGGCGTGTGCTCGACCCTCTGGGCGATGGCTTCGACGGCGGCGATGGTGGCCTCGACGATGGGGCCGGGGCCCTCGGCGCTCAGCACCACCAAGTTCCGGTCCTGGGGGTGATCCGGGAAGTGCTGCCGGGCATCTTGTGGCGAATAGACCCGAGCGACGGCGGGGCGATACCCCGAGACGATGACCTCTCGGAGCACTCCGATCGCGGCACCGAAATCGGGCACGAGCAGGCCGACATACCGGGCGGATCCTGGCTGCCAACGAAAGACCTTGACCGTGACCTCGGTGATGAAGGCCAAGGCCCCCTCGTTGCCGATCACGGTATGCCGAATGTCCGGCCCGGCGGCCCGGCGCGGCACGCTCTTGATCCGGATCACCTCACCGCCGGCAAGCACGGCCTCCAACCCCATGACCATGTCTTCGATGCCGCCGTAGAGCGTCGAGAACTGGCCGATCGACCTGGTGGCGACGAGGCCACCCATCTGGGCGAGTGGCTGGGACTGGGGCGAGTGGCCGGTCGTGAGACCTTGGCGTCGCAACTGTTCCTCGAGCACCCTCAGCGGCGTCCCGCACTGCGCGGTGGCCATCATGTTGGGCTCATCGATGCTGATGATCTCGGCCATCCGGGAGCCGTCGATGACCAGGCTGTCCGGGATCACCGTCTCCGAGCCGCCCTCAGTGCCGGTGCCTCCCGTGCGTGGCACGACGGCCACCCGTTCCCGCTGCGCGAAGTCGAGCAGCTGCGCCACGTGTCTGGTCGATGAAGGGTAAGCGATGGCCGCAGGGAACGGCCCGGTGAAGATGCCGTGGACTGCCTCGTATTTATGGAAGCGGTCGACGCTGACCTCGCGGAGGCGCTGCTCGTCGGTTTCCACCGAGTCGGCTCCGAGCAGATCGGTGACTTCGGCCACGATCTGCTCTCGGGTCAGGGTGGCCCGCGACTGTGTCATCGAAAGTCTCCGTTGTCGTATGGGCGGGCCTGCCGGGGTTGGGTCATCGGACGAGGTAGCCGCCGTCGACCACGAGCACCTGACCGTTCACATAATCGCTGGCGCGTGAGGCAAGGAAGACGACGGCCCCCATGAGATCCGAGGGATCACCCCATCGCCCGGCCGGGATGTGCTCGATGACCTTGCGGTTGCGCCCCGGGTCGGCGCGCGTCGCCGTGGTCAACGCCGTCGTGAAGTAACCGGGAGCCAGGGCGTTGACCTGGATGTTGTGCTTCGCCAGGTCATCGCAATACGCCCGGGTGAAGCCGACGATGCCAGCCTTCGTGGCGGCGTACGCGGGGGACGTTTGCCCACCGAGGTAGGAGAAGAGGGAGGCGATATTGATGATCTTGCCGCCGCCCTGGCTCCGCATGTGTATGCCGGCGTGCCGGGCCATCTCGAAGGCGGCGGTGAGGTTGACCGCGATCATCGGGTCCCAGTGCGCGCGGTCGTATTCGTCGGGCTCTGCGCAGAGGCAGATGCCGGCCGAGTTGACCAGGATATCGAGCCCGCCGAGCTGGTCGACGCAGTACTCAACCGCTTGGGCGCACGCACCGTCTTCGGTGAGGTCGGTGCGAAGGAAGACGTACCGCTGAGCACCGCTACTGACCAGGCCTTGTGTCGTGCCGTCGTCGTCGGCCTGCCCGGGCACCATCACGTCGGCACCGGCCCGAGCAAGCGCCACACTGAAGGCTCGACCCAGCCCGGAGTTGCCACCGGTCACCAACGCCCGCTTGCCCCGCAACGAAAACGCGGCGAGGGTGAAATTCGCGATATCCATGAGTACTGAGGCTATCTCCGCGAGGCCTGGCCGAGGCGTCTGACCGCCAACCAAAATTCTGCAAGCGTATACAAAAAACTACCAACGCACGGTAGTCAAGGCGTCTCAGATAGTCGTTATCGGATTGATGCCGAACTAGCAGTCGAGGTTGACGAGGTCAAGTACACATGCTTAGTTGAATCCGCAAGGTCCTAGTGACGGCGGTCACACCCCCCACTGGGTGGTCGACGATGACGCTTGCGCTGGACCCGTCCGCAGTGCTGTCGAGACTTGGAGACCTATGAACTTTGGTGACTACCTCTCGCGCAACCTCGACAATCTCCTTGAATTGGGTATCGAGCACCTTCAACTCGTCGTCATCTCGATGGTCCTCGCGATCGTGATCAGCATCCCGGCAGGCGTCATCGCCTACCGCAACACCAACGTCAGACCGCTGATTGTCAGTTCGGCCTCAGTCATGTTGACGATTCCCTCATTGGCGCTCTTCGGCCTCTTTGTGCCGATCTTCGGACTGGGCCAAGCTCCCGCGATTGCGGCACTGACGTTGTATGCCTTGCTGCCCATCATCGGCAACACCATCGCTGGCCTGGCCTCGGTCGATCCCGCGATCACCAAGTCGGCGCAGGGCATGGGGGTAGGGCAGTGGAGGCGGCTGTTCACCGTGGAGCTGCCGTTGGCCTGGCCCGTCATCCTGACCGGGGTGCGCGTGTCCACTCAGGTCGTAATCGGTATTGCGGCCATCGCCGCCCTGGTGGGTGGCCCCGGTCTCGGGGTCGAGATCTTCCGCGGTCTGCGCTCTCTGGGATCACCTGGAGCCGAGAACCTGGTGTACGGCGGAACGCTCGCCGTGATTGTGCTTGCCCTCCTGTTCGACGCCTTCTTCATCCTTGTCCGCCGACTGACCACGTCTCGAGGTATCAGGTGAACACTACCGAACCGTCCACCACCGCCCATCCGGAACCCGACGATGGCGGCGCGACCGCGCCAACCATGATCGAGTTGGATGAGCTCAGCAAGGTCTTCCCCGGCCAGGAGGTGCCGGCCGTCGACAAGTTGAACCTGTCCATTGCCACGGGCGAGATCGTGGTCTTTGTCGGCCCTTCCGGCTGCGGCAAGACCACCTCGATGGAGCTCATCAACCGACTCATCGAGCCCACCTCGGGACGGATCATCCTTGAAGGGGAGGACGTCACGAAGACCGACCCGGACCATCTGCGCCGACGCATGGGCTACGTCATCCAATCCACAGGGCTGTTCCCCCACCGCACCTTGGCCGAGAACATCGGCACCGTCCCAGGACTGGTGGGCTGGAAAAAAGACAAGATTGCAGAGCGCGTCGACGAACTGTTGGGCCTGGTCGGCATGGACCCCGAGATGTATCGAGGCCGTTACCCCAGGGAACTCTCCGGTGGGCAGCGTCAGCGGGTTGGGGTGGCTCGTGCGATGGCGGCCGATCCGCCGGTGATGCTGATGGACGAGCCGTTCGGGGCGATCGACCCGATCACTCGCGACCGGTTGCAGAACGAGTTCCTGCGCCTCCAGGCCCAGATCCAAAAGACCGTGGTCTTCGTCACGCACGACATCGACGAGGCCATCAAGATGGGCGACCGAATCGTGGTCCTCAAGGAGCAGTCGCACATCGCCCAGTTCGCTTCTCCGGAGGAACTCCTCACCAACCCGACCGACGAGTACGTCTCAGACTTCATCGGCGCCGGTGCATCGCTGAAGCGACTCAACCTCACCCGTATCCGTGACATCGAAATGGCTACTGACGCACCTACCGGCGGCCTCGGCAGCGACCCGGTCAACTTGCTGGAGCGTCTCAACGCCTCGCCGTGGTCGGCCATGCTGCTGCTCGACGATCAGGGCCGCCCCGCGCGATGGGTCGGAGCCCAAGCCCTGCGAGACGCTGGACGCGGCACGCTGAACCGGGCGGGGCTGCCGGCTAAGGCCACCGTCGAGCCGCAAGCAACCTTGTCCGATGCCCTCAACGAGTTGATCATCTCCAACGCGGGCTGCGCCATCGTCGTCAACGGCAGCGGCGTATATCAGGGGATCGTCGACATGGAGACGATCATGTCTTCGGTGCGCATCATGCGGGACGACAGCGCGCAGTTCTACCTGGCGCAGAAGAACTACGAGCCGGAGGCCACCTGATGGCCATCGCGACTGTCCCGGATGCCACCCTCGTCGGTGATAGCAAGACGGCACAGTTTTGGGCGAAGGTCAGCCTAATCGGCATGCCCATCTTCATCGCGGCCGTGCTATTGGGCACGTACCTCTGGGTGAGCTCGATCGAATTGGACTCGATCGAACAACGGACGCTCACTGCAGACAGGATCTGGCAGGGTCTTCGCGAGCATCTCGCCTTGACCTTCGTCTCGACCATCCTGGTGGTGTTGATTGCCATCCCGGCCGGCATCGCGGTCACCCGCCCAGCGTTCAGCAAGGCAACGCCGATCATCCTGGGGATAGGCAACGCCGGCCAAGCCATCCCGTCGTTTGGCTTCATCACCATCATCGTCATCTGGTTCGGGGTGGGGTTCAACTCCGTCATCATCGGCCTCGTGGCCTACTCCGCCCTCCCCATCCTTCGGAACACCATGGTCGGGTTGCAACAAGTCGACGAAAACGTGATCAAGGCCGCGCGCGGCATGGGACTGTCAGCCCGACAGATCCTGGTCCGAGTGGAGTTGCCCCTCGCCGTGCCGGTCATGCTCGCCGGGATCCGCACTGCCCTCATCATCAACGTCGGCACGGCCTCGCTCGCCACCTTCTACGCCGCCGGTGGCCTCGGCTATTTCATCGTGCAAGGCATCGGGCTCAACCGAGACGCGATCCTCATCACCGGCGTGGTGATGGTTGCCTCGCTGGCCCTGCTCATCGACTATCTCGCCTCGGTCCTTGGTCGTGCGGCTTCACCCAAGGGCCTGTAGAACTTCACGCCGTACCGCACACACCTGTGCTCAACGAAAGGAAACCCATGAAGAACAGCCTGAAACTTGCGCTTGGCGCGAGTCTGAGTGTGACGATGATGCTCGCGGCTTGTGGCAGTGACGACAGTTCGAGCGGTGGCTCCGAGGAGGCTGAGGGCCTTGACGGGGCATCGATCACCGTCGGCTCCAAAGACTTCGACGAGCAGAAGATCCTAGGCTACATCGCCGTCGTTGCGCTGGAAGACGCGGGCGCAGACGTCACCGACGAGATCAACACCGGCGGCACGGACGTGACCCGTGCCGCCCTGCTCGGTGGAAACATCGATATGTACTGGGAATACAACGGCACAGCGTGGATTTCCTTCTTCGGCGAAACCGACCCTATCCCGGACCGAATCGAGCAGTACGAGGCCGTCCGTGATCGGGAGTTGGAGGAGGAAGGGCTCGTGTGGCTGGAGCCAGCCAATTTCAACAACACCTACGGCATCGCCTTCCCGACCGAAGCGGCGGATGATCTGGGCAACCCGACGACGATCAGCGACCTCGGGACCTTGATCGAAGAGGATCCCGACGCGGCCACGCTGTGTGTGGAGAATGAGTTCTCCGCGCGCGACGACGGCCTGCCGGGTATGGAAGCGGCCTACGGGTTCGAATTCCCCGACGGTAACGTCTCCATCCTGGACACCGCCTTGGTCTACACCCAGGCCGATAAACGTGATCCCTGCAACTTCGGTGAGGTCTTCACCACTGATGGCCGCATCTCCGGTCTAGACCTGACCGTGCTGGAGGACGACGAGGGATTTTTCCCGCTCTATAACCCGAGCCCGGTCTTCCGCAAGGAGGTCTACGACGAGTACGGCGACAGCCTCGACGAGCTGTTCAACCCGATCTCCGAGGCCCTGACCGACGAGGAGATGACCCAGCTCAACGAAGAGGTCTCGGTCAACCTGGGGCAGCCCGAGCAGGTGGCCGAGGACTGGCTGGAGGAGCAGGGTCTGCTTGACGGCTGACCTGCCGTAATCAACCGCAAAGGGGCCGGATCTTCGCAGTGCGAAGATCCGGCCCCTTTGCGATGTATCAGGCAGCGATCTCGGGGTTCTCAGGGTCTGTCACCCCTCGCCGATGCACACCAAGGATCGACACCATGTTCATTGCCAAGATGGCTCCCAGCCCTGCGCCGCCCTCCCTTCCCGACGATGCTGTCGAAGCCGACCTGAGGGCGTACCGCGAGCCCGGCTATGAGTTCGATGTCTCTGAGTTGATGGCGGCCCAGCGTGATCTTGAGGCGGTGCGCCCCGACGGCGATGGGGTGCGTTGGGTCTACACCCCCGGCAGCGTGTCGTTCCACGCCAGTCACAACATCGACGCGCCCTACAACACCTTCGTGGAGGCCGTCGACATTGCCGCCGTGGGCACGATGTTCCGAGCGGTTCGAGATTGCAAGACCGAAGTCATCCAGCGAGACCTCAATGGTCGATCCCGACTCCAGATCGAGCGGATGGCCGTGCTGGCCCAACCAAGCCACTCGGCATACATGGCCAAGCGGAATCTCGTCTACACCCTTGAGCGGATGGACTACACAACCCACGAGCAGCGTGCGTGGATGCGCACCGTGCATGGACCCGCCACGGGGAGGGTCTGCGAAGACGGATACCTGGCCATCCGGCGGCGGGTTGACGGTGGCACGCGGGTCGCGCTGCTCACCCGCCAGCAGTTCCCTGTCTCCTCGCTGCTCATGCTCTCCGGACTGGACCGGTGGAGTTGGCTGAAGAACCGGCTGAGCGTCAATGCGTTCCGCTGCTTCTTCTTGCGCACGATGTCCACCATCGAAGCCGGGTATGCCGGCCCGCAACTGAGGCTCGGAGCCTAGAGAACCCGACCCGGGTCATCTGGATTGCCAGGGGGATCAGTCGTCGGCGAGTGGTT
>JBGTGC010000232.1:0-3441 GCA_041746935.1 Dermatophilaceae bacterium
TCGCCGAGGCGGTGGCGCGAGGGGCCTCGAACCGTGAGATCGTGACCATGCTTTTCGTGTCACCGAAGACCGTCGAGACCCACCTCACCCACATCCACCGCAAACTCGGTGTGCGCTCCCGTGCCCAACTCGTCGCTCTGCTGGCCCGATTTCAGCCCTGACCCGCAGCGAACGCCGACGCTAGGTCACCACCTGCGCGGTCCCGCCGGCCGCGACCGAGTAAGTGGACTGGTCCGCGAGATCGAGCCCGTCGGGATCAACATCGGCGAGCAGATTGAACTGGATTTGGATTGTTCCGGCCGCTTCGGCGAAGCCACGCAACTCGATAACGTCGGTCTCGCCGGGCTCCAAAACGCTCTTGCCGAACTTTGGGAAGACATGGAGTTCCGCCACATGATCGCCCGCCGTGAGCAGCGGGAGGTCATCGGTCGGTCCCGCCCGGCCCTCCAAAGGCGGACCGGGCACAAGGATGCTGACCGTAGGCGGGTTAGCGGCACCGACCTCCGCGACGTGCCAGCGGACGTTGACGAGGCGCACCCCGCCGCTACCGGCAAAGTAGGGATCGTTGGTTGCCGTGAGCTCCAGGATAAATTCCTCGCCCGGGTTGATGAATTGCTGCCCGGACAATGGCTCCACCGTGCTAGAGAAATTGGTGTACTCCTGGGTGTAGCCGGCGATGGTGTCGCGAAGTACGACCGAACTGATCGCAGGTTGAGGGGGCATTGGATTGCTCTTTCTCGGGTGAGTTGTGGATCGGCGGCGCTGTGCCGTCTCAACACTGTGGACCCGAGATCAGCGCCATCGCATCGGGTGAACCCCCGATATTTTTCACAGACAACAGACAGACCGGCCCAATAGGCCTGCTGCTTCCGGGCAAGCCTGGCTACGCGCATGCAAACGAGACGCGCTTGTTCATCTAAACCAGACGCACCTGCAGGATGGGTAAATTGGCTGTGCACGAGATTTAGTCGCCCTCATGGTCGTGCGCTTACCTCCTGGATGTGTCACCAAGGAAGTTCTTGTTGTCGGCGAACGCGTTGGGTTGACGACTTGGGCCGGTGACACCAGCCGCCGACGTATTTTGTCACAGCGATGGAATTACTGGGGTACCTACGCGTCTCATTTGGGATCCCTATCCGGTGACGAGATGAGCTGGACCGTACCCGTTTTGGTCAGGAGTGCTGTTGATCGCGCCCGATGGGGCCCGCGTATCCATGTCACCGTGGCTGGGACAAATGGTCGAGGACCGGGTTGCGCCAGGAGTGAACGAGACTGGCCCTTGCAATTGCCCCGGGTGATCCTTGCGTGATGAGCGAGATCGAGTTCGGAGTTAATTTGCACGCCGTCTCGTCTTGGCCGGACTTCCGGCGGGTGGCGCAACGGGCTGATGAGGTGGGTTTCGATGTGCTGGCAGCGCCGGATCATCTCGGTGGGCTGGCACCTTTCGCCGCTCTCACTGCTGCCGGCGCGGTCAGTGACCGGCTCCGGCTGCGTACCTACGTGCTCAACGCGGGGTTCTGGAACGCTGCTCTGTTGGCCCGCGAGGTCGCGACCCTGGATCTGCTGTCGGCTGGTCGTGCCGAGCTGGGCCTGGGCGCCGGGCACATGAAGAGTGAGCACGAGGACGCGCGAATCCCATGGCAGCCGTACGAGCAGCGCATGCAAGCGCTGGAACGGTTACTGGTGCAGACCCGCCAGCGTCTGGCCGATGAGACTCATCAACCGCGCCCTATACAGCAGCCCGTGCCCCTGCTGATTGGGGCGATGTCCACCGCTGGCCTGTCGCTGGCCGCTCAGCACGCGGACATCGTGGGGTTCGCCGGGCTGCGTCAGGTGCCGGGCTCCCCGCCCGGCATCTTCACCGTCTCTTCGTCCGCCGAGACGCAGCGGCGAGTGGATCAGGTGCGCCAGCAGGCCAATGGTCGCTCCTATCGTTCCGACGTGCTCCTGCAGGTGGTCGCGATAGGGCCACGGCCCATCGATGCTGCTGCACGGATGGCGGCCGGTGCTCCTGACCGGCTGAGTGTGGAGCAGCTGCTGGACACGCCGTTCGCCCTCTTTGCCCGCGACGCTGACGAAGCCGCAGGCGAGCTTCGAAGGCGACATCAGGTGTACGGCTTCGACTGCTTCACCACCCACCAGCCGTACCTGGAGGCACTCGGACAGGTCATCGCCGCCTACCGATCGACTGACCCCGCATAGCGACCGACGTCGAGCTCCGTATGAAAAACCAGTGTTCAGTTGCGGATCCCTCAGCGGCCTTGTAGTGAGGCCGGGCTCATGCGAGCGGTTTGTGATTTTTAGTTCGCGAGGAAGAGCATCCGTTCGAGCACGCGCTGCACCTCGCCCAACTCGTCATCGGACAGTGCGATCTCAAGTGCGGGACGACGAAGGCGCTGCGCCGCCAGGGTCCGCACCTGCTCGGTGATGACCCATCCGCCACCGGTACTGACGCGAACGCGGTGCAGCCAACCCGGTCTTTCCACCGACGTGAGGGGCAGCACCGTGACCAGTGCGCGGCCGGTGAGGTTCAAGTGGAACGTGGACGATACGACGATTGCGGGTCGGTCTTTGCCCTGCTCGTGGCCGCGTACGGGGTCGAAGTCGCAGAACCACACCGAGCCAGGTTCGATGCTCGGACGGTTCAATGTGTCAGCCACTCGTCGGTGACTGGCGCATCCGCCGCCGACAGGACTTCAGCCTCGGCAAGGTAGTCGGCCCAGCCCTGTGGATCGCCTTCCCGGTACCGCTCCACCACCGATAGTGCGGCGGCCTCCCAGTGCTCGTCCAGCAGCCGCTGGATTGCTTCGTTTGCGCTTACACCCCCAAACTCCTCCCGAGCAAGGTGCTGTACCCGCTCGCGGGTTTCATCACTGACACGCAACATGTTTCGAGTATACGCACACGTATACAGTCCCGTATACATCACTGTCATGGTTCCGTTGGCGGATCCTTGTACGACACATCAGTGAGCGAGCGGAGCACGGACGGCATACCTTTACTTCTATGGTGCTAAAGTAAAGGTATGCCAAAGTTGTCCACCAAGAACCAGATCACCCTCCCGCCACCACCCCAGCGGCCAGCCGGCTCCAGGCCAATGGCCGAGAACGATCACGAACCAACCGTCGGTAGCGGATCGTCTGCCGGCGCGGGAAGGCCACGAGGTGGGCGGTCCCTGGGGTGTCGGACGATCCGGTACGACTCCCGGGTCATCTGCCGTCGGCGTCCTCGATGTATGCCAGACGGTTGCCGTCGGGGTCGCTGAAGTGGAACATCGGCGGTACGCCCTCCCACCCGCAACACCTCCTCGTTGTGAAGCACCACGCCCTCGACGTCCCGCAGTCGGGCGTGCGCGGCGTCAGCGTCCGTGGTTCCCAGGCGCACGGCCATGGGTAACGGGCTGTCGGGCGGCAGGAGCACCAAGCGCGCCTGGGAGCCGGG
>JBGTGC010000233.1:0-3276 GCA_041746935.1 Dermatophilaceae bacterium
CCATCGAGGGGTCGATGCCGTCGCGGCGGATCAGCAAATCGGCCACGGCAGCCACGGGCGGCGTGCCGAGCCGTAGCTGCCGACACCGGCTGCGCACGGTCACGATGAGGTCATCCAAAGTCGGGGCGCACAGCAGCCAGACCGTCCGCGGGGGTGGCTCCTCGAGGGTCTTCAGCAGGGCGTCGGCGGCCTGCTCATTGAGCCGGTCGGCGTCTTCGATGATGAAGATGCGCCAGCGGCCCGAGACGGGCTGAGATGCCGCCGCGAGGGCCAGCGCACGGGCTTGGTCGACGCGGATGAACGTCTCGTTGGTGGCCACGACCGTCACGTCCGGGTGACTGCCCAGCAGGGTGGTCCGGCAGGCGTTGCAGACGCCACACCCCGGGTGAGCGGTGACCTCACATTGTAGGGCCGCGGCGAAGGCTCGGGCGGCGATGGATCGCCCCGAGCCTGGCGGCCCGGTCAACAACCACGAATGGGTCATGGCCGAAGGGCGCTGCGCGGCGACCTCGAGGACCGCCACGACGCGGTCCTGCCCGACGAGTTGATTGAAGACGCTCACGCTGGGGTGCCCTTCACGACAGATTCCATCCGCGAGGCGATCGCGCGGTGCAACTGTTGCTTGCTGCGCGAGGCTTTGAGCACGAGGTAGCGCTCGGGACTCTGCGTGGCAAGGCTTAAGAACCCCTGCCGCACCCGGTCGTGGAATGTGTCGTCCTCGGACTCCACCCGGTCGTGCACCGCCCCACGTCGGACGCGGCCTTGCTCGGCGCTCACGTCCAACAGCACCGTCAGATCGGGCAGCAGCCCCCTGGTCGCCCACATCGAAAGGTCGGAAATCTCTTGCGGCTCCATCTCGCGTGCCACGCCCTGATAGGCAATCGAGGAGTCCAGATAGCGATCGCACAGCACGACAGCGCCACGCTGGAGTGCGGGTCGGATCAGGGTCGCCACGTGATGCGCCCGGTCGGCGGCGAAGAGCAATGCCTCGGCACGCGCGTCGACGTGCTCCCCGTGCAGCACCACCTGGCGGATCGCGGAGCCGACCTCGGTGCCACCGGGCTCTCGGGTTACGAGCACGTCGTGGCCACTGAGTTGCAGGGCCTCGCTCAGCAGGCGGATCTGGGTGGACTTGCCCGCCCCGTCGCCGCCCTCGAAGGCGACGAACACCCCGTCACCCTCATGCCCCTGAGGCGTTGGGGTCGTCGTCAGGGGCATGAGGGTCAGCGTAGGACACGCCACTGACGCTCCGCGGAGAATCCACAGCAACCTCAGGCCAGGCGGGCACCGTTGGCCTTGATGGCGTCGTGCACGAACTGCGCGAGACCGACTGCCTGGTCCTCATACGTCGCGGTGAACCGCGGGTCGCTGAGGTACATCTCGGCCAGGTTGTCGTGCATCTGCGGCCCGCAGTCGTAGAACCACTGGTGGATCTGCATACGGGCGCGTTCGGCCACGTCCATTGCGGCCTCGCCGGTGGCGGGCTCGCCAGATGTCAGCAGCGCGACGAAGGCACGGTTGATCTCGTCGGTCTCGGCTTTGACCTGCTGCCACTGCTCCTTGGTATAGCGCTTGGTCCGGCTCTGCGACTGGGCCCACATGTCGGTGTCGCCCCACCGCTCCTGCGCTTCGTCGGCATACTCGTCGCTGAATGCCTCGCCAAAGATCTCGCGTTGCTCTTCCTTGGTGATCTGATATCCGTTCATTTCTGCCTCCATGGCTCGATCCAATGCGTGGGCCAGCGAGTCCAACTCGCCGAGCCGCTGACTGACCGCGTCGCGTTGGCGTCGCAGATGGCTCAGCACGTCGGCTTCGCTCGCCAAGACGGTGGCAACCTCGTCCAGGCTGAGCCCCAAACGCCGATAGGCCACGATCTGGCGCAGACGCGTCAGATCGTCATCGGTGTAGAGCCGGTAGCCCGCATGGCTGCGCTCCGAGGGCTCGAGCAAGCCGACCTCGTCGTAGTGGTGCAGGGTCCGGACGGTGACGCCGAACTCGGCGGCCACCTGGCCCACGGTGAGCATCTGCACACTCTCCCTCTGCGTTTCCTTCCACGTTGCGATCATGGATACGACTGTGGGCGCTCACGCAGCGTGAGGGTCAAGTCTGCAGCGAATTGACCTCGGTGCGCAGGCGCTCCATCTTCTGGTCCAGGCTGTTCGCGACTTCGGCGGCCTGCCTGAGCTCGGCCACGATGTGCGCCGGCACATCCTTGTCGAACTTGTAGTAGATCTTGTGCTCCAGGCTGGCCCAGAAGTCCATCGCGACGGTGCGGATCTGCAATTCGACCGGCACCTCTTCGACGCGGTCGGACAAGAAGACAGGCACGCTGAGGATGAGGTGCAGGCTCTGGTAGCCGTTGGGTTTGGGTTCGGCTACATAATCCTTCACCTGCAGGACCTCGACGTCCTTTTGGTTGGTTAGCATGTCGGCCAGCGTGTAGATGTCGGAGATGAAGGAGCAGGTGATCCTGATGCCGGCGATGTCGAAGATGTTGCCGCGAATGACGGTGAAGTCTCGCTCGAGTCCCCGCAGATCGACCTTCGCCATGATGCTCTCGGGCGATTTCATTCGAGAGCTGACGTGCTCGATCGGCGAATAATCGTGAACGATCTCGAATTCCTCCTTGAGGATTTTGATCTTGGTCAGCATCTCCTCAAGTGCCCCGCGATAGCCCATCAAGAAGCGCGATAGCGCTTTGCGGGCGGCCACGGCCTGGGCGAACTGCTCGCTGGTGATCGGCGGGCCACTGCGGACCTCGATCTCCACGAGGCTGAGGTCCAGACGGCTCATCAGGTCAGCGTGCCCCGGCCACGCAACGATTCGAAGATCAGCGAACTCTCCGCGTGCAACACGCCGGGCCGGCTCGTCAGGTGGTCAAGGACGAAGTCCCGCAGTGCGTCCGCGGACTCCGCAGCGACCAGCACCACGTAGTCGTTGGCTCCCGAGACGTGGTATGCCGCCCGCACCCCCGGCAGCGACGGCACCTCGTCACGGAACTGCTCGAAGTGACTGCGCACGTGCCCGCCGAAGCGCACCGCGATCATCGCCTCGACGGGCCGACCCACCGCGTGCGGGTCGATGTCCGCATGGATACCCCGGATCACGCCGCGATCGCGAAGGGCCCGCACCCGCACCAGGCACGTGGACTCGGCGATGCCCGCCTCCCGAGCCAACGTCGCGTTGGAGGCCCGACCGTCGGCTTCGAGCAGCTGCACGAGCTTGCGGTCCGTGGCGTCGAGCGGCTGAGGCACGGCAATGGGGGCGTGGGTCGCC
>JBGTGC010000234.1:0-2797 GCA_041746935.1 Dermatophilaceae bacterium
ACACCCGCTTCGCGGTCGAAACACGCCCCACCGTCCAGGACCTCGGGCTGCGCCGCACCTCCTTCGTGCACCGCGGCAAGGTCGTCCCACGAGCCGTCGACGAGCTGCACCGGCTCCTGGTCGGTCTCCTGCCGACGGCACCCCCAATTGCCACTGAGCCGATCAGACCGACCCGAGCCACCCCGTGACCCATGACAGCCAGGCTTGTCGCTCTGGTCGCCGCTTGAGGATCCGCTTCTGGTCATCCGTCGTATCTCGCACGCGGGTCACTGCGACCTCGGTGGGAGGATGGCGCGTGTGATCCTGGTGGTGCATGTTCCTGAATGGGTGCTGGCCGAGGACGGGTGTGTCGTGGCCGTCGGTGATCCGTTTCGCGGTTGGTTGACCATGGACGAAGAGGAACGAGACTTCATTCCGAGCCAGAGCGTAAGCCGCATCAACGGTCAGGCGAGACTGCTCCTCACTGGCCAGGTGCCGAGTACCAACGCTTCCCCGTGCGGGTGGACCTCGGCGCTGCGGTCTTGTACTGGGATGCTCCCACCCCTGTTGAGGGGCCGATCGACATTCGTGGGGTAATCCGCCACAACAATGTCGATGCTCCCAATGGATTCCCAGAGACCGTGGGTGTGGTGAGCCGGGTCAGAATGGAATGGCGGACCTTCAACGGCGACGGATTCGGCGGATTCGAGGTGACAAGGAACCAGCCCAGTACGAGAAGGTCGATACCAGCTACCTACCAAACTGGCCGGACATGGATGGCACGGAGCCGATGGTCACGCTCTGGACGGGTCTCCTGCTCGACATCGACATCACCGAGTGACATCACCCCTGGAGTCACTCGCTATCGCCGAACCGTTGAGACTCCGACCGCCTCTGACCGTGTCCCACGAGGCGATCCCGCACTGGGACGGTCGATTGCGTTGCTGAGCCTCGTTTGCTGCTGGTTCCGTCATTGATCCTGGGGTCTCGCGTGTGAGTGATGGTCCCTGAGCTTTTCACCGCTCTGCAGGTCGTGGTTGCGGTCTGAGGCTGATTCGTCATACCGGAGCGTCATTGCGGTGGCGCGCTGGCGTAGTGCGGTGCGAAGCTCTGGTGGGTCTAAGGCTTCTGCTTGGGTGCTGAACTGCCATAGCGCCCATTCGGCATGCCATAGATCTTGGTAGGTCACCTCGAGGCGAAGCCAGCCGGTCGCGTCGGTTTCTTCGGCGCGGACGGCGACAGCGGTCTTCAGCAGGTCGTCTCGTCGTGTCGGATTGAGGCGCACCGACACCGTGATGTGGTCGTTAGATAGGAACTGTGCACAGCGGTCTTTCCAGATTTGTTCCAGATCGATGCGCTCTGATCGTTGTGCTGGTTCGGGAAGCTGTTCGGCCGCGAGCATGCGCGAGAGCCGGTAGGTGCGATCCACGCCAGATTCCGTGGCCAGCAGATAGCGTCGGTCCCGCACCGTGACCAGGCCGATCGGATCCACCGTGTCCCACCGCGCCGCCTGACCTCGGGACGCATAATGGAGGCGCAGTTTGCGTCCGGCGAGCACCGTGTCACGCACGACGTGCATTGCCGCATCGGGCACATCCTCGGTGACCAGACGGCGGGAGAGAAGATCGGTCTCGGGCTCAAACAAGAATCGCTGGGCTGCGTCGCTCGCGGTGACCTGATGGGTATCGGGTAGGGCGTCGACTACCTTGCGCATCGCGGAGGCAAGTGCAGAGCCGAGACCGAAGACTTGCTCTCCGCGTCCCGATCCGGCGGTCAACAGGGCGAGCGCCTCGTGGTGGTTTAGTCCGGTGAGCTCGGTGCGGAACCCCGGCAACAACGCGAACCCACCGTGCCGTCCTCGTTCGGCGTAGACCGGGACTCCGGCTGCGGACAGCGCCTCAATGTCACGCAGCACGGTGCGGGGTGAAACTTCCAGTTCACGTGCCAGAGCGTCTGCTGTCAGTTGTCCACGCTGGCGCAGCAGCAGGACCGTAGACACCAAGCGATCTGCGCGCACCCGGCAACTTTAACCGGATACATGACCAAGGATGTCGTGATTAGTTGCCAGGCTCGTACCCACGACGTCGACAGCGATGGCTGCCAAGGCCGTCGGGCAGGCGTAGGAACCAACCGAATGGAGTCGACGTGACAATCCAACGAACGGCAGTGAATCCCACGAAGTGGTCGCTGGAGATGGGTTTCAACCAAGGCGAAATCGTCACCGGTGAAACGCGGACCCTGTACTGCTCAGGACAGACCGCGATGAGCAGCGACGGCAACCCGCAACACGAAGGCGACATCGCCGCGCAACTGGCGCTGAGCTTGGAGAACCTCGAAGCGATACTCGGCGAGGCCGACATGTCCTTGGCCAATCTCGTCCGACTCAACGTCTACACCACCGACGTCGACCAACTGTTCCACCACTACGGAGTCCTGGCATCACGTCAGGGCGCCGCTCAGGTGGCGCCCACCACCACCATGCTCGAAGTGACACGGCTCGCGATCCCCGGCCAGATGGTCGAACTCGAAGGAACCGCCGTCGCGTGAACCGACCTCACCCGCTGCTCGTGGCGGTCGCGCCAACTCGGGCAGCGGGTGACCGTGTCGCGCTCACCGGACGAGGATCCTCATGCGGGGGGTGGGGTCGCTGACCGGGGTCGGTTGTGCTGCAGGGGGCGCTCGGTGTACTTCGCGGGGTGTTATGCCACGGGGCGGATCTCGTTGCCTTCAGGGTCGGCCTGGATGAGTGCACCGCAGGAACTGACGTCGGCCAACACCGGGCCGTCGGAGTCGGTCGGCTTCAGAGCGTCACCCTATG
>JBGTGC010000235.1:0-3873 GCA_041746935.1 Dermatophilaceae bacterium
GCGGGCGTAGCCGATGAGCAGTGCGGTCATCGTGGCGCTCCCGGGTATGGCCGCGCGGTGCCTCGTCGCACCGCGGCTGGCGGCGCCGCGAGGCCGCATGATCGAGACGCTGATCCGCTGGCGCACCGGCGATCGAGTACCTGGTGGGAAGGTCACATGATGACCCAGAAGATCCGTCCCAGTCAGGGAACGTCGTGCGGTTCTACACGGTCACTGACACTGTCGCAATCGAGGTCGCCACCGTCACCGCTTGGGGATCGTCTTGCGGAGCGTATCGGTGACCGATTGGTGGCTGGGTTCAGTGGAGAGTCGGACCGAGAGCCAGCGCTTTCTTCACGGCCTCTGCCTCCGCGTTCAGGAGATTACGAGAGCGCTTTGCCCAGTTGGCTCCGATCGTGAAGCCGTCTCCGGCGTACCGGGGGAAGACGTGTAGGTGGAAGTGCAGCACCTCTTGGAAGGCCACTTCGCCGTCGGCGAGGAAGACGTTGATACCTTCACAGCGTAGTCCGCACCGGCGCAGGGCCTTGGCCATGCGGTGCCCGACCGCCCAGAGGTGGCTGCCCGTTGCTTCATCGAGGTCTTCTAGCCCGACTGCGTGGCCACGGGGCACGATGAGTAGGTGCCCGGGTGTCACCGGGTGTAGGTCCATGAACACCACGGCTATTTCGTCCTGGTAGACGATGCTTGCCTCGACCTGCCCACCCACGATGGCGCAGAAGAGGCAGTCCAGGGCCGAGGACTGTGATTTTGTTGGAGATGCGGACATGAGCGGGATCGTCGCAGAGAACCCGGTCCCCTGCCAGCACGTTCCTGTGCTACTACCGTTAACGGGACGCGACACGAGCTGCGTCTAGGGACCGTCATCACACAGCTGTCGCGGTCCTAGTTCCGGTGTGCTCGGCTATACCTTTTCGGCGTGCCACCCGTGAAAGGGGAGTAACTCGCGAAGGCGGATGTTCCGGTCCGTTCCCAGGACCACGGTGGCCTCAAGGTTGCTTTGGGACAGGCCCCTCATGGCCTCACGGCAACGCCCGCACGGAGGAATGACGTACAGGTCTTTGCTGTGCGGGTCTCGCCATACTGCGACCACGCGCCTCACAACCGGGCCGCTACGGGACACCATCTGACTCAACGCACCCTGCTCAGCACAGGTCGAGAGGTGGCCACCAATGCTGGCGCCGGTGAAGATATCACCGTTGGCCGCCTCCACCGCGGCACCAACATCAGCGATCCAGACACCGTCGTGGACTTGCTGCGGGTTCAGTGCTGATGCGGCTTGAGCAATGAGTTCAGCGTTGTCCACCGTTGACCCCTCATGCCCACTTCCGGAAACGGTGCTCATCACCCCAGTATCATTGGAATCCTGCGAAGGCGATTGTGGATTGTTTACGACCGCGGCACGATTCTTCCGGCGGGACGCGTCATCACGGCGTCCCTAAAGCTCGCGGCTCGGCTGCCCTATGGGTGTGGGTTTCGTCGATCTCAGTGAGTTCACTGGCAGTGGGGGGCTCAAAGATGTGCCAGGCCCAGTCCAGCTCCGCCTCACTCATCACGTACGCCCCCGCCAGTGCCTGCGCTTGGCGCTCTTCGAGGCGAGCCCACAGGGCCTCCCGCGGCAGATCGAATACATGAGGGACGATGCGCGCGCCCCGCTGACGGGCGTCGGCGAACTTCTCCTCCCGCTCTGAGCGCGTCCAGAGCCCGTCTTCAAGGATGACGTCGACGTCCTGGTCGAGCAAAGCCAGCGCCAACCGGTACAGGACCACCTGGAGGCGATCGTGGAACTCAGTGTCCTGCTGTGCGACGCCGAGGTCAGCCTGGAGGTCGTCGGTGCAAATCCGAACGCCGGCGCCCTCGGCTTCCAACCGCTTCGCCAGAGTCGTCTTGCCCGCGCCCGGCAAACCGCAGAACAGCGTCAGGGTCGGCATCGCGCTGGTCCCGCGCATGAAGTGCGTTGCATACCGAAAGGCTGACGTGCAGATTCGGCGGACACAAGCGCATTCTCCGCCCGCAGACAAGGAGGACATCACGTTGCCGCGTGGGATCCCTGTTCGGGGCCGGGCAGTCACTACAGATTGTCCAAAGACGAAGGTCCGTTGGTCGAGTGTTCGAGTGGACCATCTGCCCGGCCGGGCAAGGTGGCATTACGGTCCTCCCCAAGTGCGTCGAACCGGCGCTGGGTTTGCGGAAAGTCGTGGTTTTGTGGATGTGACCGACTGCTTCGATACTGTCGTTCATCGGGCATAGGGCAATTCCGTTGATCCTGTCGGCACACCGTTGGGACTACCTTAGATGAGAATCAGATTGACAATGTGAGCATCGAGGAGCATTTGCCATGACTTTCACGGCGGCATCGATTCCCGACCTGACCGGCACAGTGGCCGTGGTCACCGGCGCCAACGGCGGGCTCGGCTTGGAAACCACGAAGGCGCTGGTAGGCAAGGGTGCTCATGTGTTGATGGCTGCCCGCAATCGGGCCAAGGCCGAAGCCGCCCGCAACGAGCTCACCGCCGCGAACCCGGCTGCCTCTACCAAGATCATTGAGCTGGATCTTGCGTCCCTGGACTCGGTCCAAGAGGCTAGTGATCGCATCCTCGCCGACCATGGCCGCATCGACCTGTTGATCAATAATGCCGGTCTGATGGCCATGCCAGAACGGGCTACGGTCGACGGATTCGAGATGCAACTCGGTGTCAACCACCTGGGACACTGGGCGCTCACCGCGCACCTGCTGCCGGCCCTACTGCGAGCCGACGCTGCCCGGGTCGTGTCGATCACCAGCACAGCGCACCACTTCGGACGACGCCTTAACCCCGAAAATCCGCACCTTCACGGTCGCTACCGGCCGTGGCGAGCCTATGGCCAATCCAAACTCGCGAACTACCACTTCGCGATCGGACTCCAGCACCGATTCGAAGCAGCCGGAGCACGGGCTAGGAGCATGCTCGCCCACCCTGGCCTCACGAACTCGGATCTGCAATCTCACGCGGTCGCCGAGGGCGGGGCCGGCGTGCTGGGTTCAGTCTTTGACTTTCTATCTACCCATACCGGCATGACCCCCGAGCAGGGTGCTCGGCCCCAACTGCGTGCCGCTACCGATCCCAACGCTCGGGGCGGGGCGTTCTACGCACCACGCTTGATCAACAACGGCCCCGCCGTGCGCCGACCCTACCTTCGCCCTGGACGAGACGCTGCAATCGACATCCTATGGGCAGTCTCCGAGCGCGAAACCGGCCTCACCATCGACGTCACCCCAGCACAGACCATCAAAGACTAGACCGGCTTCGACTCCCGGCGCTTCAGTTTGTGGTGGCCTCTTCGCCTTCTACGCCTACGGAACCTGTCATGAGTCTTGCCCGCCGGGACTTGGTTAATGATCGGGGAGGGGTGGCGGTATCAGTTGCCTTTGGGACACCGTAGCGATTGCTGACCGGCGCGGCCCGCTCGTCAGTACCTCCACCGAACTGACGTTGACGGCCACAAGCTTCTGGGCTCCTCCTCGGTCATTGCGGTAGGACGCGGGGGCAGAGTCGATGTCCGTCTTGAGATGGGCGTTGACCAGGCGGACCGATCAGCGTTGTTAAACGGCCCTCTTCATCGCGTCGCCAGGATCATTCACGGTTTCGGGATCGAGGTCCGGGGAAACGACAGCAACCTTCAAGTTCAAACACCTATTGCTTTGGCCCAGGTAACTCGCTGGGCCGGGCTCGTTCTGCTTAGTGATGGGAGGGAGCTGGTGGGGGAGCAATGATCAGAACCTGTGGATGGTCCTCGGCGAGGTGACGTGAGGGAGCGCACCTCCCCAAGGATGATCTGAAGCCCATAGATGTCTGATCAGGGCCAGCGTTGACGCGCTGGTTCAGGAAGGTGCGC
>JBGTGC010000236.1:0-1992 GCA_041746935.1 Dermatophilaceae bacterium
TCCGCACGGGGGTCTATCCGGCGCGGCTTGAGGAGATCATCGCCCTCGGTTGGTCGACCGGCACGGTGCTGCCCGGCACCGATGGACTCGTCACCCAAGGTCCGCTGAAGATCATCTCCGACGGATCGCTGAACACCAGGACCGCGTGGTGCTGTGAGCCGTATGCCGACGGCGCGTCCCTGGCCAACCCAGCGGGCAAGGCGAATCTCAGCGTCGAGGAAATGATCCAGCTGGTCGCCCGCGGCCATGCCCACGGCCTGACCGCCGCTCTGCACGCCATCGGCGATGCCGCAGTGTCAGCGGTGCTGGACGTGTTCGAGGCGACGGGGGCGACAGGGACGGTTGAGCACGCTCAGCTCCTGCGCCCCGAAGACCTTCCGCGTTGGGCCAGGTTGCCGGTCACGGCCAGCGTCCAGCCAGCACACCTGCTCGATGACCGCAGCGTCACCGAGCAGTGCTGGCCCGACCGGACCCAGCGCACCTTCATGGTGGCCGAGTTGGTGCGACACGGCATACCGGTGGTGTTGGGTTCTGATGCTCCCGTCGCGCGACTCGATCCGTGGCTCACCATGGCCGCTGCGGTGCATCGCGGACGGCTGGACCAACCCGGGAGGCACGACGAGCAGGCGCTGACCGCACAGCAGGCCCTGGCCGCGAGCGTGGACGGTCAACGGTTGCGCCCGGGCTCGCGGGGGGATCTCGTGCTGGTGGACGCTGATCCCTTGCAGGGGGAGTCGGCCCGCGATCAGGCCACGGCATTGTCGGGTATGTCGGTGGGTGCCACCGTGATAGCGGGGCGGATCGTCGCTGGGCAGGCACTGGCGGCAGGGTTACAGTGAGCCGCATGTCCGTCATCGTTGCCGGGGCACGCACCCCGATTGGCCGCCTGCTGGGATCACTCAAAGACTTCTCCGGAGCCGAGCTCGGGGGGATCGCCATCGCCGGTGCCCTGGAGCGCTCGGGCATCACTGGGGACCAGGTCGACTACGTGATCATGGGCCAGGTGCTCACGGCCGGAGCCGGGCAGATTCCGGCGCGCCAAGCGGCAGTGGCCGGGGGCATCCCGATGTCCGTGCCCGCGCTGACCATCAACAAGGTATGCCTGTCGGGCCTGGATGCCATCGCGCTCGCCGACCAGCTGATCCGCGCCGGCGAGTTCGACATCGTGGTGGCCGGTGGGCAGGAGTCGATGACCAACGCACCTCACCTGCTGGCCAAGAGCCGGTCTGGATTCAAGTTCGGCGACGTGACTCTGCGCGACCACATGGCCTACGACGGGCTCTGGGACGCCTTCACCGATCAGGCGATGGGCGGCTTGACCGAAGACATCAACGCGGCCGAGGCAGCACCGTCCTTTTCCCGGGAGGAGCAGGACGCCTTTGCAGTGCGCAGCCACCAGCGAGCGGCGGCGGCCCGCGACGGCGGACTCTTCGACGAGGAGATCGTCCCGGTCCCGGTGCCTCAGCGACGCGGCGACCCCGTGCTCGTCACGGCCGATGAGGGCATCCGTGACCAGACCACAGCCGAAGCCCTGGCCAAACTGCCTCCGGCGTTCAACCCCGAGGGCACCATCACCGCCGGGTCGGCATCGCCGATCAGCGACGGAGCGTGCGCCGTGGTGGTGATGAGCGAGGCCAAGGCCGAAGAACTCGGACTGACCCCGCTGGCCCAGATCGGAGCGCACGGCGTCGTCGCGGGTCCGGACTCCAGCTTGCAAAGTCAGCCCTCACGCGCCATCGCCGCCGCCTGCGCCAAAGAGGGCATCGAGGCCACTGACCTCGACCTGATCGAGATCAACGAGGCGTTTGCTGCCGTCGGCATGGCCTCTACCGCCGAGTTGGGGGTGGACCCCGAACGCGTGAACGTCAACGGCGGGGCCATTGCGCTGGGCCACCCCATCGGTGTCTCGGGCGCTCGGATCGCGCTGCACCTGGCCCTGGAGTTGGCCCGCCGTGGTGGCGGGGTCGGCGCGGCGGCATTGTGCGGCGGCGG
>JBGTGC010000237.1:0-5833 GCA_041746935.1 Dermatophilaceae bacterium
CCGGCGGCATACCGCTGCGGCCATTGCTCCCACGGCCTGGCGAACTCCAGGTCCACGATGCCGACCACGCCGAGCTCGTGCGCGCGGCGAACGGCCAACTCCATCGAGGCTTCGGTTTCCTGCTGTGCCCCCGGCAGTCCGTCGAGTTTCGCGTAGAGGTCGAACCACTCATCCTCGGCGATGACGTCGTTGCGAGGGGCGACCCCGAGCATGGCCAAAGCGGCCGAGTTGAGCCATCCGTGGTGGCAGTCGCCGCTGATCAACACCACGGGGACCGATCCGGTGACTGCGTCCAACTCCGCAACGGTCGGCTGGTGAGCCCACTCGGCGCACCGGTGTCCCAAGCCGGTCAGCATGCCGGTCGGGGTCTGACCGGCGCCGTTGCGCAACGCCTGGCCCACGAGGTCGCAGGCCTGCCGTGAGTTCTGCACGCCGCTGGTGTCCAAGCGGGTGTATGACATAGCCCACTGCGTCATATGCACGTGCTGATCCCACAGCCCAGGGACCGCCCATCGACCTTGAGCCTTCAGCACCGGCACGTCGGTGGAGACCTCGATCGCTCCAGCTGGAGCGACGCTCTCGATCGTGCCGTTCCGGATGAGGATGTCGCTGAGCTTGCTGCTGGGCGACGACCATGACGTCGCCGCCGAAGCGCCTGGGAGGGGCCCCTCCAAGGGCACCAGTCGGGCACCGCGCACCAGGACGTCACACATGCCCGAAACCGTACGTGGTGAATGCGCGTGCTCTGACCTGCCCCAGCGCATCGGCACGGCGTAATCTCTGCCCATGACTGATGACTTGGGTCTCATAGTGCTCGCAATCGATCACGTGGGTGTCGCCGTGCCCGAACTCGAATCCGCCATCGCCTTTCACTGCGGCGCGTTCGGGCTCGAAGTCACTCACCAGGAAGTGAACGAGGAGCAGGGCGTGGCCGAGGCCATGTTGGCTCCCGTGGGTGCACCAACAGGGGTCACCGCGTTGCAACTCCTGGCCCCGTTGACCCCCGAGTCGACGATCGCTTCTTTTATCGGGCGTAGCGGTCCTGGGCTGCAGCAGTTGGCCTATCGCGTGGCTGACGTGGAGGCGGCCGCAGCGTCTTTGCGCGCCAGCGGGGTCCGCGTCCTGTATGCCGAAGCCAAGGTCGGCACCGGTGACAGCCTGATCAACTTCGCCCACCCCAAAGACACCGGCGGCGTGCTGATCGAACTCGTCCAACCCGCGACCGGCTAACTTCACGTCTTCCCGTCCCGCAAGCGTGTCGTGGAAGTCACGCCATGGTGCCAATCCGGCGACACGCTCGGGGGGCGCACACGGGGCCATCAGCGAAGACCCGTCGAACTTCCTTGTGTCCACACCCGTGCGCCGTCCACAGGCCCTCGGCGCATCGGTTCCAATCGGTGCAGTCTTCACCAATGGGCGACGTGGACGGCAGCGTGGCTTTGCGCCGAGAAGGTGTGTTCACCATGGTTGGGCAGCGGACGCAGCTACCCGAGCGCCGAACAGCTTCTCATCATCGGCGCTTTGTGGTCCGGGGAGGGCACAACCCTCACCGCCGGTGCTGCACTCCACATCTACGGCGGGACGGCTGATCGTCCCAGCGTCGCAACCTCCATTGCCACAGGCTCCCAACAGGGTGTCATGTGGCACGTCGGGTCCGCTGCCGACCGTCGATCGCGCACCGCAGGGGCGGGCTCGCCCTCAGCAGTCCACCCGCTCGCTCATCGATTTTGCCCGTTGGGATAGGCCTAAGCCCAGCGATCTTGAGGCCATCACGATAGGCTGCCTACAGCGCAAGGTCCTCGCGCCTGATCTGCTGTCGAGTGCGCTCGAACGGGCCGGGCCTCCCCTGAGCGCTGTCCGTAGAGGCCCTGAGGAGTTCAAAGCGGGAGCATGGTCTCACCTGAAGCCGCCTTGCGGGCGATGCTCATCGAGGCGGCGCTTAGCCCCTTCGTCCTAAATCACATGCTGATTGACGCTGAGGGGCATTCGTGTCGGGACCCCGGATGCCTACTTCCCCGACGCGGCCTCGCCGTCCAGGTGCATTCTGAAGAACACCATTGCGGCAGGGATGGGGAAGGCTCCAATCGATGGAGCAAGACGGTCGAACGCGACGCAAGGCGCTTGGCCCGCCGCTGATCGTGATGCGCTGTCCTCAAGCGTGTCGCGCGATTCACGTCTAGGCGCCAATCTCGCCACACCCTTACCGTGAGCCGCCGTTCTAGCCGATCACCAGCTCGTCATCGACCTCCGTCGGCAACTCCCCCAGGTCCGGAGTGACGATGCTGACGATCTCGTTGAGCGCCCGGCGGACCATCGTCTCGCCAACCCAGAGATGTTTGCAGTCCTTGATGCCTTTGATCTCCACCTGAGTCAGCGGGGCAAACCGCTCCCGCGCCTCTTCTGGCCGAAGGAAGTCATCGAACTCCGGCACCAGCGCAAAAAGGGGCTTGCCGAACTCCGCCCAGTGCTCCAGGTGCTCATCGGTGACCTTGCGCAACGGGGGGCTCAGCAAGATGGCCCCCTCGATCGAGGGATCCGTGCCGTGCATCAGCGCGAGGTCGGTCCCGAACGACCAGCCCAGCAGCCAGCGCTTCGGCAGCACAGGGGCCTCCTGAAACTCGGCGAACTCAATCGCCGCCGCCACGTCGAACCTCTCGGCGAAGCCCTCGTCGAACGTGCCCTCACTGGTCCCTCGCGGCGACGACGTGCCGCGGGTGTTGAAGCGCAGCACGGCGATGTCGGCCAGCGCGGGCAGTCGATAGGACGCTTTTTTCAGCACGTGCGAGTCCATGAAGCCACCGGCGGTCGGCAGCGGATGCAGCGTCACCAACGTAGCGACCGGATCGCGCTGCGCCGGCAGCGCCAACTCCCCCACCAGGGTCAACCCGTCGGCCGTATGTAGTTCGATCTCTTCGCGGCGCGCAACCAGCACGGTGTTGGACCTGACCTGCTGCATACCTGAGGTGCTCATGGCGGCTCACCCTAACGGCAGTGCGCCCAGTCCGGCCGCTCTCGCCAACCACTCAGGCGAAGGAACCGCCGGGGCGGCGTCGATCGCGGGCCGCCCAACACTGGGTGTGCCAGTGCCGCCGATTTTCCACGCCGTGCATGGTTTCGCTGGGCCAGACGACGGTATGCGGCATCGCAGCGGTGACCTCTTGTTGGCAGCCCGGACACCGGAAGGTTCGGCCCGAGTCGTTGCCGCGGACCTGTCGGACCGTCCACTGCACGCCTTGGTAGTCCACGTCACTGGGCCCGTGGTCGCTCAACGGCCGACGGCCTGCTGATCCCCGACCTGAGGCCCCAGCGCCCTGACCCCGGCGGGGTCGGGGGCGGTTGGACCTCGGCATACCGACGATCGTTTCACGCCAGCGCACTACAGTGGTCGGTTGTGCGTGTAGTGATAGCTCGATGCAGTGTGGACTACGAGGGAGCCCTGCAGGCACATTTGCCGACGGCCACCCGGTTGCTGATGGTCAAGGCCGATGGCTCGGTCCTTGTGCACTCAGACGGCGGGTCCTACAAGCCGCTGAACTGGATGGCTCCACCGTGCCGGATGACCGAGCTGGAGCCAGAGGACCTCGAGGTCGAAGAAGGCGTCGCGTCGATCTGGTTCGTGCAGCACGGCAAACGGGACGACACCCTGCGGATCAAGATCTACCAAGTCCTTAGCGACACGGCCCATGACCTGGGCGTCGACCCCGGCCTGGTCAAGAGCGGAGTCGAGGCCCAACTCCAGGAGTTGCTCGCCCAGCACATCCACACCCTCGGCTCCGGCTATCGCCTGTTGCGCCGTGAGTTCCCGACCGCCATCGGACCGGTGGACATCCTGTGCCGGGACAACGCCGGGGCCACCGTGGCCGTGGAGATCAAGCGACGCGGCGACATCGACGGCGTGGAGCAGCTCACCCGCTACCTCGAACTGCTCAACCGTGACCCCCACATTGCCCCGGTTGTCGGGGTCTTCGCCGCGCAGGTCATCCGTCCGCAGGCTCGCACGCTAGCCTCTGATCGAGGCATCCGCTGCGTGACGTTGGACTACGAAGCGCTGCGCGGGATCGACGACACGGACGAACGACTCTTCTGAGAGCAGGGCAGTGCCGCCCGCCGAGGGGCCAGCGGTAAGGCAGAATCGCGGGATGACCCGCCGCGCTGCCATCGCCGCACCCAACCCGACCGCCACCCTGGCCGGCCTGGTTGCGCTGTCCCACGGGGGCAATGCGCTGGACGCTGCGATGGCCGCCATGCTGGCCGCCTCGGTCACCGAGCCCGGCATCATCAGTCCGTTGGGCGGTGCCTACCTCAATATCTGGCCTGAGCACGGTTCACCCATCGTGATCGACGGCAACGTCGAGATGCCCGGACGAGGCGTCGACCGCGAGCGCTTCGGTCAGGGCCTCATCGAGTGTGTGACGACCTACGGCGGCGGCCTCACGACGTACGTCGGGCCTGGCTCGGTGGCCACCCCCGGCATGTTCGCCGCCATGGGCTGGGCTCACGAGCACTACGGCCAGGCCCCGTGGGCCGAGTTGTTCGACCCTGCGGTGCGCGCGGTCGAGCAGGGCTTCACGGTCAGCCAGACAGCCGAGACCTACAGCACGCTGGTGGCCAACAACATCTTCGCCTGGGATCCCGTGACCCAAGACGTCTACACCAACGACGGTGGGCCGATGCGGGCTGGCGACATCATCGTCGACCCCGATCTGGCGGCGGCGCTCACCCAGATTGGTGCTGAGGGCGCTTCGGTGGCCTACACCGGCGACATCGGGCACGCTCTGGCCGACGACGTGCAGGCTCGCGGTGGGTTGCTGACCCGGGCCGACCTCGCCGCATACCGACCCTCGGTGCGACCAGCCCTGCGCGCGACGTTGGGCTCGTGGGACTTGGCGTGCAATCCGCCGCCCGCGATCGGGGGGCCGGTGCTGACGGCCATCTTGCGCCTGCTGGGCGGGCTCGCCCCTGCCGAGATCACGGCCGTGCACGCTGCACAGGTCATGCGCCAGGTGCTCGATCTGAGACTGGCCAACGTCGACATTGCTCCCGACTTGGAGTCCGCCGGGCGCGAGCTTCTGGAGCACATCGCGGCCATGTCGGGCGAGGTCCTTCCGACGCCGGCCTCGACAGCTCACGTCTCGGTTGTCGACAGCCGCGGCATGGCCTGCTCGATCACGGCCAGCTCCGGCTATGGCTCCGGCATGACGATCCAGGGCACCGGGATGTTGGCCAACAACGCCCTCGGCGAGCCGGAACTCAACCGCCGTGGGATGCATACGCTCACTCCCGGCACCCGGATGGCCTCCAACATGGCCCCCACCACGGCGCGGCACAGCGACGGCACCGTGCTCTCGATCGGCACCCCGGGGGCGGACCGGATCACCACGGCGCTCACCCAGGTGCTGCTGCACATGTGCCTGCACGGCGAGTCGTTGCAGGACGCCATCGATCGGCCACGGATGCATGTGCGACATTTGGACGATGGGTCGGTGCGAATCGATCACGAGCGCGATGCCGACCTCTCCGCAGCGCTTGCCGACGCCGGTATGCCGTTGCACGAGCACGAACCGCACGCCATGTTCTTCGGCGGTGTCGGCGGCGCGATCCGGCACAGTGACGGAGCCCTCAGTGCCGGAGCCGATCCGCGTCGGGCGGCCGCGACGGCCGTCGGATGAGCACATCCTTGCTGCGCGAGCTCAGCGATGACGAACTGCGTGCGGCTGGGGCGCTGAAGTGGTCGATCGATGCCCCGGGAGTGATCCCGGCCTGGATCGCCGAGATGGACTTCGCCCTCGCCGAGCCGATCCAGCGGGCCGTGACCGACTACGCCGCCAAGGGC
>JBGTGC010000238.1:0-10269 GCA_041746935.1 Dermatophilaceae bacterium
GCGGTCGCCGGCCACCTCGCGAGCGTCGCGGGGCTATCGGTCGAGGACTTCAGCACCGCCATCAATAAGGCGAGCGGGTTGCTGGGCATGACCGGCAGCGGCGACTTCCGCGAGGTGATGGCCAAGGTGGACGCGGGCGACGAGGCGGCGCAGACGGCATACCAGGTGGTCGTGCACCGCATCGTGCGTCACGTCGGTGCCCTGGCCGCTCCCCTGGGTCGCCTCGATGCCGTTGCGTTCACCGCCGGAGTAGGCGAAAACAACCCCCGGCTGCGTGCCGACGTGCTCGACCAGCTGAGCATCTTCGGACTGAGCGTGGATCACCACGCCAATGAGCACACCAAGGACGTCGCCAGCGGTGAGGCACGCATCAGTCCCCCCGATGCCACCCCCGCCGCGTTCGTCATCGCGACCAACGAAGAGTTCGAAATCGCGCTTCAATGCGCCGAGCTCCTCGGGTCCCAATGAGACAATCCCGGCATGGCTCCGGGGACCTGTCCACAACGACATCAAGAGTGCGCCCAAGCTGATCTCGAACGGTGGAACACCCCACCGAACTGGATCACGCTCATCCGCACTCTGGTGGCGGTGGCCCTCGCGCTCGCGGCGGCACCCACCCAGAGCTTGACGTTGATCCTCGTCGCTACCGGCATCTATTGGGTGGGCGATATGGCCGATGGGGCTATCGCACGGCTCATGCGCAAAGAGACTCGCACCGGGGCTGCCCTGGACATCATCTGCGACCGGATCTGTGCCTCCGTGATCTATATCGGGCTGGTCTGGCTGATGCCCGAGATGTGGATCCCGATTGCGATCTATCTCATCAGTTTCAGCGTGCTCGACCTCATGCTCTCGCTGTCGTTTCTCCTCTTTCCACTGTCCAGCCCGAACTACTTCTACCTCGTCGACCCACTGATCTATCGGCTGAACTGGTCCCGCGTCGCCAAAGGCATCAACTCGGCGTTGTTCTTGACCGTGGTGATCGCCTTCGAGTCCGTCACCCTGGCCGGCGTCCTGGCGGTCGCCCTGCTGGTGCTCAAGGTCATCAGCCTTCGCCTGTTGGCCCAACTGTCGATCGCACGCGTCGGTGACTGTGCCCACAAGTTGCACCGGGACCGTCAGCCCGCGGGCCTATCGTGACCCTGCTGGTCACGTTTCTCACTTGCCTGGTCTCGGCACTGTTTCCCCTGGTCAACGCGGAGGCGTATCTCGTCGCCGTGAGCTTCGCCACCGACTCACAGCGCATCTGGCTCTTGGCGTTCGTCGCTGGCGCGGGACAAACCGCTGGCAAGGTCCTTTGGTATGAAGCCGCGCGCCGATCGCTGTCGTGGTCCTGGGTGGCCAAGAAGCTCGACAAGCCCGGCACTCAGGAGCTGATGACTCGTTGGCGCGAGCGTTTCGACGCCAAGCCATGGGCGTGGAGCAGCGTGTTGTTCGTCTCGGCCACCGTCGGTCTGCCGCCGCTGCTCATCCTCGCCGTAGTCGCCGGCCAGTTGCAGGTGTCCAGGATCTGGTTTGCGACGACCGTCTTGGTCGGTCGGACCCTGCGGTTCGCCGCCATCTTGGGTGGCCTGGACTGGGTGACGCAGTTCCTCGCCAACCTCAGTTGATCCCTCTCTGCGGCTAGCGGGGCGCCTCTCCGGGTTCCTCAGCGGCGTGCGCGACGTAGGCCATCGGCAACCACAAAAACATCAAAGCGACCAGCGAACCGCCGAAGGCAAACCAGAACGCCGCCAGCAGGCCGAAGCTCTGCGCCAGCCATCCCCCGATGAGCGTGCCGATCGCGATGCCTCCCAGAGAGCCCAGCATGTAGACGCTGTTGACCCGTCCCAGCATCTGCTCGGGCACGGCCAATTGCCGCACCGTGGTCGACGTCGTGCCCCAGATGGCGGCATGGACGCCGAACAGGAACAAGATCATGCCCGCGACGATGGCCGAGTGGGTCAGCGCCAGGGCAGCATGGCTGCAGGTCTCCACGATCAGACCCGTGCGCAACAACACGGCAAAACTGAACCTCGACGACAGCCGCGCATAGAGCGCCGATCCCAAGACGGCGCCGATCGCCACCATGGACATCAAGATCCCGAAGCCGACATCTCCGACCTCGAGTCGCTCCTGGGCATACAGCACGTAGAGCCCGAACACCGCGCCGTAGGTGACGTTGAAGATCGTGATCATCAACGCCAACGTGCGCACCGGAGGGTAGCGCCACAGCCAGACCATGCCTTGGCGAATCTGCTTGCGCATGGACACGATTTCTTCGACTGGGGCCCGGGTAGGCAGCCGCATCCGCGAAATCAGGGCGACTCCGAGGAGGAGCAAAACAGCCTGCACCCCGAAGGCCAACCCACTGGCCACGGTGAACAGCGCGGCACCAAGCGGGGGGCCGGCCATCTGGTTGGTGATCATCGCGCTGCCGAAGATCCGCGAATTGGCCACGCCGAGATCGGCTCGAGGCACCACGGCCACGGTGAGCGTCGACGCCGCGTTGTCCACAAAGGTCTCGGCCGTGCCGAGCAGGAAGAACGCGGCATACAGAAAGACCAACGAGATCTGATCGCTGAGCAACAACCCCAACACGCCAAGGAGCACAACCGCGCGGGCGGCATCGGCAATCATCACCAGGCGGCGCCGGTCCACGCGGTCGACCACCCCGCCGGCGACGAGGCCGAATAAGAGCCACGGCAACCGCTGAGCGAAAACCGCCATCGAGATCGCTAACGGGTCCCTGGTGACCGAGGCGACCAGCAAAGGACCGGCCGTCAGCAACACCCCATCACTGAGATTGGCTGAGGTCGACGCGGCGAACAGCCAGCGAAAATCGCGGCCGAGCCGGGCCGGCAAAAGGCGTTCGAGCACGAGCGAGACTAACCTGCGTAGGCTGACTGATCCCACCGAGTTTCGCAGGTCACCCCTGGCCTGGCACCGATTAGCACGGGAGCGCCCATCAAGCGGTTCGAGGAACTGTCCCACCAGCAGACGCGGCTCGGCGAGGTCTCGTTGCGCCGACGGCACGAGCCGATCACCGACACCCAGGTGTATGAGGTGAAGTTGGGTGAGGAGTTCTTGATGTCCAGCCTCTTCACCGCGGCCGAAGTAGCCCTGGCGGACTTGGCCATCGCCGAGCACGAGGCTCATCATCAGCAGTCCGCGTCTAAGGCGGCGGGGTCGTTGTCGGTGCTGGTCGGCGGCCTGGGGCTGGGATACACCGCCGTGGCCGCGTTGCGCCATTCGAGCCTGGCCCTGCTCGACGTCATCGAAGCCCTCGAGCCCGTGATCGGGTGGCATCGCGATCGCCTGCTGCCTACCTCAGATGAGTTGGTGTCCGATCCCCGCACGGAGCTGGTCTTGGCAGACTTCTTCGCCGTGGTTGCGGGAGCCTCGGACTTGCACGCCGACGATGCTCCCGCGATTGACACTGGTCTGCGCCGCACGGCATACGACATCGTCTTGCTCGACATCGATCACGCACCGGACTTTGTGTTGCATGAGAGCCATCAGGGCTTCTACTCTCAGTCGGGCCTGGCCGCGATGCGGGAGTTCGTGGCACCAGGCGGTGTGTTCGCGCTCTGGTCGGACAACCCGCCGGACGACACCTTCAGCGCCCACCTGAGCACCGTTTTCGCCTGCGCCCGCGCTGAGGTGGTGACGTTCGCCAACCCCCTGACCCGTGGCACGTCCAGCAACACCGTCTACCTCGCCACCCGCTAGCCACCTTTAGGCTTCGGGAAGATCAGCACCTCCGGAAAGGGTTACCTCATCGTGCCGGAAGCATCCCCACCCTCCAAGGCACAGCCAGAGGCCGCTAGCGAGGCTCAACTGCGTGCCTTTCGCGAATACGTGCAACCCGAGATCGAGGTGCTGTTGCGGGTGGCCACCTCGCTGGCTGGTCGCGCCGGCGGCGCCGAGGACCTCGTGCAGGAGACCTTGATCCGGGCCTTCCGCGGCATCGAATCGTTCGACGGACGATATCCGCGGGCCTGGTTGTTGACGATCCTTCGGCGCACTCACATCAACATGCACCGGCGCCAACGCCCCGATGTGGTGGGTGATTTCGACGCGCTGTCCGGTTTCCGCCCCGCCTTCGGAGCGGACGCTAGCGTCAGTCCGGAGGAACACGTGCTGGACCAAACCCTCCATCCCGCGCTCGCAAAGGCAGTGGAGTCCCTGGACCCGCGCTTCCGGCAGGCACTCCTGTTGGTGGACGTGGACCAACTGAGCTACGCCGAGGCCGCGGCAGCTCTCGACGTTCCTGTCGGCACCGTGATGTCACGGCTGAGTCGGGCCCGCGAGAAGGTCCGCCGCCACCTCGGCCATGAAGTTCTGAGCACAAGGAGATTGCAATGACCCCGAAAATGTCCGGTCTATCGATGATCGGTGCCATGGTGACCTGCCGGTGGACTGCGCGCCGGATCCAGCAATACCTGGATGCTGATCCCTCGGCGCGACTGAGCGCGGCCGAGGTCGCCCGACTCGAGGCACATCTGTCCGAATGCGAACGGTGCACCACCCTCGCCCATGAATTCCGGGTGATGCGCGGGGCGCTCGGCCGATGGGCCGCGGCGAGCCCGCCAGACCCCGCGGCGGTGCAACGCCTGCGGACGTTAGTGGACACGCTCGGCACGAAGGATGCGACGTGAGGGCGCCATGGGATCTCGTCGTGTTGGGCGGTGGCACCGCCGGCATTGTCGGGGCGAAGAACGCGGCCAGCTTCGGTGCGAAGGTTTTGTTGATCGAGTCCGAGCGCACCGGCGGGGACTGCCTTTGGACTGGATGTGTGCCCTCTAAGTCACTCCTTGCGGCGGCTCACGCGGCGGCCGTGGGGCGGACCAGCGCGACCTTCGGCGTGACGTATGCCGAGCCCCAGGTCGACTTCGCCGCGGTGATGGAGCACGTCCGCTCGGCGATCACGCATATCGAGCCAATCGACTCCCCCGAGGCTCTGAACGAGGCCGGCGTCGAGGTGCTCAAAGGTCATGCGGTGCTGACCGGCCCGCAAACCCTTCGGGTGACCCAGGACGGGGTTTCGTCGGCTGAGGGATCCGGGGGATCTGGCCAGTCGGTCCCGGTGGTGCACGACATCGAGTTCGAGCAGTTGTTGCTGACCACGGGCGCTCGCCCGGCAGTGCCGCCGATCCCCGGCCTTGCTGACGCCAAGCCCTACACCAGTGATTCGGTCTGGGACCTGCGCGAGTTGCCCGGCCGGTTGGCCATCCTCGGCGGCGGCAGCATCGGTTGTGAGTTGGGTCAGGCCTTCGCCCGGTTGGGTGCCCAAGTCACGGTCGTTGAAGGCGAGTCACGGCTGATCCCGCGCGAAGACGAGAAGGCCGCGGTGATCCTGACCGCGGCGCTCGAAGCCGACGGCGTCACCCTGCGCACCGGGGCCAAAGTCACCGGCGTGAGCACTGCCTCCAACGCCGACTCCGAGGCACCCCCCGCCGCTGGACGGGGCGGCACGCTCTCCCTCGACGACGACAGCACCGTGGAGTTCGACCAGCTGCTCGTGGCTGTCGGTCGCAGTCCGCGGACCAACGGCATCGGGCTCGATGAGGCAGGGGTCGAGCTGACCGAGAGCGGCATGGTCGTCGTGGATGACCTCCTGCGCACGACCAATCCGAGGATCTGGGCGGCCGGCGACCTCACCGGCCACCCCCAGTTCACCCATATGGCGGGCAATCACGGCAGCGCTGCAGCCTCGAACGCGGTGCTCGGCACTCGGCGCAAGGCCACTGGCACCGTCCCCCGAGTGACTTTCACCGATCCTGAGATCGCCGGGGTCGGCGCTTCGACCGAGGATCTGGCGACGGGACACCAGCGCGTGATCATCGAGCACGCCGACGTTGACCGCGCCGTGGCCGAAGGGCGCACCGAGGGATACACCGCCATCGTCTTCAACAAGAGCGGCACCATCCTCGGCGCGACCATCGTCGGACCGCGTGCCGGTGAAAGCCTGGGCGAGTTGACGCTTGCGATCACCAAAGGCCTGAAGACCAGCGATCTGGCTGGGGTCATCCACCCCTACCCGACGTATAACGACGGCCCGTGGAAAGCGGCGCTGGAGCACGTCAGCGAACGCCTCTCCGGCCGCGTGGTCAGCAGCGCCATCGGCGTGTTGAGCACCGTTCGACAGAAATGGGTAGAAGTTCGCCACTGACCGCTGACCCCATGGAGTGAGGTGACCCGCGTGTTGCCTCGCGCCTCTCAGCACTCTTGTTCGGATCCGCCCACTCTTGCCCGGTTTGGCGCACTCATGCCCTGAGCGCCGCCCGCAACAGTGCGCCGAAGGCGGCAACAGTCGAAGTTCTACGGTCGTTCGCGTCCTCGGGGCAAGAGGTCTTCGCGTCGCATCTGGCCGTTTCGAAACCAGTACCAGAGGCCAATGCCGACCGCGATCACCACGCCGCCCCACGTGGAGGCGCTCATTCCGTAGCCGAGCAGCCAGGACAGCAGGAACGTCGCTGCCGTCGTCACCGCGATCGCGAGAAGAACGACAAGGGCCATCTTCAGGTCGCTCGGACGTTCCACGGGGTCAGCCATCACACCAGTATTTCAAGAGAGACATGTGCGCGCAGATGCTGGGAGGGTGTCGTATCTGCCGTATGCCGTTCGTAGCCGAGTAACGAGTGGCCATCGGGGCCGCCGCTGCAGCGAGGAGAAATCTGATGGCGCGCATTAATTGTTGACGGTGCATGGTCCAGCTGAGATGAACGATTTCGGGAACTACGGCTCGGAGGAAGAGATGGAGGGTGCGCACCCCGCTACCGCTACGACCAACTGGTCCGGCTCGACCCCTCGCCAGTCGTGGCCCTCAACCGAGCGGTCGGGGTCGCGGAGCTCGACGGTCCGCAGGTCGCTCTCCCCTGATTGACCGGCTGCCGCTTACCGGCTATCACGCCTGGTACGCAACCAGAGCTCAGTTGCTGAGACGACTTGGCCGGAACCTAGAGGCGTGAACGACGTACGAGGCCGCGCTGGCCACCACCCAAAGCCCCGGGGAGATCGCCTACTTGAGCCGCAGGTGCGGGGAACTCAACTCGTATGCCGCGCCACTTGGCACTCTTGCCCGGTTTGGCCCACTCTTGCCCTCCCCGCGCCCCGCAAGAGTGCGCCAAAGGCAGCACCAGTCATCGGCAAAGCGGGATGGTCGGTCCTGTCACTCACGGGCATATGGGTTTGAGCGCAGCCCCGCAGGCCTACGGGGTCAGCTCGCGGGCGGGCGACTCAGAATGCGATAGCCGCCGACCATTCGTTGTGCAGCGCTGATGCCCACGATCACGGCCCAGACCCAGGCGATCTGCTCTGCGTAGAACGGCAGGATCAGCCACAGGCTGTGCACGGCGACGGTCTCGGTGCCTTCGGCGAGGCCGCCGAGGAAGCTGAACGAGCGGCCGTCGTCCATCTGGTGCCCTGTGCGCTCCGCGATCGAGGAAAAGGCCAGGAATGCCGTGCCGTTGACGTAGTACGTCAGCAGCACCAGCGCAAACGGGATCCACGATGCCCCGTATGCCGAGTCGCGGGTGACCCCGATCGCCACCCCCAAGACGGTGGATCCGTAGACGAGGAAGTCAGCGGTGATGTCGAGGAAGCCGCCGGCTTCAGATCCCTTACCTCCCGCGGACTGAGCCCGACGTCGGGCCAGCGGCCCGTCGAGTCCGTCACAGATCCGAGAGGTCAGCCACAAGACCAAGGCTACGGCCCACCACTGCAGCCCAGCAGTCACCGCGCTGGCCAAGCCGAGACTCAAGCCGACAACGCTGATCCGATTGGGCGTGATCCAAGAACGATCCAGTGCTGCCGCAGCGCTGGCCAACGGCCGATCCAACAACGGGCGCACGGAGCCATCGAGCACGTCGGGGCCTAAGCCTGCGCGTCGGTCTGCGCGGGCGCGCCCACAGCCGCTGACTCATCGCCCTTGCCGCCGGAGGACATAGAGCGACCACGCTGGACCAGCAGATGCCCGATGACGATCAACACCACGATGCCGGCCAGTGACCACAACAACCGGGCTGGATCATCCAAACCGGAGGCACCGACCTGCACATACAGGGCAACCGCCGGCAAGATCCCGAGCGCAGTGCCCAGGGTGTACGACACCAAGGGGATGCCGGTCGCGCCCGAGACGTAGTTGACGGCCATGAACGGGGCCACAGGCATGAGTCGAATGGCCAACACCGGGAAGACACCACTGCCTTCGAGGTATTTCCAGACTTTGCCTTGGTGCTTCTCGATCAGTGGCTCCAAAACGGGCCGAATAGTGCTGCGCGCAAGGAAGAATCCAGCCAATGAGCCGAACATGGCCCCGATCCAGACCACCACGACTCCCCCGATCCCGCCGAAAACTGCGCCCGCCAACACCGTGAACAATCCCAGCGGCACCGGCAACAGGCTCAGGACGGCATACACCGCGATGAAGATGACCGGGCCCCAGAGTCCCGCTTGATCGACGCGATCGCGGACGGCTTCTGGCTCCAGCACACCGGCTTGATAGGCCCACCACACCGCGACCAGGAGGGCGATCATGACCACGGCGCGAACGATCCACTGCCGTCTAGTGACCTTCTCGGTCATGGGGTGAGCCTTTCGTGAGTGTGGTGGCCTATTGTCACCTGGGCCGACTGCATACCCAGTTGTTGCGGGAAGCCGGTGAGGTGCGCTCCGTGTTCCCACGGGCAGTCAGCCGTTCCCCTTTCGAAAGAAGTTCTGTGATGCCTTCACCTTTTCCAGTGCTCCGCATTGTCCGTTTCAGCTCATTGATGGTCGCCAGCGGGCTGGTTCTGGCTGCCTGCGCCGCGCCCGAGGCAACCCAGAGCGCACCGGATGATCGGGACTGGGAGCAGATCGCTGAGGCCGCACAGGGCCAGGAGGTGTCGCTATGGATGTTTGGCGGCGACCCAGCCGGCAACGCCTACGTCGATGAACACCTGATCCCTGCCGCCAAAGAGGCGGGCGTGGGCCTGCGCCGCGTGCCCGTGGCCGACACCAGGGACGCCATCAACCGGGTGCTGACCGAGGTGCAAGCCGGTTCTGAGGATGGCGACGTCGACCTGATCTGGGTCAACGGAGATAACTTCGCCACGGTGCAGCAAGCGCAGGGATGGCGCTGTGACTGGGTCAACGACCTGCCCAACGCGCAGTTCCTCGATCCGGAGGACCCCCTGCTGACCAGCGACTTCGGGGTCGACGTCGCCGGATGTGAGGCCCCGTGGCACAAGGCCCAGTTCACCTTCGTCTACGACGCGGACCGGGTCGATGACCCGCCGTCCTCGATGGAGGAGCTGTTGGACTGGGCGCAGGAGCATCCTGGTCGCTTCACCTACCCCGCTCCCCCGGACTTCACCGGATCGGTCTTCATCCGCCAAGCGTTGTATGCCGTCTCCGGCGGATACGAACAGGTGCCGCTGACCTTTGAGCAGGCGGCATACGACGAGTTGTCGCCGGCTTTGTTCGAGCGGCTCGAAGCCCTCGAACCTTCACTCTGGCGCGAGGGCGAGACCTATCCGCGGGACCTCGCCGCGCTCGACCAGTTGTATGCCGACGGTCAAGTGGACTTCACGATGACGTACGGCCCGGCCACACTGACCGACCTGGTCGCGCAAGGCACCTTCCCGGCAAGCACCCAGGTCCTGACCCTGGACGAGGGAACGGTGGGCAACGCCAGCTTCCTGGCCATCCCGGCCACCTCGGGCAGTTCGGAGGCAGCGATGGTGGTCGCCAACCTGGCGATGTCACCAGCGCAGCAAGTGATCAAAGCCGACCCGGCGACCTGGGGCCAGTTCACCGTGCTGGATCAGAGCCTGCTCGAGGAAGCCGACCAGGCTGCCTTCGATGACCTGCCGGACTCCCCCGTCGTCCCGTCCTATCAAGAGCTGTCCCGCAACGCCAACCCGGAACTGTCCGCGGATTGGGTGCCGGCGCTGGACGAGGGGTGGCGGCGTGCCGTGCTGGGTGACGAGTGAGCATCCCAGGCAGCGATGACTGAGCTGACCACGCACCGACCGGCGGCATTCCGCAGAGTGCGGTTCGGCACGCTCGGTGCGTTCTCGGCGGGGATGCTGAGCACCACCGTCGTGCTGGGGGCCGTGTTGACTCTGGCCCTCACTGCCCTGGGGCTGATGCCGCTGGTGGGTGAGCCCGGCCTGAGCCTAGAAGCCTTCCGGGCCGTGGCTCCGGACCTCCTGTCGGCGACCCGAGAGTCGCTGCTGATCGCGGGGGCTTCCACCTTGCTCGCCGCCGTGATCGGGATGAGCGTCGCGCTCGTCGTGGTCGCCA
>JBGTGC010000239.1:0-3167 GCA_041746935.1 Dermatophilaceae bacterium
GCAGCGCGCGCGGCGTAGGGTTCTTCCGTGGCGGGCACACGTTCTCGAGACAGACACGGACGCGGTATGCGGGGGCCGCTGGCTTGGCCGCGGGTGCCGATCATGGTGCCGCGACGCCGCCGCTTCGACGAGATGGTCCTCGATGCGGTGGGTTCCTTCGAGCAACGTCTGGGCTCGACTTTGCCGGACCTGGAGGTCGCGGTCGAGGACGTGCCGCCCACCGATCCGGCCCCCTGGGAGGGCACCGTCGCCTTGGGCCGGCTCTTTCCCGCGCAGGGCAGCGTCAAGGCTAGGATGGTGATCTACCGGCGGCCCGTCGAATCACGTGCCTGCGGCCCGCTTGAGGCTTCTGCCATCGTGCACGAGGTCGTTGCCGAGCAGTTGGCCACCATGCTCGGCATCGACCCGGAGGACTTCACCTAAGGCAGGTCACGGCAACGCGGGGGTCAGCGATGTCACCGAGCGAAACAGGCTCAACTCGCGCAGCGGCAGCACCGAGCTCAACGTCACCTCGGCTCGGCCCGCGGGCTCGTCCGCGTCATCGCTTCGTTCGTCCTCGTCTTCGCTCCTTTCGTCCCTGCCACGCTCCAGGGCTGGTGTCGAGTTGGCCTCATCGAGGGTGAGGGCATCATCGGCAGGCCGGCTCGTGACCTGGACCTCACCACGGACCGCACCGTAGATCTGACCTTGGTCCGGCTCCGGCACCAGCCACACCCCGGTTGCCGACTCCAGATCGTGAGTGAGCACCTGCCCGTCGATGACCTCCAGCATCGACTCCTTCAGGATGCCTTGATCGTCCACCGAGATCAGCCGGACCCTGCCACCGGTGGGGGCGAAGAGGTCCAGCGTGTAGGCGATCGGCGATGCCTGACTCACCTGGGGCAGGGGGGTGCCAGCGATGGACCCCAGCGGGGTCGCGCCGGGTGCCCACGCCAGGTCCTGACGCCCCTGATCGTCAGCCGCAGACCTCACCTGAGCCGCTGCCACGAAGTCCTCATCTCCACTGATGGCCAGGGCATAGGTAGCTTCGGGCAGGTCGGAGACGGCGATGTCGGCACTGCGTCTGCTGGCGACCAGAGTCACATCTTGAGCTAACGCCACCGACCCATCGGCAGTCAGGGCGCGCACCTCGATGACGGCTTGCTCCTGGCCAGGCACAGCGACGCGCACCTTCGCGGAGTCTGCGGCGCCCTGCGGGACGTCAAAGCCCACGATGATCTGCTCGGTTGCGGGGCTGGCCACTGGCGAGGTCAACTCGGTGCCCATATCGGTCGTTCCGGCCAAGAGCCGGTCGCCGAGGAAAGCGCTGACCGGACCGCCGCTGGACTCCACGCGGATGACGGGAGCGGCCTCTGCGGGTGCCAAGGCATCCAACAACACGATCTCGCGCGCCCCCGGCTCCAAGGCGACCTCGGTGCTGCTTTGCCCATCGGTCGGGTCCACAGCCAGGCCATAGAGCGTCACTGCTGCCGTGATCGGGCCTTGGCCCGGATTGATCAGGACCAGCAGCTCAGCGTGGCCTGCTTGTCCACCTCCAGCGACCAACCACGATTCGTCCTGCGGAATGGCGCAGGACGTCAGGGCCAACCCCAGTTGCCCGTCCTGGTCCCCGAGGTAGATCTGCGCGGCGCTCAGAGCCGGAGCCAGAGAGCCGCTCGCCTCCGCCACCGCCCCATACCCCTGGTCGATCGTTGCTGCGGCCTCGATCGCCCGCTGCTCAGTGTTGGCCACCACCATGCCATCAGTCGTCTGCACCTCGATGTTGCCGCCTTCGCTCGAGATGCCGCCCGGCAGGGCATCGGCAGGGGCCGCACGGGCCGCGATGCTGATCGCTTGCTCACCTTCGGCCACCGTCGAATCGGCGAGGCCCACGCGCTCGGGTCCCGGACAGACGAGCGAGCTCTGCTCCACCACTTCATCGGTCGCCGTGGCATCGCCCACCGCTGCCGTGGTGCTGGCCCCGTCGCGAGCAAGACCGAGATCACCAACCTCGATGTCACCCGACCACCGGGTCGCGACGAACACGATCGCCGCTGCGGCGAGCACCACCAGCACTACTCGCCCCAGGGGGGCGCGATTGGTGCCCATCAGCGATTCCGTCCGCGTGCTGCGCCAATGGCCGGCAGCGCGAAGAAGCAGGACACCAAAGCCAACGCTGCGGTGGCCCACCACCAGGGCCGATGGGCCGGGGTTACCTCGATGCTGAGTGCCCCACCACCGGGTGGGAGGGCATACCGGACTGGGAAGCCGGGCTCTGCCTCCAAGAGCCGACCGTCAAGGCGCACCTGCGCTACGTCGGCCCAATCCGCAGATTGGGATATGACCACGGAGGTGCTGTCATCAGGGATCGCGACATCGTCGCCCCCGACGGAGCTGACCGGCAGGCCCGTGCGAGCTTGTGATGCGGATTCTGCCCAGACCCTGGACCCTGCGGCGTCGGGCACGACTCGCCACAAGCCCACCCCTTGTGTGGAACTGACGCGGGTCAGACTGGGTAATCCATCCATCTGGGCCAAGAGGGGGTGGCTCTCTTGGGCATCGACCATGACAAAGCCCACCGCCAGATCCGCGAGCCCTTGCTCCAGGGGGGCGGGGTCGGCGACGGTGCTATCGCTGGTGTCGACCAATTCCGCCACCACCGACGCCAGGGGGTCGACCGGGCGTTCCACTTGCGCATCCACCAGATCACGCGCACGATCTCGCACCCACGGCCGCGGCTGCGCCCCGGTCAGGGCGTACGTCACGCTGCCTTCTTCGCTGGGGGTCCGGTTCGCGCGCGGCGTCAGCGTAATCATCCGCACAGCGTCAGTCCCCGTTGCCCGCTCTGCCACCACCGCAGGCAAGGGAGCCTGCGCGACCGTGAGTTGCGCGCCCAGCGCGGTGGTGGCTTGGATCCCCAGACTTGCGAGCACTGCCGCGCAGGCCACCGCTAGCAACACTGAACCTGTCGCCGTCAGAGAGTCATGTCGGAGTTCTGCGCGCTCGCGTCGGCGGATGAGGTCAGTGGCGCCAGCGCCGGCCGCCAACAACAAAGCTGCCCCTCCCACACTCAGCGCAGTCCCTGGCCACAGCCCGACGCTGAGCCCGGAATCGGGGTATCCGCTCGGCAACGGCCCGAGATCGATGCGTCCGGCCAGCACCGCGAGCGCGACCGCCGTCAGCGCCAC
>JBGTGC010000240.1:0-2293 GCA_041746935.1 Dermatophilaceae bacterium
CCACACGGCCCTGTCGCGGACCGGGTCGTGGGACTCCTTGCCTCCCGGGGCGGAGCTGCGCGGGGAGCGCATCGGACTTCGCACCATGACCGTATGGACGTGGCTGATCCCGATCGCCGGAGTGGTGATGCTGTTGATGGGTGCCCTCATCGCCGGGGTCAGCGAGGGCGACACGGCGATGCTCATCGGCGGGCTGGGCATCGGCGGCCTCGGCATGATGATGTGGGTCGTGTGGGCCATCGTCAGAGGCACGGTCTACTGGCTCGACGCCGACGGCATCAGCCGGGCCCACTTCCCGTATACCCGGGTGCGGTGGGAAGATATCGAGCGGATCGACGGGCATAAGACCGTGGTGACCCTTCATACCGACCGCCAGGTGCGCTCGCTGGAACGGCGAGGGACGTCAATCAAGATCGCCACGGGAGCTATGGAGATCAGCCAGTGGGATCTGGTCGAGCTCATCGACTCGGTGCGACATCAGGCGGCGCCCGCACGATCCTGACGTTTGCCAGTGGGGTGCCGATGTCGTCGCGGGTGGCCCGGCGGCGATCCGCCCGCGCATCCCCGGTCTAGCCCCCGCAGCCGTGGGTTGGCATCCAGTCGCAGGAAGTTCACGGCTTTTGCCCCAGAACGGTGAGTTTCCTGCGAATCGATCGTCCCGTGGCGGTAGGCCGTGCGCGACCCGTGAGGTAGCTGGCGTGCCGAGCGCAGTGGTGAGGGGTTCGATCACCGCGACCGGCTCAGGCACGGTGTCCTGAATGGCTCGGAGGACGGGCCGGGTCCCGCGTCAGCTACCCGATGGCCTGCCGAGCCTCGCCTGGTCTTGGCCTTTCGGGGTGGAGGTGATGCCTGACCTGAACCGTCGCACCGCGATAGGGCTAACGGCGCTAATCTCTATTCGTGCGCGCCTTTACGTGTGTCACCGGTTGCCCTTGGTATGCATCTGCGCGCGCCCAATCACACCCGCTTGGGCTTAAGCGGGAGTGAGCCATGCCAGGGTGGGGTGGGCCCGCGCTTCCGGCGCAGTGGACGTGGACGGCAGAGCAGCCTCCGTGGGTCGGTAGGGGCCGGGAGCTGGATCAGTTGGAGCGCTGCTGGTCGGCGGTCGAGCACGGCGCTCGCCAACTGGTCTTCGTCGCCGCCGAGGCTGGTGCCGGGAAATCCCGCCTGGTGGCAGAGATCGCCCGTTCGCTGCATACCCGAGGTGTTCCGGTGTTGGTGGGGCACTGCAGTTCTGACCTCGGCTTGCCCTTCGACCCCCTCGCCGCGCCGATCCGGACGCTGCTGACCGAGGCCGAAACCGGACGTTTCGAGCTGCCCGACACCGCAGAAGGCACCGGCGACGAGGCCCGGAGACTGCTCAGACTGTTGACCTCGGGGGAGTCGTCTGCGGCCCCGTCTCAGGTCAATCTCGAGGTCCAGGCACTGGCTGCGGTGCTGGCCACGCTGGCCGGTGCATGCGCCGGTGGCCCCGTGGTCATCGTGTTGGAGGACCTGCATTGGGCGGCCGAATCCGGTCTGCGCGCACTGCGCCATATCGTCGAGCGCACCGCTGACCTGCCGTTGTTCATCCTCGTCACCCACCGCAACACGGCTCCGGACGCCTCGGAGGCGCTCTCGCAGGTCACTACCGAGATGCTGCGATGGCCCGGCACCCACGTCATCCCCCTGCACGGGCTCGAAACCGCTGAGGTCACGACATACCTGACTGCGGTCGGGGCTGGAGACGCTCACCTCTTGGGCCAGGTCGCGGAGACCCTGCGGGAACGCACCGGGGGCAACCCCTTCCTGCTCGGGGAGGTATGGCGTGACGTGCGTGACCGTGGCGGGCTGGACCGATTGGCCAGCGGTCGGCTGGATGTCCCCAGCACGTTGCAGACGCTGGTCCGCCAACGCCTGGGGCAGCTGAAACCCGAGCACCGGCGGGCGATGGACCTCGGTGCCGTCATCGGCGAGTCTTTCGACGTCCCGCTCATCAGCGCCACCGCCACTACGACATGGCCCGCAGAGTCGGTGTACAAAGCGCTGAGCGCCGCAGTGGCCGAAGGTCTCGTGGTGTCCGATCCCGACCGATTGGGGCTCTACCGCTTCCCGCACGCGTTGGCCCGCCAGGCGGTGCTCCAGGAGATGGAGCCCTTTGTCCGGGCGTCCGCCCACGCTGCCGTGGCCCACGCGTTGGAGGGTGAGGGGGATGTGCGCGACCCCGGCCGGCTGGTCCAGCTCGCCCACCATTTCTCGATGGCGGTCGGGCTCGGCCTGGAGCACCGGGCGGCGACGTATCTGGAGAGGGCCG
>JBGTGC010000241.1:0-12717 GCA_041746935.1 Dermatophilaceae bacterium
CTGATCACGCGTGGGGCACCATCGGCGGAGGCAACGTCGAGGAGTGCGCGATCGAGCGCGCCCGCGAACTCATCTCCTCCGGCGCCACCGCGGTCGAGAGCTTCACGTCCCGGCTGAACTCTCACGAGCGCGCCAAGCACGGCCAACAGTGCTGCGGCGGCGAGATGGAGTTGCTGCTCGAGCCGCTGCCGCCCAGGCCCACGGTGGCCATCTTCGGTGTCGGTCACGTCGGCTTCGAGTTGGCTCGAATTCTGTCGCGCCTGGAGGTACAGGTGCACCTGGTCGACTCTCGCGCCGAGCAGATGGATGAGTTGAGGCTGTCCTCGATCACCGACGGGCCGGCCGACGTCAGAGTCCATCGCGTCCTGCTGGGTGAAAGTGTTCTGGAGCAGTTGCCGCCTGGGGCGCACGTGTTGATCATGACCCACGATCACGCCGAGGACTTCGCGTTGTGCGATGCCGCTGCCCGTCGAGACGATCTCGGCAGCGTGGGCCTGATCGGGTCCCGCGCGAAGTGGTCGCGGTTCCAGTCAATGCTGGCCGGTGAGGGCCGCAGCGCTGGCGAGATCGCGCGAATTACCTGCCCCATCGGTGATCGGTCTGTCGCCGGCAAGGAGCCCGCCGTCATCGCGATCGGCGTCGCCGCCGATCTGTTGCGCGTCTTCGCGCCAGCTAGCCCAAGCCACCCTTCCCCTACCGCTTCCCTCGCCGAGGTCTAACCCGCAACAGCCCCCACGCTCGGCGACAACATCGAGTGGCAGCAAAGTCACGCCGCTGGACAGAATCCAGTGATTATCCTGCGACTCGACGGGAGGCCGCATACGACACCGCACGCCCAAAGCGTCGAGGCTCCGGGCGTGCGGCTGTATGTGGACTGAGCGGGCCGGGTCAGTGGAGCAGCCCCGGCTCAGTGGAGCAGTCCCGACTCAGTAGTCGGTGCGCGTGCTGCTGTTCAGCCATTCGTCGAACGGTGCCGCGGGGTTCTCAGTGCGGACCTCCAGCACGGCGGTGTCCCACTGCTCGCGCGGCGTGGCGAACAGTTCGTAGAAGGCCAGATCGTCGAAGCCGCCACGAGCGGCGTCGTGCCGATCCCCGGCGAAGAAGATGCGGTCGACCCGTGCCCACAGGGCCGTCGCCAAACACATCGGGCACGGCTCGCACGAGGAATAGAGCGTCATACCCCGCAGCTGGAAGTCCCCGCGCCGCTTGCAGGCCGACCGAATGGCCAAGACCTCGGCGTGCGCGGTGGGGTCGTTGTCCCGCGTGACCCGGTTGGCGGCCCGAGCCACGACAACGCCGTTCTCGACGATGACAGCTCCGAATGGCCCGCCTCCTTCGAGAACGTTCTTGCGAGCGTGCTCGACGGCCTCTTCCAAAAACTGGCGGTCCAGATCGGTGACTTCGCGTACTGCGCTCATCGTTGCTCTCCTAGAATCTGCCTCGCTGGGCCTGTGCGGTGTGACATGAGATCTCCTGACTCGCTGGTGACATTCACAAGGTGTGGCGCAGCGCCCACGGCGGTCATACCGTCGGGGTGCTTGCGATGAGCTTGGCGAGCCGCAGCCGGTTGATCTTACGGAACTCTTCTCGGATCACCGCGCGCTCGACCGCCGGCTCGTTGCCGAGCCGCAGATGCAGCACGGCCAACAACTCTGCTGCCGACAAGCCGCTGGCCGACACCAAATACACGTGACCAAACCGCTCTTCGTAGTCACGGTTGCCCTGAGCCATCGCGGCTTCGAGGTCGGCGTCTGCCTCGCCCATGCCACCCTGCTCAGCTCGCGACCAGACACCCCCCGGACCGGTGACTTTGTCACCGATCCGAGGGTGTCCTGACATGGCATCGTCCACATCGGCTTCGCCCAGGTCCGCCAGTGCGGCATCCGCCGACTCGAACAAAGCCGTGTCACTACGGAAAGGGCGGGCCTGGGCCACGGTTTTGGCCCATCGGTGGCAGGAGCAACACGCGAAGAGCGCTTCGCGTGCTGCCCCCTCATCGAGGGCGTTGAAGGTGCGCAGATCCAGCCCCTGCGGTGCCGACATGGTGTGCCTTTCGGTTTCGAGCGTGGTCTAGTGCAACTGCTCGAAACGCTGCGTCCGCGCCGAGGAGATCGGGTTGGCGTCAGCCACCAGGTCCTCGAATCGGTAGCCGGCGATCCTGGAGACCTCGGTGAGGCTGGCCACGTGCTCCTGGCCCTTCGAGTTCTCCATCCGACGCCAGCCCAGACGCAACACCTGATCACGCTTGTCAAGGTCACGCAGACACACGATGAACGGAATGCCGAACTTTTCGGTGTATGCGCTGCTCAGCTCCCTGAACTCTTGCTCTTCTTCGTCGCTCAGGTAGCCCAGACCGACCCAGGCCTGGTCCGTCGAGGACTCTTCGCTGAGTTCCTCATCGACGCCCAAGTTCGGGTATGCAGCCATCAGCTCGCGCTGCTCGTCGGCGGTGCCACCGAGCAAAGCCTCCTGGAAGGCTGCGCGCAGGTCCGGGGTGTCCGCGAAGGGACGCTGACCGTAGGCCTTGCGGACGGGCCACGCCGGACCCTGGAACAGGCCCTGGAAGGTGTCCACGAACTCGTCTTCGGTCATCTCGTTGACGTGGTTCAGGCTGATCGAGTTGCCTGGGGTCCCCGCCACGGCTGGGCCGAGGTTGGGTCCGACGTGGAAGAAGAGGATGTTCAGGATGATGGCCGACAACGCGCCGAGGGTGATGCCCGAACCGAAGATGATCTGAACTTCGGTGGCGAAGGCGTTGGCGATGTAGGGCTGGGCGGTGACCAGCATGGCCAGACCGAGGCTGGTGCCGACGACGACGACGTTGCGGTAGTCGTTGAAGTCCACCTTGGACAGCGTCTGGATGCCGACCACGGCCACCGTGGCAAACATTGCCAGGGCTGCACCACCCAGGACGGGGTGCGGGATACCAGCGACGATCGCGGCGGCCTTGGGAATGGATCCCAGGACGATCATGATCACACCAGCGGAGACGACGACCCAGCGGCTCTTGACCTGCGTCAAGCGGACGAGGCCGACATTCTCAGCGAAGCAGGTGTACGGGAAGGAGTTCAGAATTCCACCGAGGGTGGTAGCCAAACCGTCGGCGCGCAATGCCGCCGCAATGTCTTTCTTGCCGACCCGCTTGTTGACGATCTCACCGGTTGCAAACACGTCGCCGGTGGTCTCGACCGCAGTGATGATCATCACGATGATCATCGACAGGATGGCGGTGATGCTGAACGTAGGAATACCGAAGAAGAACGGTGTGGTCACACCGAGGATGTCGGCGTCCGCGACCGCGTCGAATTCTGCGTCGCCCAGGACCGTCGCCACCAGCGTGCCGACGACGAGGCCGACCAGCACGGCGATGGTCTGCAGGAAGCCCTTGAAGAACCGTTGGATCATGACGATCAAGCCCAACGTGCCGAGTGCATACGCGATGTTCTTCAGCGAAACCGCATCCTTGAGGATGTAGTTGCCTTCGATCAAGCGGTACACCGGCTCACCGGCCATGTCATTCGGGCCGAAGCTCTCGACGACATCAGCGGCGGCCACGGGCAGCAGCGCGATGCCGATGATCAGAATCACCGTGCCGGTGACCACAGAGGGGAAGAAGCGCAGCAGTTGCGAGAAGTACGGGGCCATGAACAGCGTGAACAGACCGGCGACGATGACCGATCCGTAGATGGCCAACAGGCCGTCGGTGCCGCCGCCGGCCGCAAGGCCGATCGCGATCATCGGGCTCACCGCGGTGAAGGTCACACCCTGCAGCAACGGGAGCTTCACGCCGATCTTCCAGAAACCTGCCGCCTGAATGATCGAGGCGATACCGCAGGTGAAGAGGTCGGCGTTGAGCAGGTGGATGAGTTGTCCGTCGGTCAGTCCTAGGGCGCGAGCAACGAGGATGGGCACCAGGACGGCACCCGCATAGAACGCGAGGACGTGCTGGAAGCCATAAATGGCCAACTTGGGAATGGGAAGAACCTCATCAACGGGATGAGTCTTCTTGCGGACCACTTTCGTCTCGGACATGTGCACCTCAAAGGGTCCCGGTGCGGGCTAGGCCACACCTCAGGCGGTGATACGACCGCTCGGCAGAGCGGACGCAGATGAACTGCATCACACTGTGCTCCTGTAGAGATGTCCGAGACAGTCACCGAATCCACAAGGTTTCGGCACCGTTTGCCCGAGCCCGTTGTGGGATGCGCCAAGGGAGACTCAAGAAGAGTGCGAGTTAGGCGGTTACTCTTCGCCGCGCAACTCAAACGAGCGCAGCCGATATCCCGCCAGGACCACTCCACCGAGAGTCACGACCAACAGGGCGATCACAACATAGACCCCGCTGATGTCGCGGTTCACCAAAGCGATGTCGTCGTCCATCATGGCCACCACGCGACGCCCGAAGGACCCCACGGAGATGTATTGCAACCCGCCGAGCCAGGACGCCAGCAGCCCCTCGAAACCCAGCACGTAGATCAATCCGGCAATCGTGCCGTGCCGGGTCAGCGTGGCCATGGCCATGAACAAACCGCAATAGCCCAGGGCCGCGACAGTTCCACCCACGCCAATCGCCACCGCTTGCCCAGGACTGCTGATGTCTAGGACCAGCGCCGACACCAGCAACGAACCAGCCCCGACGCCCACACTCAGTGCGGCGGCAACAGCAAACTTGCTGGTCGTGACGACATACCGCGAGATCGGTTTGGACAGCAGGTAGATGATGGATCCGTCTTCGATCTCGGGGCCGAGCACTCCGTTGGTGACCAAGAGAGCGATCAACGGCAACACCAGCCCAAACCCGAAGACCATTGTGATGGGCTCCACAGCCATCGAGCCCTCAGTCAAGGCGACTGTCACCACGGACAGCACCAACAGCAGGGCGGGCAAAACGGCTAGGAGGATGCCGCGGCGTTGGCCGAGCAACGACTGCGCGGAGAGCCGAGCGATGGTGGCGTTCATGCGGACACCAGGTAGGTGAAGACCGACTCCAAAGACTCGTCCGTGGGGGTGACTTCGAGCAAGGTGATCGACGCGGTGCGTGCCACGCTGGGCAGCGCCTTTGCGAAGGCACCGAGATCGGTGACCTGCACCTCAACGCCGGCCGCGCGATCCAGGGTCACCCCGCGCACGCAATCCAGAGCCATCATCGAGGCCGCCAAAGAACGGTCGTCGCTGGACCGGATCCGGTATTGGGTCGGTCGATCGGTCATCAGCCGTCGAATCGCCCCGAAGTCCCCCGATGCGGCGTGCCGGCCAGCGACTACGACCTCCACGTGGCGGGCGATCTGCTCGACCTCTTCCAGGATGTGCGAGCTGAACAACACCGTGCGCCCCTGCTCTCCCATCCGAGTCAGGAGTCCCATCAGGTGAATTCGTTGCCGCGGATCGACACCGTTGAACGGCTCGTCGAGCAGCAAAACCGACGGATCGTGCACGAGCGCGGCGGCCAGCTTGACTCGCTGACGCATGCCTTTGGAGTAGGTGCTGATCAGGCGAGCCGCTGGCTCCACCAACTCCACCACCGCCAGCGCGCGCTCGGCTGCTTCGGCGGGTTGCGGCAAACCGTGCAGCTCGGCGTTGGCGCGGACGAACTGACGCCCCGTCAGGTAGCCGAAACTGGCTTCACGCTCCGGCACCAGACCGATCTGTTTGTATATCGAGGTATTGCGCCAGATCGGAGCATCGTCCAGCACGACCGCCCCGGCCGAGGGCGCGAGGAACCCGGCCATCATGGCGATCAGCGTGGTCTTGCCTGCCCCGTTGGGACCCAACAATCCGGTCACCCCCGGTCCGATGTCCATCGTGACGTCGTTGACGGCCACCACGTTGCCGTACCAGCGCGAAACGTCGCGGACAGCCAACGTGCTCATCGGGTGCCCTGCCGGTGGTAGCGCTTGATCAGCAGCCACAGACCGCCACCGACCACCAGAGCAGCCCACAACACGTATGCCGTCACCATCCCGAAGCCTTCTGGAGGCAAGGGGTAGTAGGCCGTGCCGCCCACGAGGCTCGCCTGGATGCCGTCGACCAGCGTGAACGGCGACACGAGACCGAACCAGACCCCGACCGCGTCACTGTCGGTGCCGAGCGCAATGCCCTTGACTGCGGCCACGAAGCCGTTGGTCACCAACAACGCCACGATGATGGCTCCGACCGCCAGCCCGCGACGGAGCGTGAAGGCGCTGACCAAGCCCGATATCGTCGCGAGCACCACCGAGAGGATGACCAGCCCGAGCGCGGCCTGCGCAAAATCGGTGGTTTGGTCACTGACGTCGGACTCGGCGGCCAGCGCGCCGACATACAGCAACAGCACGGGGATGAACACGAAGAGGAAGATCGCGGTGACCAGCGAGGCCCAGCGGACCAACGCAAAAGCGGCTGGCGGCAAGGGACGCGCGAGGTAGAGCACGATCGAACCGGAGCGCAGGTCACGGGTGAACAGCACCGGAGCCTGCCCCGCGACGAATACGATGACCAGCACGAACATGGTGTTGGAGTAAGTGCTGTAGTTGACGAACTCGCTGAACCCCACCGTCACCAGGAGGGCCACGATGATCAGGGCCGGCAAGAGCGCGAGGCCCAGCATGATCATCGGCAGCAGTTTTGCCTTGCCCGAGCGGCCTAGTCCGTAGGCGTTGAGCAGGCCCGTCACGAACAACGAGCGGGCAATCGGGCCAGCCCCCCGGCGCGGCCCCGAATACGTGCGGTAGCCGATGTCATGGATGACACTCTTGGACTCAGTTGCCATGTGCCGGCTCCGCCCCGAAAACGTCTTGTATGTGGCCCTGCTCGGCCTGAATGCGAATCAGCCCTAGGCCCAGGTCGCTCGCGGTGTCCCGGATCAAGTCGTGCGGTTCGACATCCTCCGGCAAGCCGCGAGCGTCGATCTCGATCATGTTTCGTCGCGGACGGCACGCCAGCCCATGGGCGGCGAGCGCCTCTCCCATCGCGTGTTGAGAGTCCGTGTCCCCAAGCACCTCGACCAGCAACAGGCCCGTGTTCCTCGTAAGCTCGGTGGTGGCCTGAGAGCTGAGCAACGTGCCGCCGTCCAACACGACGACGTGATCGGCGACGCGCTCCAACTCCCCCAGCAGGTGCGAGGTGACCAGCACCGGTATGCCGAAGTCCGAGCCGATCCGCGACACCAGGTTGATCATGTCGTCGCGGGAGGCCGGGTCCAAGCCGTTGGTGGGTTCGTCGAGCATGACCAACTTGGGGTCGTGCGACAGCGCCTGGGCAAGTTTGGCGCGCTGCTTCATACCCGTGGAGTAGCCGCCCATCAGGCGGTAACGCTCCTCGGCCAAACCCACGTGACGCAACACGTCGGCAGCGCGCTCGCGGGCCACGGTCGGCGGCAGGCCGGACATCTGACCCATATGCACGATGAAGTCGATCGCCCGCACGTCCGGGGGCAGGCACTCGTGCTCGGGCATGTAGCCCACGACGGATCGGATGGCCACCCCGCCGGTCTCGATCGGGTGGTCGAGCACGGTCGCGCTGCCGTCGGAGGGCTTGAGCAACCCGAGCAGGATCTTGATCAGCGTCGACTTGCCCGCACCGTTGGCACCGACCAATCCGGTGACTCCTCCACCGACAGTCACGTCCAGGCCGCCGATCGCTGTCACTGTGCCGTATCTCTTCGTGAGCCCCCGCGTCTCTATCACCGCCATGCGAGCACCCTATCTGTGGTGGAGTGGACCTATGCCCACGATTCGCGCCTTGGGTGACCTGCCCAAGGCTCATCTGCATCTGCACTTCACCGGGTCGATGCGCATTCAGACCCTGCGCGACCTCGCTCAGCAGCACGACGTCCATCTTCCTGCCGGCCTGCTGGCGCGGTGGCCGCCGGTGTTGAGCGCCCGCGATGAGCGTGGCTGGTTTCGGTTCCAGCGGCTGTATGACGCGGCGCGAGCATGCATCCGCACCGAGACCGACCTGCGGCGGGTGGTCCGCGAGGCTGCTGAGGACGACGCCCGAGAAGGGTCGCGGTGGTTGGAATTGCAGGTGGACCCGACGTCGTATGCCCCGTTGGTCGGCGGCATCACCCCGGCGTTGGAGATCGTGCTGGACGAGGCGGCCGAGGTCTCCCGGATCGGCCGCACCCAGGTCGCGATCGTGGTCGCCGCGAGCCGGATGAAGCACCCCTTCGACGCCCGCGCGCTGGCTCGGCTGGCGGCGCGCCATGCGGGCACCGGTGCTGGCAGCGTGGTGGGCTTCGGGTTGTCCAACGACGAACACCGTGGCGTCACGAGTGAGTTCGGCCGTGCCTTTGCGATCGCCCGGGACGCCGGTTTGGCTTCAGTGCCGCACGCTGGCGAGCTGCTGGGGCCCGAGCACGTCGAGGAAGCCATGCGGTCGTTGCTGCCTGATCGCCTGGGCCATGGGGTGCGCTCAGCCGAAGATGCCGTCATCCTTGCGCAGGTGGTCGAGGGTGGCGTGACACTCGAGGTATGCCCGTCGAGCAACGTGGCCCTCGGGGTCTATCCCGATCTAGGCTCGGTGCCTCTGCCGGACTTGCTGGCGGCTGGGGCCTCGATCGCGCTCGGTGCCGACGACCCGCTGTTGTTCGGCTCACGGCTCACCGATCAGTACGAGTCGGCGCGGCATGATCACGGCCTGGACGACGACTCGCTGGCGGGCCTAGCTCGGTCCTCGATCCGCGCTTCACGGGCGCCGCAGCATACGAAGGAGTCGTTGCTGGCCGACGTCGACGCCTGGTTGGGGACACCCGGCTCCTAGGGACGCTTCAGCCGTCTCGCCCGTTGGGTGCTGCGTTGCGGGTCTGGTGCTGCACTGCAGCGCAGCACCAGCCGAGAAACGCAGCCCCGGAGCAGATGGGCAGAGGCCTCCGAGCTCAGAGACGTAAGCCGACCAGCACCGGCTCGTTGACCAGCCGCACCCCGAAGGCCTCTTCCACGCCGTCGCGCACGTCGCGGGCCAACGCCACTACGTCGGCTGCCCGGGCCTGACCCCGGTTGGTGACCGCCAGCGTGTGTTTGGTCGACAGCGAGGCCGGCCCCGGCAACCCATATCCCTTGGTGTAGCCCGCCTTGTCGATCAGCCAGGCCGCGGAGGTCTTGACCGTGCCATCAGCCCCGGCGAACTCCGGCGGCGTCGGACCCTGCGGCCCCAGTCGCTGCAACGCACGCTCCCGCAGGTCGGCCATCGCGGTATCACTGAGCAGCGGGTTGGTGAAGAACGAGCCGCAGGACCAGGTGTCGTGATCAGCCGGATCCAAGACCATGCCCCGTCGAGCACGTTGCTCCAGCACACCCTGGCGCGCATCGCCCAACGGCACCCGATCCCCGGCCGAGACGCCAAGACCCGTGGCCAGGTCGGCATACCCAATGGGTTGAGACATCTCGGTCGGCCGCAGTTGAAAACTCACGGTGAGGACCACGTATCGCGGGCTCGGATCAGCCGACATCTGCGTCGATTCCTTCAGCAGACTATGCCGATAGGAAAACTCGCAGTCGGCGTTGAACAGCGTGCGGACCCGCTGCTCCTGCCGGTCATAGACCCGCACGTGCCAGATGGTCTGAGCCACCTCTTGACCGTAGGCACCCACGTTCTGCACCGGTGTGGCCCCCGTGCTCCCCGGTATGCCGGACAGCGCCTCGATCCCCGACCACCCCTGGGAGGCGGCCTGGGCGACCAGGTCATCCCACGGCTCCCCCGCGCCGACGGTGACGATGACCCCACCGCAGGCATCGTCTGACTCCACGCGGACTCCAACGTTGGCGACCTGCACTACAGCACCCGCAAAACCCGTGTCGGCGATCACCAGGTTCGACCCACCGCCGAGAATGAGCAGCGGCACGCCGCGGGCATCGACGTCACGGACGGCGTCGATCAGTTCAGACTCCGAGGTGGCTGTCAGCCACTGCGTCGGGGCACCGCCGACGCGCATCGTGGTGGCGTTCGCCAACGTCATCGAGCTTGGCGCGGGGGTCGCGGTTGGGTCGGCGCTCTCGCGATCAGTCACGTGGAGCTGGCCCCGTTGATCGGCTGCGTGCGCACCACCGCGAGGGCCCGCCCTAGCACCTTGGCGTCACCGCAGGTCACGGCCAACTCCAGGGTGACCTGCCCGCTGTCGGTGTCCACCTTCTTCACGCTGGCCTTGATGTCGATGTCGGCCCCGCCCTCGGCAGGCACTGGCACCGGGCTGGTAAAGCGCGTGCCGTAGGAGATCACGGCCCTCGGGTCGCCGGCCCACTGACTGACGACCTCCACGGCAGCACCCATGGTCCACATCCCGTGCGCGATCACGTCCGGCAGGCCAACCGAGCGAGCGAACTCTTCGTCCTGATGGATCGGGTTCTGATCGCCGCTGGCGTTGGCATAGTCGCGCAGCCGGTCACGATCGACGTGGATCGTGCTAGTGGCGACGATCTGGCCGACGCTCATGTTGCTCACACTGACGCTCATGCCGACTCCTTCTCCTCACCGCGGACGACAATCATCGATGTCACCGTGCTGACCGCCGAACCGTCGGCCAGAGTCAACTCGGTGCGGGTGCCGATCATCGAGTGACCTCCGGCTTGCCGCAGGCTGTCGACATGCAGGGTCGCGACGATGGCCTCACCGGCCACGATGGGTCGATGATGGGCGAACTTCTGCTCACCGTGCACCACCCGCGTGAAGTCGATGCCAGCTGCCGGATCGGCCACGAACTGCCGCTCACACTGCTGGGCGATGACCACGGCGAACGTCGGGGAGGCGACCACGTCGCCATACCCCAAGACGCGCGCAGCATCGGCGTCGTGGTGCATCGGGTGCTCGGCCCCCACCGCCTCGGCAAACGCCGTGATGGCCTCTGCGGTGACGGCGTACGGGTCGGTTGGCGGATAGACGCGTCCGGCGAAATCGGGGTTCACAGCCATAGTCACGCAGCCTATCGCCGCCGCACGGGGCGTTGGCCCCACCCGGGTGTAGGAAGGGCCTTCGGTGGTGCGTATGGCGTGCTGGAACGCGAGACTCAGCGAGTCTCGCGGTGCGGGGTGTGGCAACGGCATCGCGAGCAGAACTTCGCCAACTCAACCCGGTCGGGGTTGTTGCGGCGGTTCTTCTTCGTGATGTAGTTGCGCTCCTTGCACTCCGTGCACGCGAGGGTGATCTTGGGGCGAACGTCGCCACTCTTGCTAGCCACGGATGAACCTGCTCTCGGATTGTTAGTCGTGAATCGGTGTTGCGTCAGTGCGGTGGTGCTTGTAGCGGGAGCGGGCGTCGATCCCGCGACCTCACGATTATGAGTCGTGCGCTCTAACCATCTGAGCTACCCCGCCTCGGGGCGTGGCCGCCACTGGCGCGGCGGACACGTTTTCGCGAGCCCCCAAACGGAATCGAACCGTTGACCTTCTCCTTACCATGGAGACGCTCTACCGACTGAGCTATAGGGGCTGGTCCGCGACCCCGGGCAACGCCCGCTGGCTCGCAGCGCTGTGCAAGATTACACGCCACCCCCCAACGCGGCGAAATCGTCTCAGGAGGGCTCCGACCTCGCCCTGACACGCGGCGTCGGGCGGTCAGGCAGCGTGGCTCACCACACCGATCATGTGCTCTCGTTCGCCGGCCCGATCGGTCACGGCGAAGGCATATCCGCCCGTGTCCTGACGCAGCCGGAACGCCACGGTCGACGGCAACAGGATGGGCTTGCGGAACTCCACCGCGACGGTATGCCGATCGCCCAGGCGCCCTTCCAGCGCGCCTAGGGCTCGGGCGTGGGTCCACATGCCGTGGGCGATGGCCCGCGGGAAACCGAACGCCTTCGCAGCCAGTGGGTTGACGTGAATCGGATTGACGTCACCGGCCACGGCGGCGTAGCGGCGGCCTAGATCGGCACCGAGTCTCCAGACGGCGATCTGACCAAGACTAAAGGGGTCCGGACCTATCGCGTCGCGGGCAGCTGAGGCCGGCTCGGTCACGCGTCCGGGCTGGCGCTCCTTGGCCAAGCTCTGACCGCGCACCAGGTAGGTGCTGCGACCCTCCCAAACCACCTCGCCCTGACTTTCGGCGCTGGACACGAGGTCGAGCGTCAGGCCCTTGGGGTGCGGCACCAAACGATCGGCGCGCACCGACATCGTCAGCGGCTCGGTGACCTCGACGCGGCAGTGCTGCGTCATCGTGTTGGCCACGTGAACCATGCCGGCCATCGGGAAGGGAAAGTCCCGTGATGCCATCAGATGCACCTGGAGCGGGAAGGCCATGACGTGAAGGAAGGTCGTGGGCACGTCGTTGCGCAACGAGTAGCCCATCAGGTGGCTGTAGTCGGCCAGGGTGTCGACATCGATCGGCAGATCGATCAGGCGCACTTCACGGTCGGGCAGCGTGCGGCCATGCGAGATCTTGCTGTATCGGCTGCTGGTCACGGCCGCCTTCAGGATCAGCGGACCGATCGAGGGCACCCGGTCAAGCTCTTCAATGGCGGGGATGGGGCTCACGCCCCGATCTGCGACTGGCCGCATACCCGGAGCACTTGACCAGTCACCGCGGCGCTCGCCGGATCGGCGAAGTAGGCGATGGTCTCGGCGACGTCGACCGGCTTGCCGCCTTGTTGCACGGAGTTGAAGCGGCGCGCGAATTCACGCGTTGCCACCGGGATCTTGCCGGTCATCTCGGTCTCGATGAAGCCCGGTGCGACCGCATTGACCGTGATCCCACGATCGCGAAGGTGCGGGGCCAGCGCACGGACCGCGCCGATCACCCCTGCCTTGCTCG
>JBGTGC010000242.1:0-3216 GCA_041746935.1 Dermatophilaceae bacterium
GCCGAGTCGCCCGCCGAGGGCTGCCCCGACGAGCGCGTCCGGATAGGCCGCACCCGAAGCCAGCACCGCGGTCCTGGTGCTCGAGGGGAACTCCCGCGCCACCCTTTCCGCTGTTTCGTACCGATTGGTCCCCGCCAAACGCGTGAAGCCACCCGTCCGGCTATATGAGCCCGCAGCCCGAGCAGTGCTGGTGTTGACCACGTTCGTTCCGCCAAGCACGACGACCTCGTTCGGGCTGAGCCGATCCAACTGCGTGCGGGTCGCCGGCGGCAGCCCGGTGGACTGGGTAAGCAACAGCGGCGCGCCCTGGTGGGCCGCGAGCGCCGCGCCCGCGAGCGCGTCCGGATAGTCCGCTCCACTGGCCAGATACACCTTCGCGACACCCGCCGGATAGGCCTTCGCCAAGGCCGCAGCGGTCTCGTAACGGTTGCCGCCGTCCACGCGCTCCACCTTCCCGGTGGCGGCGTAGGGACGCAGCGCACTCAGCACGCCGGACTCGACCGCTCCGCTGCCTCCCACGACGACGATCCGCTTCGGCTGCAGTCGACCAAGGGCCTGCCGCGTCTGACTCGGCAGAGTGTCGGAGTCAGTCAGCAGCACGGGAACGTCTTCCACGCCCGACCGAGCCGCAGCGGTCAGGGCGTCCGGAAAGTCGAGCCCCGAGGCGACATACACGACAGGCACTCCCGCAGGCCAATAGCCGGATACGGCCCGGGCGGTGCTCCACCGGTTGGGTCCAGCCACCCGCGTCGCCGACGGTGACTCATCGAGCAGCGTGAAGTACTCCGAGGACAGCCCCGTGCTGTAGGTCGGCCAGGCCCGAGACTGACGCAGACCGGTGCCGGTCGCCACGGCCCAGGTGTAGTCGCCCGAGGCCGTGAAGCCCTCCACTCGGGCTTCCAACACACGTCCACCCCAATCTCCGTTGCCGTCACGACGCAGGATCTGGACCCGCTCCACCCGGTGTATGCCGTAGCGGGCCTCCAGCGACGTCACCGGCAGTTGGGCAGTCCACGCGTGACGACGGTTTCCGGTTACGTCGTCGTAAGGGTCTGGATGGGCGCTCAGGTACGGATGACCGCTGGACGCGGCGGACGTGTATCCACCCGAAGAGGAGGAAAACATTGTCGTCGCCAGTGCCCGCCCGGTGGAAAATCTGTAGGTCAGCACCTGTCCGGCTGTGGCCGTGACCGCACTGTCGGTGGCGGAACCCTCGAGGGAGCGGATGCTGCCGGTATCTGTCCGCTCGCCCCGCCCGGAGTAGACCTGACAGGCCGTGGTGTCGCAGGTGTCGTAAAACGAGGTGCCGTTGGACCCCCGGGCCGCGTAGGTCCTGGCGGCCACAGCTTGGCTACGCAGCGCTTCCTGGTGGAACGAGCTGGGCATCTCGGCCGCCAAGACCGAGCGCAGGTAGTCCTCCATCGGCACGGTATTGACGGTGGCGACGGCGCGGGTGTCGGTGTAGGTCGCGGTCACCTCGCCTCGATAGACCCTCAATTCTCCGCTGGGGAGATAGAGATCGATGCTGCGCTCGTCCGGCGAGCTGAAGGTCACCGGGCAGGAGCGCGGCATAGCGCTGGGCCAGGTCACCGACCACGTGGTGGCGACCCGCCCCTCCAAGAGACAACTCGACGCTCCCGATCCGGTCGAGCGCACCCGCCATTGAGTTCGGCCCGGCGGCAGTGGGTATGTCGTGCCGCCGACCTGCGTGGCCACCCGCAGCCCTGGGCGGTGCGAGATCTTCGTGGTTGCGTCGTCGTCAATGGTGATCCCGACCCGGATCGTGCCTAGGTCGCGGGTTTCGAGTTGCGTGCCCGGGTAGTAGAAGTCCAAGATCTCGGCGTGGCTCAGGCCCTGATTCCCTGCACCGTTGGCACCGTGCTGCGACATCCCGATTCCGTGTCCGAAGCCAGCGCCGGTGACCTCGTAGACCCCGTCAGCGGGGCGGGGATGGACCTCTGCTCCGGACTGGGGCACAGGCAGTGCGCTGGTCCCCTCACGAACCACCGCGGGGTCGACGCGCTCGGCACCGTCGCCCCCGTCCTCCGCTCGCGCGCTAGCCGAGGGCAGGACCACCGATGCGGCCAGAACGGTCGCGGCAAGGCAAAGAGCGGTGACGCGGTGGCGCATAAGGAGTCCCCAACAAGAGAGAGCGATTGGCTGAGATTCGAGCGTGGCAGAAAGCGCGTCAAGAGAGGGTCAACTCATGGTTCGAATACGGGAGGAGCTTCGGCGGCGGCCGCAGTGGTCTCCGGCTGACAGGCAGGGCCTGCGGTGCTAGTTTGCGACGAAACCCACAACGAGGTGAGGTATGGCGATGAGCCAGAATTCGGGTCAAGGCACGGACGAAAAAGCGGCGTCGACGGTCTCAGACGACAACGACGCTCGCACTCTTTCGAGAACGTGGATGTTCCGCGGCCTAGGCCTGGCCGTGGCGCTGGCGGTCTATTTCCTGCTGGCCGGGTCGGACCTGTCCGCGGATGGTCGGGTCGTCGCCGCTATCGGGGCACTGATGGCCGTGTGGTGGATGACCGAAGCCATCCCACTGTCGGCCACCTCGCTGCTCCCGATTGTGCTCTTCCCGACGCTGACCGATATCGAGATCGGGGCAGCAACGGCACCGTATGCCAACGACATCGTCTTCCTCTTCCTTGGCGGCTTCTTGATCGCCATCGCTATGCAGAAGTGGAACCTGCACCGCCGGATCGCTCTGCTGACGCTGCGCCGGGTCGGCACGCACCCTCGTCGGATCATTTTGGGGATGATGATTTCGACGGCGTTCCTGTCGATGTGGGTATCCAACACCGCGACCACGTTGATGATGTTGCCGATTGCCATGTCGGTCCTCGCCCTGGTCGTCGAGGGCAGCAGCCGCACCACCGGGGATGGGTCGGCGCACGAAGACCTCACCTCCGGGCGCGCGGTCAGTGACGTCATCGAAGACTCCGACGTCCGCCTATTCGGTGTCGCGTTGGTGCTCTCGATTGCCTGGGCGGCCTCGATCGGAGGCTTGGGCACGCTGCTCGGGAGCCCGCCCAACGCGATCGTCGCGGGTTACGTGAGCGAGGAGCTCGACAAGGAAATCGGCTTCGTGAATTGGATGATGCTGGGGGTGCCGCTCGTCGTGGTCTTCCTAGCGATCGCATGGTTCTTGATTACCCGGGTGATGTTTCGCTTCCAACTCGACGAGATCCCGGGTGGACGGGAAATGATCGA
>JBGTGC010000243.1:0-2405 GCA_041746935.1 Dermatophilaceae bacterium
GCGACGGCGACACCGCCGGCCTGCAGCATCGTGCGCCGACGCAGGCCCTCGGTGACGACGTCACCGAAGTAGGTGTTGTCGGAGGTGTTGGGCACGTCCTGGAAGCAGGCATCGCCGCAGCGGTAGTGGCAGGTCATCGCGCTGCGCCCGCCGGGGTGGGAGCGGGTGGGCAACAGGGGCAGGGCTCGGCGTGGGGGTGTGATCGTCATACCTGCGAATCTAGGCAGCACGGTCGCCGGGGGGACCAACACGACGTGAACATTGGATGGCGCCGGTCCGACCACCTGTCGACAGGCGGTCCCGAAGGACTGTCGGTCGCCTCGGGATCCGTCATCGGGCGGGTCAGCAGCGGGTCCTACTCTGGGCTGCTATGACCTCGCTGCGCACCCGCCGCCTTGCGGCCGGGTTCTTGGCGATGCTGCCGCTGGGGGTGCTCCTCGTCTGCTCGATGGTGTTGCCGATCTCCGCCCCACCGATGCTGGGTCCCGTCCTGGCGGTCTGAGTCGCAGCCCTCCTGGTCGCCGCCGTCGTGACCGGGCTGGCGCGTGCAGACCAACGACGCCACCTACGTCGCGCTCGCTGAGGCCCTTGGTTGCGAACGATCCACAGCGAGCTGAGCACGAACTTCACGTCGACGTGGCGGCGAATGCAGGCTTCGTTCCGCTGCCAGGGCCGTGGGGATGATCAGGAGCCGGTAGGGGGTCTTCACTGCCCAGTTCGGGAGACTTGAGTGGCGTTCCTCGGCTGCTACTCGTGCTCGCAGGTGTTCCTTCGGTCCCAGGGTTGACGACGGTTCTTCGTGGCGGAAGTCGAGTGCGATGAGGTGCTTGATGTTCTTGTAGCCGTACTGGTCGGGACTGACCAGTCGCAGTGGTGCTCCATGTCTTCGATCGAGCGGGTGTCCATCGAGTCTCGTAGCGAGCAAAACGTTGTCCTTGTTCAGATCATCGGTGACGTAGATAGCACTCATCCTGTCCGCGCCGTGGGCTGTGAGATAAGGGGGCGTCGCACCCTCGAACATGGTCGCAGCGAGCTCGGTGAATCGAATTCCACCCCAACGGGCGCCGCGGTAGGTCCACGTGGTGACGCAGTGAAAGTCGCTTACCTGCTCGACCTGTTGGAGTCGGTCAAGGTCGTCGGCGGACAAGGTGTGGATGGGGTCGCCATCTACGGACACGGTGAGTTCGATCGGCTCGACTGGTGGGGCCGATCGCAAGGGATTGTCGGAGAAGCGCGGGAACGCCCGGACGTGGCGCTGGCCAGGCGGTAGACCCTTGAGGCGGCGAGGGATGAGGTCACGAATGGTCATGGACAGGCCCGTCGGTCGATCGCAGCCAACCAACTGCGCCGGATCAGTCCGCTCGGTAGCCGGATCAGCGCCCAGTATGGACGGAATCTGCGGGTGCTTGCCGGGTCGGTGCCTGCGACCAGGGTCTCTGTCTCGAGTCGTGTGGTGCCGTCACCCAGGTCGATGGCGTCCAGGCGTGCGATCGTCTTCGCATTGCCGGGTTCGTCGAAATCTATAAAGGCATCAGCGTCGGGAAAAGCGATCGTCGCGTCGTTGCTCACTGACCAGAACCGACCGGCTCCACCGAAGACGATCGAAGCTTGACCGTCGCGAGGTACGGGATCTCGACGAAGGAGCACGAACCCCTCTTCTGCGAACACGTCGAGTAGTGCGCGAGGGGCCCACGCCGCTTCTGCATCCTTCACCATGATTCGTGTGGGCAGGCTACGCACCGCCATGAGAGGTCCCAGCGTCCGGATCTCGCGAGCCGTGACGTTGAGGCAGTGCGGCCAGACGTCCTCGATCGGGGCTTCAACCACACGTTGGTGGAGTTCTCGATAGGGCGCAGCAGGAAGGATTTCGTCAAACAATGGACCCGCGGTCGGGATGCTCATGCCGAATTCTGACACACAGTGTCAGGTTGGGTCAAGATGTCAGCAAGAGCGCTAGGATATCCTACATGACTGGACTCCGTGAACGCCGCCACAGTGAGACCAAACAGCTGTTGGTTGAGACCGCGTTCGACCTATTCGTCGATCGCGGCTTCATGAACGTGTCCATGGAGGAAGTGGCACAGGCAGCGGACGTGTCGCGTTCGACCTTGTACCGAAGGTTCCCAACGAAGGAAGACTTGGTGCTGGAAGTGCCGATGCGCTGGATAGTCGTGTTTGACCATGCCGTCGAGGCGCTGCCGGCGGATCCCTCGATCGCCGATGCCATCGGCGAGCCCGTACTCGCCCTCGCCTCTCACGTCGAACAGCACAAGGAGATCGTCAGGACCGCCTACCAGATCCTCGGTCAGTCCCCGACGCTGCAACAATCCGGTCTCGTCACGACCACGTGGCTTGGGCGGATCGGCGAGATCTTCAAGCGATTCTCGACCGCTGACGACGAGACC
>JBGTGC010000244.1:0-4113 GCA_041746935.1 Dermatophilaceae bacterium
CGCCCCGGCCGCACTGGTGGCGTGAGCGACGAGCGCTTGGCGACCATCCACGCCGACCTGTGCACCCCGTCGCGCGAGTTCGACCGGATAGTTCCCGGCACCGCATCCCAGATCGGCGACGCGCTGACCCAGGCAGCGAACGCCTCACCGGCCCCACCCTGATAGGACCTGTCATCCGCCATCGCACCAATGTAGCCCGGCGACATGACGCGCCGCTTGCCTCGTCGGGGAACCGTTCCTCAGTGCGCCCGAGATGACGGTGCTCGTAGGCGGGTTGCGCGTGCTCGAAGCGACCCATGGGCGGAAGGGTGTCCTCACGGGCTGACCCGGCACTTTGACCAACGACTTCTTCGTCAACCCTGGCTCCGGCAATATCCCCGTTCAGATGAACTGCCTCCGCGGCACTCTCGCCCTTCAGCGGCAAGGAGACCTGATCACCCGCTGAAGGGCGCGCTTCGACGAGCGTTCAGCACTATCGGTCCAGCAGGGCCATCTCGTCGTGGGTCAGTAAAAGATCGGCAGCGGCGGCCGAATCGGTCACCGACGCAGGCCGCTTCGCGCCGGGGATGGGTATGACGACTGGTGCCTGGGCGAGCTCCCACGCCAGCGCGACCTGCTGCGGGCTGACACCCCGCTGCTTGGCCACCTCGGCGAACGCCGGGTGCTTGGCAGCAAGGTCTTTGGCATCAGCCAGCCCGCCCAGTGGGGACCAGGCCAGGAATGCGAGGCCGAGCTCGCGGCATACCTCGATTTCGGGCGCACTGGACCGGAACTTCGGGCTGAGCTGGTTTTGCACGCTCACCAGCGCATCGCCGAGCGCAGCATGCGCTGCACGAATCTGGTCGGGATCGACGTTCGACACACCGATCATCGCGACCTTGCCGGAGTCCGCGATCGACTTCAGTGTCGCGAAGACCTCCTCGTCCTCGACGGCGGGGTCCGGGCGGTGGTGCTGCCACAAAGCGATCTGATCGACCCCGAGCCTGCGCAGGCTGTCATCAAGCGCCGTCTGCAAATGCCCGGCGCTGCTGTCCGTGGCCCATCCGCCTTCCTCGGTGCGCACATGCCCGCCCTTGGTGGCCAGCAGGACCCGGTCACGCACCCCCAACTCATCCAAGAGTGATGCGACGAGGGTCTCGTTCTGACCCTGGGCGCTCACCCCGTCGTTGCCGGATCCGTAGGCATCCGCGGTGTCAAAGAGGGTCACTCCCGCGTCCAGCGCGGCCCGCACCGTGTCCAGAAGTTGCTGCCGGGGTTGCTCGCCGTCCTGACTCATCGTCATCAAGCCGAGCCCGATGGCCCCGACCTCATGGCGGCCGGTGCTGTCATTGCCGATCGTCCGTGTATGCATGTCAGGCACCCTATGCAAGCGCCCTGAGAAGCTTGATCGCGGATCCCCACGTGGGCAGGGCCTATGAAGATGTGGGGGGTTCGCACCCTGGACCCCGAGGGAATGGGCCAGCGCCAGCTCGACCCCGGCAAGGTGATCTCGGGTGAGGTAGTCGACGGGGTCACGGACGACGTGGTCCATGTCGATGGAGCGGATCTGGTCGACCAGCATTCGGGTCAGTCGGCCGGCGACTTCGTGCTCGGGACGATGGATGGACGGGCCGGCGGAGGTGGACGTGGAACCACGGTGACGACCGACAACGGTGACTACGACGGGGATAGGACCAAGCCCAATCGCTTGCCCTCTGCTCTTGGCTGCGGGGGCGACCCAGGTCGACCCGATAGACCGCCCCGCGGATCACCAGGCCTCTGGGTCCGTGTTGCCGTCCTCGCCTTTCAGCGCCTCAGCGTCTGCGTGGAATTGCGCCAACCAGCGTTCATGATCCAGGAGCCGCAGCGCGCGGCGCAGCGTCTCCGAGGTGCTTTCGCCGGGTTGGCCGGCTTCGCGCAGGATGCGCTCGTCGTCCGGGGTAGGACGGGAACCGATTGATGGTGGCATGCCTCCCCCACTATTACGTGTTCGACAAATGTTAAACACGCACGCTTGTTCGTGGCTCAGTGCGGGGTCAGCGCGTCTGGAGCAGCCGGTGCACGGCTCTCTCGATGAGGTCGTAGTCGATCTTGGAGTTCGGCAGCTTCAGGGTGCCCTTCGCTCCCGCATACGCCGCGAGGTCGGCGTCCAGCACGAGGTCGCCTTCTGGGGGCACAGGGTAGAGCGAAACATGGTGCTTCCACGCAGCAGCGTGGACGAGGGAGGTCCCGTCGATTTGCCAGGTCGGCATGTCGTAGCGGATTAGCCGCTCCGCGTCCGGCACCACCGCCAGCACTCGCCGCTCGATCTCTTCCAACACCAACCTCTGCTCGGCGGTAAGGGAGCCGAGGTAGTCATCGACGGACGCAAACTTTGGCATGGCCCAGTATGACGCAGCGCCCCTTTACCAGTGCCTTGACCACCCAGGCTGCTACTGCTGGAATCGATCAACTTCTCACAGTCTTCAACCCAACCGGAAGGAACACCCACGTCGTTCCAGGCCTACCTCGACGCCGTCGAAGACAAGACCGGCCGCACCCCCCAAGAAATCTTGGATCTTGCTACCGCGCAAGGTTTCGGCGGGGACACCAAGTCCGGGGATATCCTGACCTGGCTGAAGTCCGAATTCGACCTCGGCCGCGGACACGGAATGGCTGTGGTCCACGTCATCAAGAACGGGCCGGGCATCAGCGACAAACACGTCGGGTCCGGCGGCTCACATACCGACGCATCAGCCACCCTGCGCCTGGACGGACAAGCGGCACGAGACCAGGAGTCATGAGCGGATGTCGCTGCCCCGGACGTATCCACCCGACGTCTACCACGGCGATCAGGGGCAGGTCAGCGCCTGGATGCGCACCACAGACACGGCACCCGAGGTCACCTAGACCAGCGGTGTCACGTGTGAGTACATCGCCACTGGCGATCGGACTGGTGGCCGCTACGGTCTCCACCGTTGGACGTTCGCCGAGACCGAGTCCGGTCCCGACCCCCACTTCCACCGTTCCATCGCGGAGCAGTTCTACGTCCTGTCCGGACAGGTCAGGCTCTACGACGGCAACCGGTGGGTGACCGCTCACCCCGGTGACTTTCCCTATGTGCCTGAAGGCGGCATACACGGCTTCCGCGGCGCCAGTGGTGCCTCCATGCTCCTGATGTTCGCCCCCGGCGGCCCACGCGAGGACTACTTCGAGACACTCGCCCGGGGAAACGAGATGACTGAGAAGCAGCGCGCCGAATTCATGCTCCGCCACAACACCCACTGGATCTGATCCGAGCCGACCGGCAGTTTCGGGTGAAGATCGATGGGACCCATCAGACGGTGCCGCGTCGGCTGGTCTCAGTTTCCGCACCGAGTTAAGGACCAGGAGGACGCCACCGGAAAATAGGGTGGAGATGATGCTTTCGCTGGGGTGGCTTTGAGCGTTGGAGTTGACGCCACCTCGAATCTGCCGGGGCCGTGGTCGTTGGATTCGACCGCGGCCAGAGGCTGGCATTGAGACGTCCGGTGTATCTGCGCTTGCGCGTCGGTGCCACTGCTCAGGGACCATCGTTTTCGAGCAGAAGCGGTCTCTCACGATTCTGTGCTCGCGTCTCCGCCCGAAGCGCCAGGGACCCCTGAGTTACGTACGCGCTGACGTTCGCCGGGTGAGGGGACATGGACGTCTTTTTGGGATGTTCCATCGGTGACCGAACACGTCGAGCTCCGCGTGGGTTAGCGTTGCCGGTGTGACGTTGAATCATGTGTGACGTTGAATCATGTAAGACGAGGAAGTGGCATCCCCCTGTTGCTCGTGCACGGTCTGGGCGCTGGGTGGCGGTCCTGGTCCCCGATACTGGAGGAACTGGCCGAGCGCCGCGAGGTCATCGCCGTTGACCTGCCGGGGTTCGGCGAGACGTCGCCGTTGACCGGCGAGGTCTCGATCTCCAGTTTGACCGACTCCGTCGCGGAGTTCATCCTCGAACATGGCCTGGACGGGGTCTCGACTGCCGGTCAGTCGATGGGCGGCCGAATCGTGCTGGAGCTCGCGCGGCGGGGCGTTGGCGGCGACACCGTGGCCTTGGACCCGGGCGGCTTCTGGAGCGACCGCGACCTCGTCATCTTCGGTGCCACGCTGCGGCCCTCGATCGCT
>JBGTGC010000245.1:0-7173 GCA_041746935.1 Dermatophilaceae bacterium
GGCGTGATCGTCACGAGGTGCAGATCGAAGAGAGTGTGGATGTCGGCGCGCAGCAGAAGGCCGTTGCTTGAGCGGTTTGTGTGCTCGCCCTTGTACGGCGCGATGTGGGCGGCCTCCAGGACACGCTCGGTCGCTGTTCCCGTGACGGCACAGGCACCTGAGTATGCGGTCAGCAGCGACCGTCTGAAGGCGGACTGGCCCTGGCGAAGGGCGATCACCTGCAGCGTGCGCACACGCAGGTCCTCGGACAGGTCGGCAAGGACTTCCGCACGCTTTTCGTCGTCGAGGGTTTCCTCGGCGGTCAATTCTCGACGACCGAAATAGGAGGCGAGGGCTGCCTCACCACGGCTGTCTTTGACCTCGCGATACCAGCTTGGGCTGAACTTCACTCCAATATCCGTCGTGACCTCGGTCCACGTCGGTGTCACCGTCGGCGCTGCATCGAGAACATCGAGCGAGAAGCGCCCTTCATATGGCGGCCCGGGCCAGTCGTCCCAAGGTCCAGCGGGAGATGACGGCGAGATCCGGTAGGCGTCTTGAGTGGCTCGGGCACGGCCAGCCCACGTCCCTCCAGGGCCAGCCTGCCAGTAGTAGACCAAGTCTCCGTTCTTGATCGGCTTGAACTTTTTGAGGTCCCACATCTGGTGCTTCCGGGCGTAACCCCAATGCTGTGGAAAATTCTCGCTGATTGAAAGGACCCAGCTGGCCATGGTGGTGCCTCATCCGTGTTGTTACGGGTGAGGCATGTCCGAGACGGAAGCCTGTCGGTCCGAGGGTGTGTTGTTGTCAGTCAGTGGACGACGATCGGATCGCTAGCCGTCAACCAGCCGGTGCAGGAACTCTCGAGTGGCAGGGTCGGTGGAGTAGAGGTGGACACTGCGCATCCCCCGCGTCATCAGCACCTTGTAGACGTTGCGCACCAGCCGATCAAAGTCGACATCAGACACCCTGGTGCTCCGCAGGTCGGGGTCGCGGCTTGCCTGCCGCACTGAGCGCCAGCGGCCCTCACGCCATACCAAGTCCGGGCCGATGATCACGCCAGCGTGGTCGTATTCGAAGCCCTGCGCCGTGTAGATACAGCCCACCTGATTGAAGCCCGCAGGGTCAGTGGCCCACAGCGCAGCGGGGGGAGCGCCACCGACCCCACGATCCCCGCGCAGATTCCAGGGACGATTCCATTCGCTGATCTGCACGTCGGGCACCAGCGTCCCGTCCGGCCGCGGGTCGCTCCACGGCCAACAGAATCCTGCGGCCATTCGTGCTGTGTAGCCCTCGTCAGCCAACAGGGCCAAGTCATGCGTGAGCTCCATCGGAGAATCAGCGACGTGCACCGCGAACCCGTCGTCACCAGCCCACGGCACAGGGCCGCCCGCGCGAAGGCCAAAGAGTTGCTCGACCCACTCGACAAACAGCCGTGATCCACCGCAGCGGAACTGCGCATCGAGGTCGATGTGCTCGACACGCATGCCCACCGACGTGGCACGGCTCTCGATGTCGCTCACGGTCCCGAGCTCGCCCGGACGCACGACCTGGTGTTGGTCGAGCAGGAAGACGGGCACCCTGGCGGCGTCCAGCAACTCGTCGAGTTGTGCGCGTCCGGTCCGGTGCTCCTTGCGGGTCCAGCGAGAGGCGGACGTCGCGCGGATGCGGTGCGCCTCGTCCAAGATCAGGCAATCCAACTCGTTCGGCTCGCTCGCGACGAAGCTATTGAAGTAGGTGAACAACTTGGCAACTTTCGGTGCCCGCTTTCCGGCGACCTTGCGCAGTGTCTGCGTGAAGGAGCGCGACCCAGTCGCATGCACTACCGCGCGGCCCTGCCGAGACAGTTCACCCATCAGCGAAAGGGCAATAACGCTTTTGCCGCTTCCGGGCCCACCGCTGACGACGACAGCAGTCTTGGTGTTGGCGCGCCGGGCGCGGGCGACTGCGTGAAGCACGTGCTCGTAGGCATCCCGCTGTTCGTCAAGCAACACGAACTGTTCTCGCCGCTGAACTTCATCCGCCGCGACCGCAAGCAGTTGCTTGGAGGGAGCGATCTTGCTCGCGAGCAGCAGGTCGGCAGGCTCGGCGCCGCTCGCACCGGGCTCGAGTCTTGTGAGTAGGAAGTCAATGAATTCACCGCGCCGTTGGCCGGTGAACATCCGACTGGTGCGTTCGCTGTCGGGGGTGACCATGTCGAAGAGGTCAGCGACGCCGTGTTCGGTGGCGTTGTGTAGGTATGCCGCACCAGCCAGTTCGTATGGCTGGTCGGCAAGGGTCACGACGAAGTCGGCCATGTAGTCGCAATACCCGCGGACCTGCTCGAGCGGGTGGGTGACGGCGCGATCGCCGTACTGGTCGATCCGCACCAGGGTGTCGCTGTTTTCGAACCGTTGAGCGTTGCTCCACTGCTTCAGCTCAACGACAACGTATGAGGGTTGTCCGGTCTTGGGGTGTTGGCCGGCGAGAACGACGTCGGCGCGTTTGCTGGTCAGGGGGAGTTGATACTCGAGGACCACCTCGACGTCGCCAAGCCCTGCGTCGATGAGGTCGGCTCGGAGCACGGGGATGCTGCAGCTCCACGAACGTTGCTCACTGGGGCTGGGCGTGCGGCCGGCCTTGATGATCATCTGCTCAGACAGGTAGTCCGCCAGGTGCGCCTCAAACGTAGACAACTCCTGGGCGGAGGAGCGCAGCAGATGCACGGACGGGTCCCCAGACAGCACGAATCAACTCGCGCGGGTGGGGGCATGTCCGAGAAGGAAACCCGTCGGGCCGCAATGACGTAGGACAGCCTACGTGCCGACCCCTTGCACGATTCGCAGGTGACAACCAGGAGTCTCCTAAGTGCGTCGATGCAATCGCCGGCTCCAGTTCTACCGGGGCCGTAGAAGACGTGTGTCTAGTACAGTCCGCCGCCAGGGGTTTAGATGGGCCCCTGCACGTAGTCGACATGCCGCGTGAAGTGGTAATACGTATGCTTCGACGAAGAATAAAAGTCCACAGAAGGCGGGAGGGCGCTTTGGTTCAGCAGGTTATCGGCGGGGGATCTAGCGCTGTCGCGGCCTCCTCCCACGCCGCGTGCGCAAGGTTCCGAGGAACAGATCCTCTGATCACAGGCGTGACCCGTCGTGGAGTGGCCAAAAAGTTAGGGTACGCCGATGATTTCGGCGGGATTCCTGAGGCGCGTTGGATGCGGGCTATGACCTTTGAGCGTTTAGTGCGAGAGCCACAGTTCGCGAGCAAAGTCGCGACAACGGCAGTCGGACGACTAGGCCTCTCGCGACCCACCGAAGTGGCAATAGTGAACGCCAAGCTCAGCGCGGAGAAGACCGCGGAGTTGTTGACTGCCGCGCATAATCGCGCAGTCCACCAAGGCGCAGCCACCATGCTCTATGGGTTGGCAGTGCCGTTCATCGGCTTCGAGGACACTCGAGCCACAGATGTCAAGCCAGACTTCGCTGTCGTCGCGGCCAAAGTCGCGGGTCCGGATGAGCAGCCTCCAGGTAGTTGGTTGATCATGGGCGATGCGAAGGACTACGAGCGCGTGAGATCCCGAATCGACGATACTCGCCTGCTCAAGGGTTTCCTTCAAGTAGCGCTCGGTGCCGAGTCGGCGGCAAGCTGGTCTCGGTTGCCGGACGGCATGGAGGTCCACCAGCACGGCACTCTCGCCGTCCCGCGCAACGCTTTCCTTCAGCCCGAAGCCCTCGTTGAAGACCTCGCCGATCATCGCCAGGAGGTCCGAATGCGGGTAGACGGGCGTCGCCGGGAGGCAGCCACGACGCCATACGACGACTCGATAGACATTGCTGCCTTCGTTGCGCACCTCAAAGCGACCTTTGATCCCCGAGCTTGTGCATCCTGCACGCTCTTCGCCTATTGCCGCGACGAACTTCGGCATTCGACCGATCCGCGGGATCTGTTGATTGAACTCGGCGTCCGTCCTGCTGAACGGCTGCACGTGGAGGGGCTCGTTGACGGCACCGGTGAGCTCGGCGCAGCCGCCGAGGCAACCGTTGCAATGATCACCGCTTCATTGGACGGAAGCGCACACCTGACCAAACAGCGCCGTGTCGATCAAGCAGGCCAGCCGGGCACCGTCAACGTGGTCATGGCCAAGTCAGACAGCGCCGCATTGGGGGTCTACGGCATAGGCGTCCAACGAGTCATGTCAGGGGGCCCTCAGGACTGGCGGTTTGAGGTGTTTGATGACCCCCAAGACGCGGCAACACGCCGTAAGCTGATGGCTATCCTAGGAACCGAACTGACTGCGGTGATGAAGGACCGAAGGCAGGCCAAACCGGACGCGCCTGATCCTGTTCACCTCGTTGTGCCCGATCTGCCGACCGCTGACCTGCTCACATCAGTCGCCGACAATCTGGCCGGCATCGAACTCAGTCGTTTGCGGTGGGATCGCGACGCTGTGATGGGTCGTCCGCAGCTCACGTTCGATGGCGAGCCGGCTGCCGTGCCGTCTGCCCTGCCTGAGCGCAGCCGAACCGCAGTGTCGTTCTTGCTGGAAGAGGACAGGGCGCGCGCGATGTCGCTACGGTCTCCGATCGTCGATGTCCGCGCAGCACTAGCCAGTCACCTCATCGCCGGAGGCCCTGTCGTCAACTCTGGTCGCTTGGACTATCTAGTCGCTTACGGGCAGGCGACACCCGAGGAACCGCTGGACCATCGTTCGATAGCAGACGCCATCGAAGACTCGGTCCATACGCCAGGCGCACGGCTAACCAACAGACGATCGGATGACATCCATCAGGCGTTTGTCGGCACCAGGCGCGGCGCACCACGACCCGCAAGACCAGAGCAGTATGAGGCGCTGATCACGTCGGAACTTCTCTACAAATCTCGTGTCATGACCGACGCCGTCGACCTATTGGGCGGGTACTCGGACTCCAACTTGCGCGAAGTCCACCGAGCGGTCGAAGGGGACGCACAGGCCGTCTGGCGCCGTCGCCTCACTCTGCATGCGTCCGACCTCGTGCGTTTTGGTCGCACGTATCGTCACTGGCGCAACAGCCTGGTGCCAGCGATCGAGTCAGACGGCGGCTGCGCCCGACAGTTGTTGGTTCTCGCGAATCCACACGCGGCACTGAACAGCGCCCGCGATGCCGGTATGAAGCAGATCGCGACGGCACGCGTCGTAGGCATCGATCCGTTGTCCCTGTCGCTCGACTCGCGCAGGATGGCCGAGGGCGACCGCATCGTTTTGCTTCACGTCAACAATCGCGCCTGTGTCGAGGATGAGGGCGTAGACATTGTTCACCAGAAGGGCAGTTTCAAGATCTCGGGTCTGGCCATCGGACCCTTGACCACGGTGTCCGCGCAGTCGCGGCGCTTTGAATGGAGGCCCCGCAACGACCCCGGCCTTGCAATCGGCGACGAGCTGGTTGTCGCCGATTTTGCATGGTTTGGCTCTTTGAAGGGGAACCTTCACCTCCCAATAACACGCCCGGCGGCCGACATCACCTCGGCGCCAAAGGTCGACTGCGACGATCACACATTCGCCGACGACCCAGAGGGGCACCAGTACTGTTGCCGTCCACATGAGAGCGCAGAGGCGACGTGGTCGGACGTGCTCGCCGAGCGTAGAGCCAACGGTGAACTCAACCCGGAGGTGTGGCCCCCGGTGGTGGACCGCGATGCCTTCGAGGTGTCTGCGGCGGCGGCGGCGAAAGGCGAGCCGGACGACACGCCCGCCGAGCCGGTTCCGGAAGGCGTGACGATGGACGACATAGACCTATGACAGTCACCTTCACCCCTCCGCAGGATGTTGAGGTCAGTGCCGTCCACCACACGCATGCCGCGGCACGGAACGCAGAGGTCGCCGAGCAAGCCCTCGGCCAACTCCGTGACGCACTGTCTGGCGAGAGCAACGTGCAACGAATCCTCCTCAAAGCGGCCGCCGGTGCTGGCAAGTCGTTTGTGTTGAAGCGTCTGGTTGCTGAGGTTGTGGAGCACCCCCGATGCCTGCGGGTAGGCGTGATTGCCTTTCAGAACCGGCAGATTTGGCCGATCGCCGAGTCGCTCGGCGACGTTCTCGGCAGGGATGCGGTGTGTCTACTTGTGAGCAAGGACAGGTACGGCGATGTTGCCGACACCGTCCATCAGGCCGCGCAGGTAGTCGCCAGCACTTCGGCCATTCCCCAAAGTTGTACCGTCGTCGTGGCCACATCCCACAAGCTTGGTGCTATTGGCGAGCGCGCCCGGATGCTCAATCACCTAAACGCCGGGTCAAATGGGAGTGCCCCCTTTGACGTGCTCTTTGTGGATGAAGCGTGGCAACTGTCCCATCACCTGTTCGACCGTGTGATGAAGTTCGCTCCCATCGTCGTAGGAGTCGGTGACGTCGGACAGTTGCCTCCGCTTGAGGTCGGATCGAACCCGTGGCGCGGTGATCCCCGCTACAACCCCTATCGCGCTTGGCCGACCCAGTACGGCGATGACGAGTTCACCTGGTCGGCGGAGTTGCCTGCGGTGTGGCGGCCTGCCGCCGAGCAACTTCCCCTGTGGCGCGCTCTGTATCCCGAGTGGGGTGAGCTGAACTGTGTCGCTGCCCCAAACGATCGACGACTGCTCGCGCCTGGTCTGACCGACATAGCCGAAGCAGTGTGGCAACAAGTCGGCACCGGGACCCCGACGTTGTTGGAGGTCGATGGCCTGCCCGACGCGGAGGCGGCAGACGTGGATCTGCCTCTGGTGGAGTCTGTCGAACTGCTTCTCGACGCCCTTTTCGCGGCAGGTGTGTCCTTGGAGCGCGCAGAGTACGACGACACAGGTACCCCGACCGGGCAGACGCTTGCTTCTAAGCCCAGCGATGGTTCACCAGATCCCCTCGTCGTCGTGTTGGCCACACGAAACCAGGCGGTCGATGATGCGGCCGACATGGTCGAGCGACTACGCGATCAATACGGTCTCGGTGAGACGGACCTTGTTGCCTCGACGGTCGACTCTTGGCAGGGCCAGACCAACGGACTGACGGTGGCCATCCACCCCTTGACGGGTGCTGAAGAATTGGACAGTTTCAACTCCGCGTTCGGTCGGCTTGCCGTCACCTGCACCCGTGCGACGCACGGCCTGCTGATGGTTTCCCGTCCCGGCCTCGATCAGCTGCTGGGTGATGCGCCTGCCCGTCCGGGAACCCCGTTCGGTGAGCCGGGCAATCGCCTTCTTCCACGTCAGACC
>JBGTGC010000246.1:0-8223 GCA_041746935.1 Dermatophilaceae bacterium
GGCCCGGCGCTGCCGTGCAGGCCCGGTTGACCGCTTCGGTGAGCCGGCGGGCCGCATCCGGGGTGGCATCTTCACCGGGGTGTACATAGGCGCGGTAGGCCCTCAGCTTGACCAGGATTTCACCCAGAGCCGCGCGCAGGTCATCGCTGGAGCGGTCGGGGAAGACCTGCTCGGCGCGGCGCGTCAAACGGTTCACCTCGGGGCCAAGCAGGTCCTGGACCGTGCCACGCTTGGTGGAGTCGACGACGTCATCCAGATCTGGCGTGCCGCCGATGCGTGCCCAGGCCCTGCTCACGCTCTGCGCGGACGCCGGATCAGTGAGTGCAATCGATAGCGCAGCGAGTCCGTCGTATCCGGTGGTGCCAGAACACTCCCAGTCGGCCGGCAGATTCTCATCCTCTTCGAGGATTTTCTCTGCCCACACTGGCGTGCCGGGGCGAAGGTGACCGGCGAGGGTATGCAGATAACCCCGCGGATCGAAGAGCCCATCCGGGTGATCGATGCGCAGCCCGTCGATGACCCCCTCGTGGTGCAGGTCCAGCAGCAGCCGGTGAGTCTGCTCGAAGACATCGGACTCCTCAACGCGGACCCCGATCAACGTGTCGACCTCGAAGAAGCGGCGATAGTTGAGCACCTCATCGCCCTCGCGCCACGAGGCCAGCCGATAGTGCTGCCGCTCCAGGACCGCAGCTACATCCCTATCGCCATCAACCGCACCTGCTTGACCGTCGGCCTCACCACCGAGCGTGCCCTGAGCGACCGGTAAGACGTGGTCGTAGTACCGAATCACCGGGTGACCGTGGGCTGGCCCTTCGTCGGGGCGCCCGGTGTCCAGGCTCAGTTCACCGGCTTCCAAGGCATCACCCAACGGCAGCCCGAGCACCGGCATACCGAATTTTCCGTCCAGAGCGTCCCAGTCCACGTCGAACCAGTGCGCGTAAGCACTGTGCCTGCCATCTCGCAGCACCGACCAGGCTTGAGCGTTGCGCCACTGCGGTGCGTCCAACGCCATGTGGTTGGGCACGACATCGACCACGATGCCCATCCCGGCCCCGTGCGCGGTCCGCGCCAAATTGCGCAGCCCGTCGATGCCCCCCAACTCGGCGTTGATGCTCGAGTGGTCAACCACGTCGTAGCAATGCATGGAGCCAGGCGTGGCGGTCAACACCGGCGACAAGTAGAGATGCGAGATCCCCAGCGTGGCCAAGTACGGGACGATCTCCGCAGCATCGGCGAAGGTGAAGCCCGCGTGCAACTGGAGTCGATAGGTCGCAGTCACGGGGCGCTGGTCGGCTGGTGCGGAGGTCATTGCCACTCAGTCTCTCAACAATAGGCAGCGTCCGATAGACGAAGGGTGGCTCCGTCTCGTTGCTCTAAGAAGAATCTTCGGTGTGCGATGCGGGAGTGGGCTCACATCCGAAGTATCCTCGATCTATGCCCCCCATGATTGACCGCGCTGCCGCTTTGCGCTCGCTCGCTCACGAGCGCTTGCTGATCCTGGACGGCGCATGGGGCTCGATGATGCAGCAGATCGACCTGATCGAGGACGATTTCCGACCGCCTGATGCGGACCCCGACCGCACCTATGCCGGCAACTTCGACCTCCTGCAACTGGTCCGTCCCGACGTGGTGGCCGACGTGCACCGCGCCTACTTCGCGGCCGGGGCCGACATCAGCAGCACCAACACGTTCTCGTCCACCTCGATTGCCCAGGCCGACTACTCCACATCGCATGTCGTGGCGAAGATCAACGAAGCCGCCGCACGGATCGGTCGGCACGTGGCGGATGAGTTCGAAGCCGCCGATGGCCGTCCGAGGTTCATCGCGGGGGCGATCGGGCCGACCAACCGCACCGCGTCGCTGTCGCCAGACGTCGAGCGCCCGGAATACCGAGCCATCACCTACGCACAACTGCGCGTCGCGTATGCCGAGCAGGCCGCCGCGCTCCTGGCCGGCGGCGTCGACATCCTAATGGTCGAAACCGTCTTCGACACCCTCAACGCCAAGGCGGCATTGCACGCTATCAACGACGTGATCCGCGGCCTCGGTCCGAGTTTCCGGAGGGTGCCGGTGATGCTATCCGGCACTATCACCGACGCCTCCGGACGCACCCTGTCGGGCCAAACCCCCGAGGCCTTCGCAGTCTCCACCGAGCACGTCGATCTGTTCAGCATCGGACTCAACTGTGCGCTCGGTCCCCAGGCCATGCGGCCGCACCTGCGGGAACTGGGCCAGTCGTCGGGGGCGCTCATTTCGGCTCACCCCAACGCCGGGTTGCCCAACGCGTTCGGCGGCTACGACGAGACCCCCGAGCAGATGGCCGACACGCTGCGGGAGTTCGCCCAAGACGGGTTGCTCAACATCGTCGGCGGCTGTTGTGGCACCACTCCCGATCACATCCGCGCCATCGCCGAAGCGGTGCACGGCATACCCCCGCGCCGTCGCTCCTTCCATCAACGTGATGCCTGCGATGGCGAGGACGAACAACCGCGATACCTGCGGACCAGCGGACTCGAAGCCTTCACACTGACCCCGGAGACCAACTTCGTCAACGTCGGCGAGCGCACCAACGTGACCGGCTCGCCAAAATTCGCCAAGGCCATCACCGCTGGCGACTGGGACGGCTGTGTCCAGATTGCCCGGCAGCAGGTCGAGTCGGGCGCGCAGCTGGTGGACGTGAACGTGGACGAGGGCATGATCGATGGCCCAGAGACGATGACCCACTTCCTCAACCTGCTGGCCGCCGAGCCCGACATCGCGCGCGTGCCGATCATGGTGGACTCCTCGCGCTGGGAGGTCCTCGAGACGGGCCTGCAGTGCCTTCAAGGAAAGGGCGTCGTCAACTCGATCTCCCTCAAAGACGGCGAACGCACCTTCTGCGAACGCGCCTCAGTGGTGCGCGAATACGGCGCAGCGGTCGTGGTGATGGCCTTCGACGAAGAGGGACAGGCCGACACCCTGGTGCGCCGGACGGAAGTATGCCGCCGGGCCTATGACCTGCTCACGGGGCCGGTTGGGATGGACCCACGGGACATCATCTTCGACCCCAACGTGTTGACCGTCGCGACCGGGATGAGTGAGCACGACCGCTATGCGCTGGACTTCATCGAGGCCACTGCGTGGATCAAGGACAACCTGCCGCACGCCCGAGTGAGCGGCGGCATCAGCAACGTCTCGTTTTCCTTCCGCGGCAACAACGTCGTCCGCGAGGCCATGCACGCCGTGTTCCTCTATCACTCGATCCGGGCCGGGCTCGATATGGGCATCGTCAACGCCGGAATGCTCGGGGTCTACGAAGACATCGACCCACCCCTGCGAGAGGCGGTCGAAGACGTCATCTTGGCCCGCCGCGAGGACGCCACCGATCGGCTCATCGACCTGGCCGGTGAGTACAGCGGGACCGCCTCTGCGGGTGGCACAGGGGCCAAGGCCCGCGAAGCCGCCCAAGTGTGGCGCGAGGCGGACGTGGCGCACCGGCTGCGGCACTCGTTGGTCCACGGGATCAGTGACTACGCGGTCGATGACGCCGAGGAGGCCTACCAGGAGTTGGGCTCAGCGCTGGCGGTGATCGAGGGCCCGCTGATGGACGGAATGGACGTCGTCGGTGACCTCTTCGGCAGCGGCAAGATGTTCCTGCCGCAGGTGGTGAAGTCGGCGCGAGTGATGAAGAAGGCCGTGGCTCACCTGACGCCGTATCTCGAAGCGGCCGCCGTCAGCACCGGCGGGCACAGTAAGGGCAAAATCGTCATGGCAACCGTCAAGGGCGATGTCCATGACATCGGCAAGAACATCGTCGGCGTGGTGCTGGCCTGCAATGGGTATGAGGTCACCGACCTCGGCGTGATGGTGCCCGCGGAGAAGATCTTGGCGTGCGCCGACGAGATCGGTGCCGACGTCATCGGTGCCTCCGGGCTGATCACTCCCAGTCTGGACGAAATGGTGAACCTAGCCGCTGAGATGACCCGTCGCGGGATGACCACTCCCCTGCTGATCGGGGGTGCCACGACGAGCACCGCACATACGGCAGTTAAGATCGACCCGGCATACGACGGGACGGTCGTTCACGTGCTCGACGCCAGTCGGGCGGTGGGCGTGATGGCCGAGGCCATTAGCCGCGAAAGTGCCCTGTCGACCAAGGTCGGCGCGCAGTATGCCGAGTTGCGCCAACGCCACGCTGACAAATCGATCACGCTGGTCCCGCTCGATCGAGCTCGCGCCCAGGGGCCCCAGGTTTCGGCCCACGTCGCGCCCACGCCGAAGCAGCTGGGGCGACACGTACTGGAACCCAGCCTGCTCGAGGTCAGCGAGGTCATTGACTGGACACCCTTCTTCACCGCGTGGGAGATGAGGGGCACCTATCCGCAGATCCTGAGTGACCCTCGTCAAGGCACTCAAGCCACGGAGCTCTTTGCTGACGGCAAGGCGATGCTCAGCCGGATGCTGGACGACAGCCGGATCTACGCGCGCGGTGTCGTCTCGCTCTGGCAGGCCCACCGCGATGGCGACGACATCGTGATCGACACTGGATCGGACCCAGAGCCAACGACCGATATGCGCGCCGCTGCACATGGCGGAGGCGCTGAGAGCGCGCACAACGGTCAGCGGGTCTTTCGTACGTTGCGGCAACAGCGCGAGCGGAGTTCCGGCGGATACCGGGCATTGGCCGATTTCGTGGCCCCTCGCGGCGATCATCTCGGCGGCTTCGCGGTCGCCATCCACGGCGCCGAGGACGTGGCGAAGGAATATCGCGACGCGGTTGATGACTACAGCGCGATCATGGTGCAAGTCTTAGCTGATCGCCTGGCCGAAGCGTTCGCGGAGTGGGCTCACCGTGAGGTGCGGACTCGCCTGTGGGGCTATGCCGAGAATGAGGATTTGGCCGTCGAGGACGTCATCAAGGAGCGCTAGCCCGGCATACGGCCCGCCCCCGGGTATCCGGCCCAGCCCGACCACACCGAAAAGCAGACGCTCTTTGACTTGCTCGGCGCCAACGAAATCGACATGCACTTGACCGAGTCCTTCGCGATGACACCGAATTCGGCCGTCTCCGGAATGTACTTTGCCCATCAGGACTCTACCTACTTCTCGCTCGGCAAAATCGACCGTGATCAGGTGCAGGACTACGCAATGCGCAAAGATTGGACGATGGAGACGGCCGAGAAGTGGCTCGGCCCGAACCTGGGATATCAACCGTGAGCGCCGCAACGCGCATCTCGGTGGAGTTGGTGCCGCGCAGCATCGAGGCGGTGCGGCGCGACGTAGCGACGGTGGCGCATCACCTCACCGGAGTCGACACCATTAACGTGCCCGACCTCACCAAGTTCGAGCTGAGCAGTTGGGATGCGTGCGCCCTAGCCAAGGAAGGGGCGGCATACAACGCCATCCCGCACATCCGAGCCCAAGATCTCGACCCCACGCACGCACTGCCGATGCTGCGCGCTTTGGAACGCGCCGACATCGACGAGATCCTGATCATCAGCGGCGACCCGCCCGAAGACGCCTCCGATGAGATCCCGGGGGTCAGCGCCCTGGATGCCATCTCACGCGTGCGCCGCGAGCTACCGCACGTCCGGGTGTATGCCGGGCTGGACCCCTACCGTCAGGCACCCTGGCGCGAAGTCCGGTATGCCGAGCAGAAACTGGCAGCAGGAGCAGCGGGCTTCTTCACGCAGCCGTTCTTCGATGTGGCCCTGATGCAGGCGTGGGCCGCCATAGTCCCAGCGGGGGTGCCGATGTGGTGGGGAGCCACGACGGTGACGAGCGAAGCATCGAAGAACTACTGGCAGACCCGCAACCGCGCCGTCTTCCCGACCGGCTTCGAGTTGACCCTCGAGTGGCAGCGGGACTACGCCAATCGAGCCGTTTCCTTTGCCAGACAACACAATCAACACGTGTATATGATGCCGATCAGCGTGGACGTCGGCGACTACTTGAAAGGCGTCGTCTAGGCCTACAACAATTGACCGAAATCTGACGTTCTAGACCTCTTTCATACCATTTCGAGCCGCAATTCTGTGGATATGTTCGAAAAGTGCTTACCCAAATATAACAATCTCGCAAAGTCTAAGCCGAACCAGCGACCCAACACTCCATCGGCCTTGATTAACTGATAAGGCAATGTCACACTGCAAGCTGCGAATGCAATCACTATCTGTCGCATCGCACTATCGCGAGCGTTTTGTCGTCACGCCCACCTTCCGTTCATGTTCTCGTCAGGAATCGCTACATGCCCAAAAAGCCCATGTCTCGCACCCTCAAGGCCTCTATTGCCACCGGCACAGCAGTCCTGCTGTTGGCCGGCGTGGGTGGCACCTTTGCCCGCTGGTTCGACGAGGAGAGCGTCACCTCGGCAGACATCAACGCCGGCGAGCTGTCCTTGACCGCTCCAGGGGAGGTTACCTACTCCGAGGCCAGCATCGGTGAGATTCCAGCCGCCGAGATTGCAGCCTTCAACATGGTCCCCGGAGACGTGGTCACCCTGACCGCGACGGTGACTCCGACCCTTGTCGGGAACAACCTTGAAGCCACGCTGACCGCCGACGTCGGCACCGCTGGTGGCACGCTCGCTGAGTGGGTGACGACCGACGTCACCGTGGGCGGCGCAGCAGACGCAACGCTCACCGAGGCCGACAGCGACACGCCGATTGATGTGGCTATCGAGATCACCCTCCCCTTGGACACCGGCGGTGAGCCCGCCACCGGCGGTGACCCCGCCACCGGCAACGGGACGGACGCCCAGAACACGGTGCTGGACCTGGAGGATCTGACCCTCAGCCTCGTGCAGATCGACAACCCGTAAGTCGGGCGAGCGCCGGTGAACCGCTTCGTGCGGCGCCGCGGCGCAATACCTGTCGCCGCGGCACCACGGTCACCACCGCATGTTCTGCGGATGGTGGTCGCTACCGCTGTGGGCATGGTCTTGCTGTCCAGCGGAGCCGGAACGTACGCCCGATGGTCCGACTCCGAAACCGTCACGGGTGGCTCTGTGACGGCTGGTTCGGTCGACCTTGCTCTGGACGCCTCACCGACGGTCCAAGTGCTGTCACGTCAGCCAACTGGGTCTCGCGTGTTTGTTTCCTCTCAGACGTGCACGGTCCCGGCAGGTTTTGTTCAATGTCGGGTGGTCTCCAGCACCCTGCCTCAAGAGGCACTCATCGTGGGCGACGTCCTGCGCATTCGACAGTCCGCGACGCTGGCAGCCACCGGTGACAATCTGACAGGCACTGTCACCGTGGACGCACGGCGGGTGGTCGTTTCGGGGTCTTCCGCATTCAGCGGTGCCGCCACGGTCACCGCAAGCGCCACCACTCCGGCCGGCACCACCTCTGCTTTGGCTGGTGGCCAAGGCAGTTTTCCTGTCAACGTCGATACCGGCGAGGGTGTTGGTTCCTATTCCGTTGTCGCAGACATCGTCGTGCCTGCCGCCAACGGTGGGTCCCGCTGGGGCACCTCCCTGCGCGGACAAACACTTGATCTTGACTCGTTGTCTCTGTCGTTCGTCCAAACCCGCTGACCCGAGAGGCGCATCCGATGTCCCGTCGTATCGTTGTCGCCGCTATAGCGGCGATGGCGCTGAGCGCAACGGTGCTCCCGTTAACCTCATCTTCACAAGAGACCGAGGCTCGGTGGTTCGACGCGGTCAGCGCCACGTTGCCCGATGGTGCCTCCGACCGGTTCACCGCGACGAGCGTCGATACCCCTTCCACCGTGGGCACTGTCACGAACGCGCCTGGTGTTCTCACCACCAATACCGCGCAGAGCCACAGCGGCTGGGTGAACGTCGCGAGCACCTCTGTGACCGCCGGAGAACTTGGTGGGCAGACCCTGGCCAGCGCGGTTGGCCTTACGTATGGCGTCACGGCGCCGGGGGGAACCTGCGCGAGCGCCACCTCGGCATACTGGACCGCACGTGCCCAGGGCCAGATTGCCCTAGGAACCACCTACACCAGGCCTTCGGACCGAGTCGGCGCTTCACTTCTGACAGCGGGGCAGCAGAACTCGTTGTGTCTGACCTTTCCCAGGTCGGGGTCGGATCGCGACTTTTTCCTTGCTCACGCCGGTCGCGATCTACGTGTGAACACGACACTTGCGCTGAGGTCTGAGGCACCATCCACCTGGGATTCCACCCAGAGCACCGTCGCGAGCCGCGCACGCATCGCTTTCCCCCGAGCAACACCCTGGGGAAACAACTTCACGAACATCGCCAACTCATGCCTCGACGAG
>JBGTGC010000247.1:0-8027 GCA_041746935.1 Dermatophilaceae bacterium
GAAACTCGAAAGAGTTACGGCGGCTATAGCGAAGGGGAAACGCCCGGCCACATTCCGAACCCGGAAGCTAAGCCCTTCAGCGCCGATGGTACTGCACTGGTGACGGTGTGGGAGAGTAGGACACCGCCGGACAACCATTCAACCGTGAGCCCTGACACCACACCCGGTGCCAGGGCTCACGGCATGCCCATATCCGCAATCCGATAGGGTTTACACGAGTACTTCATTCCTCGAGGAGCACCGTGAGCGATTTCGATAGACGCAGTGCACCATCGCGTGAGGGCGACCGCGGCCGGGCCAGCGCGGTCCGCGGGCCTGCCCGGACACCGGAGCCGGAGTTGCCAGACCATCTCACCGCAGACCTGGCTGACCGTTCTATTCATCGAGAATTGCGGACATTGTCGAAAGAGAATGCCGAGGGGGTGGCACGGCATCTCCTTGCTGTCTCGGAGTGCCTGGAGTCCGAGGACTTTGAGCGTGCCCTAGCCCACGCGAAGACTGCGGTCCGGCGCGCTGGCCGGGTGCCGATCGTGCGCGAGATGCTTGGCGTCGTTCATTACAGGCGGGCGGAGTGGTCCAAGGCGCTGTCGGAGTTCCGGACGGCTCGGCGTATGTCGGGGTCGCATCACCTGCTGCCGCTGATCGCCGACACCGAACGTGGTCTTGGTCGTCCGGAGAGGGCCGTCGAGTTGGCCAACACTCCTGAGGTCGGAACACTCAGGGCGGCGGAGCGGATGGAGCTGGCCGTGGTTGTCTCGGGTGCTCGGCTCGATCTGAGCCAAACCTCAGCCGCGGTGCAGAGTTTGCGCGAGGCTGTCGCCGTGACGCAAGACCAGGATGCGTGGGCCGCTCGGGTGTTTTACGCCTATGCCGACGCTCTACAGGCTGACGGTAGAAGCGAGGAGGCTCAGCGCTTCCTCCAGCGTGCGGCTGACACCGATCGGTTCCACGAGACGGACGCCGCCGAACGGCTCGGTGAGCAGACAGATGGTGCCGGTGACGATGCCACCGTTGGGCAGTGGTGGGATCTGGACGACGAGCCATCCGCCGGGCAGAAGCCGTCACGATGAGCATCAAGGCCATCATCTTCGACCTCGACGGTGTCGTGTATGTCGGTGGTGAGCCTTGCGATGGTGCTCTAGAGGGTGTCGCGGCAGCCCGGGAAGACGGTCTGGCGGTGCTCTTCATGACCAATAACGCCTCTCGAACACCTCAGGAAGTCGCCGAGCATCTGCGATCAATGGGGATCGAGGCCACTGCGGACGAGGTGTTGAACTCGTCTCAGGTCGGTGCCGCACACCTGGCTAGCTTGCGGGACCAGGCGCAGGAGCAGGAAGCGGAAAGGGAGCGCGAGGGGGCGAGCGAGGTCAGCTCAGATCAGGACGTCGGATCCGATCCCTTGGTGTTGGCCGTGGGGGGGCCGGGCGTGAGCGAGGCCCTGAGCGACGAGGGGTTCACATGCATTCGGGCGGCGGACGTGGAGCCCGAGGGTCCGCCGCGCCCGTTCTGGGCGGTGTTGCAAGGCTATGGGCCACAGATGCGCGTGCTCGACCTTCATGAAGCCGGTTATGCGGTCAACGAGGGGGCGATCTGGATCGCCACGAACTCTGACGCCACGTTGCCCACGCCCCGCGGTTTTGCTCCAGGCAACGGAGCTCTCCTCGCAGCCGTGAGCCATGGCACGGGGGCCACGCCAGAGGTTGTTGGCAAGCCCTTCCCACGTTCATACCGGATCGCGTTGGATCGCCTCGGCCTTGAAGCAGATGAGGTGCTGGCCGTGGGGGATCGGTTGGACACTGACATCGAGGGTGCCAACGCCGCCGGGCTAGCCAGCCTGCTCGTCCTCACCGGGGTTAACGACCGTGACGACGCCGAGGCCGCAGACGAGCGCCGAACCCCGACGTATGTCGAGGCGACAATCCCGCAAGCACGCCACCTGTGGCGTTAGCCTGAGCGAGATGACTGAGCACAATGAAGATCCCGCCGCTGGCTCCGACTTTGACATCGACGTGCCGACGACCGGTGATGATGGGGTCGACCTCGTCTTGACCGACTTCGCCCGCGCCGTCGGAGCGCTAGGTGCGGCGGCGCAGTCTGATGATCTGGCCTTCCAGGTCGAGGCGGCCGCTCACGCCCACCGACGCCTCCAGGATCGGCTTTCGGCCCCGCACGCATGAGCGGATGTCTGCTCCCAAGAGATGATTGCCCCGGCTCGGATCTGCAGTGAATCAGGCTAAAGCCAGGCGTCTCGATCGATTGCTGGTGGAGCAGGGGTTGGCGCGCTCCCGAGCCACCGCACACGATCTCATTGTGGCCGGTTCGGTGAGCGTCGACGGGGCCGTGGTGACCAAACCATCGGTGGCCGTCGACGAAAACGCTCCGATCATCGTCAACGACAGCAGCCCTGGGTGGGTTGGCCGGGGCGCCGAGAAGCTGGCAGCAGCCATGAACGAGTGGACGCCACTTCAGGAGCAGGTTCGCGGCGCACGGTGTGTCGACGTTGGTGCCTCCACCGGCGGTTTCACCCAAGTGATGCTGCGCCATGGTGCCGCCCGCGTCGTGGCCATCGATGTGGGCACGGGGCAGTTGGCCAGCACCATCGCTCTCGATGACCGGGTGCAGGATCGAAGCGGCACTCATGTCCTGGACGTGGAAGCACACGACCTCACTGGCCCCATCGCCCTCATCACGGTTGACCTCTCGTTCATTTCGGTGCGTCAGGTGCTGGGCAGCCTGGCGAGCTGGTGCGTCGAGGAGACCTCGATCGTCCTCTTGGTCAAACCACAGTTCGAGGTCGGCAAGGACGCCTTGGGCCGCGGTGGAATCGTCCGATCACCCCAATCTCGGGCTAGAGCGCTGGCCGCAGTACTCGACAAGGCCTACGAGGTCGGTTTGGGACTGCGAGGAGCGATGACCTCGCCGATCACTGGTGCCCGAGGCAACGTCGAGTACCTTCTCTGGGTCGGGGTGCAGCGTCCGGGCATGATGGACCGGGACGCCGCCCACGTCCTGACCCGTTCCGTGACATGAAAGAGCCCCGATGAGCCGCCGGATCCTGCTGGTCACCCACCCGCGCCGCTCTGAGGTGCCCGCGCTGGTCCACGAGTTCTCGGAGCGGCTGAACGAGCACGATATCGACGTTGAGGTCATGCCCAGCCTCACCGATCACACCCCTGTCAACGCCACGCTCGACCGCGACCTCGGCGCTAATACAGCCCTCGAGGGTGCCGAGTTGGTGGTCGTGTTCGGCGGGGACGGCACCATTTTGCGAGGCGCCGAGTTGGCCCGACCAGCAGGGGTGCCACTGCTGGGGGTCAACCTGGGGCGGGTGGGCTTCCTGGCCGAAGCTGAGCGTGAAGAGATGGGATTCATGGTCGATCACGTGGTCAAGCAGGACTACACCGTCCAAGAACGGATGACCTTGGACGTTGATGTCATCGAAAACGGCCAGACGGTATGCCGAAGTTGGGCGTTGAACGAAGCGTCAGTGGAAAAATCGGCGCGTGAGCGCATGGTCGAGCTGGCGATCGAGATCGACGGACGTCCGCTGTCCACGTGGGGATGCGATGGAGTCATCATGGCGACGCCCACGGGGTCTACGGCATATGCGTTCTCTGGTGGTGGACCGGTGGTCTGGCCAGACGTAGCAGCGCTGCTCTTGGTGCCGATCTCCGCCCACGCCCTGTTTGCCCGTCCCCTCGTGGTGGGCCCGGATACCCAGTTGGCCGTTGAAGTGATGCCCGAAGCCCCCGGCCCTGCGGTCATGTGGTGCGACGGTCGACGATCCTTCGAGCTGGCACCTGGTGCCCGTATCGAGGTGCGCCGCAGCGCCGTGGGAGTCCGGATCGCCAGGCTGTCGAACTCTCCTTTCACCGACCGGTTGGTGGCCAAGTTCGCCCTGAACGTGCAGGGATGGCAAGGCCGGTTCCGTCGAGCCGAGTCGTAGCCGCGATGCTGCGAACGTTGCGCATCCAACGCCTCGGCGTGATCGACAACGCCGAGGTGGAGTTTGCCGCCGGCCTCAATGTCATCACCGGAGAGACCGGCGCGGGAAAGACTATGGTCGTCACTGGGCTCGGGCTCTTGCTTGGTGCTCGAGCCGACAGCACGCTGGTCCGGCACGGCGCGATGAGTGCCGTCGTGGAGGGTGACATCGACGTCGATGAGCAGCACCCCGCCGCCCAGCGGGTGCTCGAGGCCGGGGGCAATGCCGACGACGGAATCATCCTCGCGCGGACCATCAGCGCGCAGGGCAGATCGCGGGTGCACGTGGGTGGCCGAGCGGCACCGGTGAGCGTCTTGGTCGAGGTCGGTGAGCGTTTGGTCGCGGTGCACGGCCAAGCCGATCAGTGGCGGCTGCGCGAGGCGGACCAGCACCGAGTGCTGTTGGATGATTTTGCCGGTGAGCCGGTCGCGGCAGCCGTGGTGCAGTACGAGGCGGCTTATGACGCGTGGGTGGAGGCACGGCGACACCTTGCCGAGGTGAAGTCGAGCTCGGTGGAGCGGGCCCGCGAAGCGCAGATGCTGCGAGTGGCCCTGGGGGACATCGCCAGAGTCGATCCCCAGTCCGGGGAAGAAGACGATTTGCACAGCGAGGAGAGCCGCCTGGGGCATGCGGACGCGTTGCGGCAGGCCGCGATAGCCGCTCACGGCGCGCTGGTCGGAGACGAGCAGCCTGACGCGCCGACTCCTGCGGTAGACCTGCTCAGCCAGGCCGCAGCGGCGTTGGGCGCCGTCAGCGACCACGACGAGGCGCTACGAGATCTCGGTGCCAGACTTTCCGAGGTCGTCTACCTAGCGGCTGACGTGTCCAGCGACCTGGCGACGTATGCCGATTCGATCGACAGCGATCCGGCGCGGTTGGCCCACGTCCAGCAACGGCGCTCCGCGCTCACAGTGCTGCTGCGGAACTACGGGTCAACCACCGCTGAAGTGTTGGCATGGGCTGCTCAGGCGGCGCGGCGGTTGGACAGCGTAGACATCAGCGATGAGCAGATCATCGAACTGGGAGATCGCGTCGCACAGTATGGGCGGGATGTCTGTGCTCGTGGGGCAGTACTGAGCCAGGCTCGTTCGGCCGCCGCGCGGCGGCTGGGCTCGGACTTGGCGTCGGAACTGAAGCGGCTGGCCATGGCCTCGGCGGTCATCGACGTCGTGGTCGTTCGCCGTGAGATCCGCGACGTTGAAGACCGCGACGTTGATGGCCGCGACGTTGATGACCGCGGCGAAGGAAGAATCGCCGGCCTCGTGCAGGTCGATCAAGTGTGGCTACAGCCCCGGCGCACCGGCTTCGACGACGTCGAGATCCAGATGGCCGCCAATCCCGGGTCCGCTCCTCGCTCGATCACCAAGGCCGCCTCCGGTGGTGAGCTATCTCGGGTCATGTTGGCTCTGGAGATCGTGTGCGCGCAGAGCCAGGTGCCCACATATGTCTTTGACGAAGTCGATGCAGGCGTCGGTGGGGCGGCGGCCGTCGAGCTAGGAGCCCGGCTGGCCCAACTGGCCACCAGCGCGCAAGTGTTGGTCGTCACCCACCTCGGTCAAGTTGCCGCGTTCGCGGATCGGCATCTCGTGGTGGACAAGAACTCGGACGGCCAGGTGACGTCCACCGCCGTCCGTTTGATCGAGGGGGAGGAACGGGTAGCCGAGATCGCCCGGATGATCGGCGGAGATAGCGATTCAGTGGCGGCGTTGACACATGCCCGCGAGCTGGTGAATCGGCATACCGGTGAGGGCGGAGCAGCGCTCTGAGGCGCGGTCGAGAGGCACAGGACTGTGGGGGTGGCGTGGCACGATGACCCCTATGTCTCGCACACCCCGGTCGTCGCGTCCTGCCCCCCGGCAGGCGGTGATCGAGGGCACCGTGCGCGTCGATGCGCGCACGAAGAACCTGACCAAACGGCTGTTGCCGGGCGAGATCGCCGTGATCGATCATGAGGATCTGGACCAGGTCAGTGCCTCGGCACTTGTCGCGTGTCGGCCGGCAGCGGTCGTGAATGCCGCTGCCTCCATCAGCGGCGCCTACCCCAACCTCGGACCCAGCATCTTGCTCGAAGCCGACATACCGCTGATCGACTCCGTCGGTCCGCACGCCTTGGTGCTCCTGCCGGAAGGGGCTACCGCACGGATAGAGGGCGGGACCCTGACTGCGGAGGGCGTCGAGGCGGTGCACGGCACTCGTCTGAGTGCCGAGGGCGTGGCCGCAGCGATGGAGGAAGCCAAGACACACCTGTCCACGCAGATAGAGGATTTCGCTCGAAACACGATGCACTACGTGCAGTCCGAGCAGCACTTGCTCTTGGACGGGATCGATCTGCCGGTGCTGCGGACGCGCATACACGACCGCTACGTCCTGGTGGTCGTCCGCGGGTATCACTACAAGGAGGACCTCCTGACGCTGCGTCCCTTCATCCGTGAAGAGAACCCCGTGTTGATCGGCGTGGATGGCGGGGCGGACGCGCTGATGGAGTTGGGGATGCGACCGGACCTTATCGTCGGTGACATGGACTCGGTCAGCGACGCAACCTTGACCAGTGGTGCCGAGGTGGTGGTCCACGCATACCAGGACGGTCAGGCACCAGGGCTGGCGCGGGTGCAAGACCTGGGCGTGAGCAACGCCATCGTGCTACCCGCTACGGGGACGAGCGAAGACGTGGCCATGCTGATCGCCGATGGCCTGGGTGCGACGCTCATCGTGGCCGTCGGCACACACGCCACCCTTGTGGAGTTCTTGGACAAAGGCCGCAAAGGAATGGCCAGCACCTTCTTGACTCGGCTCCGCGTCGGCGGCAAGTTGGTCGACGCGAAGGGCGTCAGCCTGTTGTATCGATCGCGTATTTCCGCGGCGTCGTTGGTCTGGTTGATCCTGGCCGGCATGGTGGCCATGATCGCCGCGCTGGCTTCGACTGCTGGTGGCCGCGCAATCTTCGGGGTGCTGCAGGTCCGGCTGGATGACGTGATCGCATGGATAGGGGGATGGTTCTAGGGTGATCGACTTCAAATATCACATGGTGTCGCTGGTGGCGGTGTTCCTCGCTCTCGCGGTCGGCATCGTCCTGGGGGCAGGGCCGTTACGCGGCGAACTCTCGGACACGCTGGAATCCCAAGTGGCCGAGTTGGGTCAAGAGCGCAACGAGTTACGTGCCCGGGTGGACCTGCAGCAGGAGCGCGCCGAGCAAAAGGACGAGTTGCTCGATGCGCTTGTCCCGGGCGCCGTGGAGGGCACGCTGACCGGCCAGAGCGTCCGTGTGGTCGAGCTGCCAGGCTCCGAGGCCGACGTGGCTGACGCGATGGCCACCGCGCTGGTGCAAGCAGGTGCCGAGCGGGTCACCAGGACCGCTGTGCTCGACGCTTGGGAGGACCCCCGCAGCGAGGCCGAGCGACAAACGGCCGCAGAAGACTTGTTGGCTGCCTTCCCCGGGGAAATTGCAGGCACGGAGCCCACCCCCGCGAACCTCCTTGCGACCGTGCTGGCCGGACCGACATCCAATGAGGTCTCGCAGCCTTGGCGGGGGGCTCTCGCCGCCCTGGTGGACCTCGACGTCATCGAGACGAGTGAGCCGGGCGACGAGACCGACGTGCTGCTCCCCGGCGGGTTGCCCACTTCGGCTCATGACGTGGTGGTCATCGTCACGGGCGGGATCGATGCGAGTGACGTCGGCGACAATCGGGACGCTCAACTCGTGGTGGATCAACGCTTATCCCTGGTCTTAGCCCTGACGCGAGCCGACGTGCCGACCCTGGTCGTCGGCACCGGAACCGAGTCCTTCGAGTCGGAACCCATCGACGCCGAAGACCCGGTGATCCTGGCGATCCGCACAAATGGCGAGGTGTCTGACGTGGTCTCGACCGTCGACAATGCCGAGAGCTCAGCGGGTCAACTGGCTGCCACGTGGGCAAGCGCGTGGTTGAGCGCCGGCGAAAACGGCGACTATGGGCTCGGTGCGGATGCACAGGCCCCCGCGCCGGACCCGCCCCCGAGCGCGTTGGACACCGGCACCCCGCAACCACCTGACCCCACGGTTGAT
>JBGTGC010000248.1:0-7471 GCA_041746935.1 Dermatophilaceae bacterium
CGCAAACGCGCGATCATCTGCACGTCGAACTGGAAAACATCTGGCGCCAGACGCGCAAAACCATCGTTTTCGTGACGCACAACGTACGCGAAGCCGTGACTTTGGCGACGCCGTGCAGGGTGATGACCTCCCCGGCCGACCCGGTGGCGCCCACCGCCGTCAGCGTCTCGTTGAGGGCCGAGCCGACCGCCCGCGGTAGGTCGAGGTCAGCGACCAACTCGGCCTTCCCGTCGAACGAGCGTGACCCCAGAACCAGGGCGTCACACCGAATCGAGGTGGGACGCGCTGTGGACAGCGAGAGTGCGGTGCGAAGTGAGGACATGGACCGTGCCTCCTGGGCCTAGAGAGCTGATGAGGGGGTGGCTGCGACCCTAGCCGAGGGATCGGGTGGCACCGAGGATCTGGGCCGATACAGTCGCGCCTATGAGTGACTCGCAGACCAAGACCTCACCCCTGCATCGCTTCCACGTCGAGCTCGGTGCCAAGATGGCCGACTTTGGCGGCTGGTCAATGCCGATCGAATATGCCGGTGGGGGGGTTGTGGCCGAACATCAGGCCGTTCGCGACACGGTGGGTATCTTCGATGTCTCACACCTTGGCAAGGCCGTCGTCACCGGAACGGGGGCGGTTTCGTTCGTGAACTCGACGCTGACCAACGACTTGGGTCGCATCGGGCCGGGACAAGCGCAATACACCATGTGCTGCGGACCGGATGGGGGAGTCGTCGATGACCTCATCGCGTATCTCGTCTCACCCGAGGAAGTCTTCTTGATCCCCAACGCGGCGAACACCTCGGGGGTAGTGGCAGCGCTGGCCGACGCCGCCCCTTCGGAGATCACGGTTCGAGGGTGTCACGACGACTTTGCGGTGATCGCAGTCCAGGGTCCGCGGTCTGATGAGGTGATGGAGCGCGCCGGTCTCCCCATCGGCCACGCGTTCATGAGCTTCGTGGATGCTGACATGCAGGGACGTGCGGTGCGGGTATGCCGAACCGGCTACACCGGCGAGCGCGGGTACGAGGTGCTGCCGGGCACGCACGACGCGGATTTCGTCTGGGAGTCGCTGACCTCGGCGGTCGCTGAGATCGGTGGCTTGCCGTGCGGCCTCGGGGCTCGGGACACGCTGCGCACCGAAATGGGCTACGCCTTACACGGGCACGAACTCGGCCCCGACATCACGCCGGTGATGGCAGGCACAGGCTGGGCCGTTGGATGGAACAAGGCAGACTTTTGGGGCAAGGACGCACTGACAGCGCAACGAGCGAGCAAGGAGGGGCGCATCTCCCGCGGCCTGCTGGTGACGGGGCGAGGCATTCCACGAGACGGGTGTGACGTCGTGGGAGAGGCGGGGGAGAGTGTTGGTTCGGTGACCTCGGGAACGTTCTCGCCCAGCCTCAAGCAAGGCATCGCCCTTGCGCTCCTGGACCGATCCGTCGCCTTAGGCGATGAAGTCGCCATAGTCGTACGTGGCCGTCACGTGCCCGCCACCGTGGTCAAGCCGCCTTTTGTCCAGGTCGCTACCACGTAGCCAACCGGTGCGGCTAGTAGTTCAGCTCGATGCGGGAACCAGCCGTGGGATCGCCGGGGCTGCGTGGAGGTCGAGCACACGGCCAGCCATCAGCAGGTGGACTCGATCGCTGGACACGCTGAGCCGGGTGTCGACGTAGGTGACTGCAGTGTCGTTGGGTGAGGTCTGCTGCGCCCCAGCCGACCTCGCGGCTGATGGAGACGACGTCGAACGGAATGTGGCGTCGTGCGAGGAAGAGTTCATCCATAAAACCGGACGCCTGCTGCTGAGCAAAGCCCAACCAGTCGCTCGCCCAGCGCTGAGGCATCCAGTTCGGTGTAGTCCAACTGCTCACGGAGCAACCATCGGGCATGATCCGCCGTTCCCCACCCACGGCCCCTAGGACAAGGGTGGTCGTCATCAAGGCTCCCATCGTTCGTGGTCGTCGCGGTTCACCCTCTCTAGGCGCTAGTCGCTCACCGAGAGCCGTCACTGTGCACGGATTAGGCTGCTGCAATGACTCAGGATCATCACTGGCGTTTTACCGATCCCACCGGATCGGTCCTTGAAGACCTCGGCTTAGCCCAGGTGAGGTTTCCCAGTCAGGCCGAGGCTGAGGCCTGGATCGGGGAGGAGTGGCCACAGTTGGCAGAAGCGGGTGTGCACTCGGTGACGCTGATGCAGGGTGACGAAGTCGTGTACGGGCCAATGAGTCTCAGCCCGTGATGTGAGAGCACAAGGCAGGGGGCGGTAAGGGTGCCTAGCGGCGTCGCAGGGGTGCACCGCGGGTGACCTGGGCACGCGGAACTCGGGACATCCGCATCTGGAATGAGCGCAACACCACGTAGGACGCAGATCGAGCAGGCGGCTCGGTTCCGAACTCGTCGGTGAAGGCAGTTTTCGTGCGCCTCCACAACAGCACGGCGTCAACGAGTCCGAACAGGATCAACCCGTAGGCGCCAGCGAACATCGCCAGCTGAACGCCAGGAATGTTCACCAACGAGGCGGCCAAGATCAACAGCATCGTGGGCAGCAGCACCTCGCCGATGTTCCAGCGTCGATCAACCGCGTCGCGAAGGTAGCGGCGCTGGGGTCCTCGGTCCCGAGGTGCCAAGTACTTTTCTTCGCCGCGAAGCATTCCGTCTCGCGCAATGGCACGGCTCAGGCGACGCTTTTGCTTCTCGTCCTTGGTTGCTCCCTTGGTGTCAGCGACCAAGGGCCGGCGCCGTGCAGCCTCGGAGTCCTTGCGCTTGGGCGTCGGCCGCCCCTTGCCTGCGGTTGCGTGGGCGGTCGAGGCGCTCACCACCTCGCCGGTGGGGTGCTCGGACGAGGGCGTCGGCTCAGTCTTTTTGCGGAACAACACCCGCCCACTGTATGCCGTTAGCGCGCCTGGTTAGGCTCGCCCAATGGACCCAACCGCAACTGAGGCCACCAAAGCCGCCCCTGGGACCGGGGCACCGGGAGCCGACCGACTGGCCGAGTTGCGCCAGCACGTCGCGCGTGCCATGCCTGGGGTGCGATCGGATTTAGAGGTGCTGACCCGCATACCGTCGGTCTCCCTTGATGCCTTCGATCAGCGCCATCTCGACGACAGCGCGCACGTGGTTGCTGACCTGCTCAAGGCTGAGGGGATGAAGGTGTCTATCGTCCGCGAAGGCGGCCGGCCGGCGGTGATCGGGACGCTCGCCGGGCCGCCCGGGGCACCCACCGTCCTTCTCTATGCACATCATGACGTCCAGCCACCGGGCCAGGATGACGAATGGGACAGCCCCCCGTTTGAGCCCACCCAGCGAGGTGAACGGATCTACGGACGCGGTATTGCCGACGACAAGGCCGGTGTCATGGCCCACGTGGCCGCCCTGCGCGCCCACGGCGGAGCGCCGCCGGTGAGCGTGACCGTCTTTGTGGAAGGGGAGGAGGAGATTGCCTCGGGCAGCCTGCCGCAGATTCTGGAACGTCATGGCGAGGCCCTGCGAGCCGATGTCATCGTGCTGGCCGACTCGCACAACTGGAAGATCGGCATACCAGCACTGACGATCACGCTGCGCGGGCTGGTACGGGTTGTGGTGAGCGTGCGCGCCCTGGACCACGGGGTGCATTCCGGGCTGTATGGCGGGGCAGTGCCGGACGGTTTGACCGCGCTATGCCGGCTGCTGGCTACGCTCCACGATGATGCCGGGGATGTGGCAGTGCCCGGGCTGTTGCGCTCCAGCGCGGCCGACTTGGACTACTCCGAGGACGACCTTCGCTCGGACAGCTCGCTCAGCGAAGGGGTCGAACCCATCGGGACCGGCTCTTTCCTGTCGCGCATGTGGACGCAGCCCTCGATGACGGTCATCGGCATCGATGCCCCGAGCGTGGATCGCGCGGCGAACCTGCTGTCGCCGCTCGGCCGAGCGAAACTGTCGATGCGGGTGCACCCTGACCAGGACTTGGACGCCGCATACCAAGCGCTGCGCTCCCACCTGATGACGCACGCACCGTGGGGTTGCCAGGTCGAGGTCGAGCTGGAAGATCAGGGTCCGGGCTTCAGCGCCGCCGCGGACGGCCCCGTCTACGACCAGGCTCGTGGTGCCTTCGAGGACTCGTGGGGAGTCGAGCCGGTGGACATCGGAGTCGGCGGATCGATCCCGTTCGTGGCGAGCTTTGCTGAGCAGTTCCCCGACGCGGCCATTCTCGTCACTGGCGTCGAAGACCCGGACACTCGGGCCCATGCCGCCAATGAGAGCCTTCACCTTGGCGAGTTCGAACGGGTGTGCCTGGCCGAAGCCATCCTGCTTGAACGACTCGCAGGCCTTGACGCGGCCACCGCACCCACCAGTGTTCAGGAGGACTCATGACCAACGGTAGTTATGTCGAAGACACATTCGAGCGCGATACCAGATATATCCCCGAGCGGATCACCACCGACGGGACGCCTGATGGGTATGCCGTCGAGGCCGGGCGGTACCGTCTCGTGGTGGCGCGTGCCTGCCCGTGGGCACACCGCACCGTCGTGGTCCGACGCCTGCTCGGTCTGGAGCCATCATTGTCGATGGGCATCTGCGGTCCGGTGCACGACGCCGAGAGTTGGGCCTTCGACCTCGATCCGGATGGCCTCGACCCGGTCTTGGCGATCCCGAAACTCAAAGATGCCTACGAGGCGCGGCCCGGCGGATACAAGCCGGGGGTCACAGTGCCAGCGATCGTGGAGATCGCCACCGGAGAGGTGGTCACCAACGACTTCCAGCAGATCACGCGTGACTTCAGCACACAGTGGTTTGCGCTCCACCGGGCCGGTGCGCCTGACCTGTATCCGGAAGACCTGCGTGAAGAGATCGAAGAAGTCGCTGCGCTGGTCTACGAAGACGTCAACAACGGGGTCTACCGGTGCGGGTTCGCGGGGACTCAGGAGTCCTATGACACGGCATACGCCCGGCTGTTCACGCGGTTGGACTGGCTCAGTGAGCGACTCAGCACGCAGCGCTATCTGGTGGGCGATCACATCACCGAGGCAGACATCCGGTTGTGGACCACGTTGGTGCGCTTCGATGCGGTGTATCACGGGCACTTCAAGTGCAATCGGCAGAAGTTGGAGCAGATGCCGGTGTTGCACGCCTACGCCCGCGACCTCTTCCAGACTCCAGGCTTTGGCGACACGGTTGACTTCGCTCAGATCAAAGCGCACTACTACGCCACGCATCGAGACATCAACCCCACTGGCGTCATCCCATCGGGACCGCTGTCCGCGGGGTGGCTCGAGCCTCACCACCGCGCCGATTTCGGTGGTTCGCCCTTCGGCGACGGCACCCCGCCGCCACCCGCGCCGGAGTCAGAGCGCGTTCCGGATCTCGTGGAGTCCGTGGGCGTCGAGCGTGGTCACCAGCACTGAGCGCACTACTCTTATCGACTGTGTCTGACCCCACCGCAACTCACGCTGTGCCCAACCTCGATGCGCCCACAGTCGACGCGCTCGACGTTGATGGGCCTCCCACCGCTGCGGCCGATGCCCTTGCGGAGTCGACCTCGGTTTCGTCGCTGCGCCGCACTGTCGAGCGCTCGGCTCAGATTGAGCGGGAAATCGCTGCCGACCCCAGTCGATTTCGCGTGCTGACTGGTGACCGGCCTACTGGGAATCTGCATCTCGGGCACTACTTCGGCACGTTGGCCAACCGAGTAACGTTGCAGCGCGCCGGAGTGGAGACCCTCATCCTGATCGCGGACTACCAAGTTATCGCTGATCGCGACGGAGTCGGGCCGCTGCGCGAACGCGTCTACTCCCTCGTGGCGGACTACCTGGCCGTGGGGATGGATCCCGAGACCACCACCATCTTCACGCACTCCTCCATCCCGGAACTGAATCAGTTGATGCTTCCGTTCCTGTCGTTGGTGACCGAAGCCGAGTTACGTCGCAACCCCACCGTGAAGGCTGAGTCAGACGACACCGGCGGCCGCCCGATGTCCGCTCTCTTGCTGACGTATCCGGTGCACCAGGCTGCTGACATCCTCTTCTGCCAGGCCAATCTGGTGCCTGTCGGCAAGGATCAGCTCCCGCACTTGGAGCAGGCTCGCGTCGTAGCCCGTCGGTTCGACGAGCGTTATGGCCGGGTCGAGCCCGAGCAACCGGTCTTTCGGGCACCCGAGGCATTGTTGTCCTCAGCGGCCAACTTGTTGGGCACCGACGGCACCAAGATGAGCAAGTCCAAGGGCAACACCATCGAGTTGGGAATGGACGCTGACGCCACGGCTGCCGTCGTGAAGAAGGCCGTCACGGACTCGCAGCGGCAGATCACCTATGACCCGCAGGGCCGGCCGGAGGTGTCCAACTTGGTGCTGTTGGTGGCCTTGTCGAGCGGGCGCGACCCCCTTGATGTTGCGGCGCAGATCGGCAATGCGGGTTCTGGCGCGTTGAAGAAGGAAGTGACCGAAGCGGTCAACGAACACTTCGCGCCGATCCGCGCTCGTCGCCGCGCGCTCGCAGGGGACCGCGCATACCTTCAAGAGGTGCTGACCAGAGGCAACGAGCGGGCCCAAGCCATCGCCCGGGACACGTTGGATCAGGTCCGGTCGGCTATGCAGATGCAGTACTGAGCCTGGTGGCGCAGATGCGGGTCATGGTGGTGGCCGATCGGTTTGGCCCAGGGGATGGACGTAGCGCGCGACGCCTGGCTGCAGACGTTGGGCAGGGATGGGCGCAAGGGGCATCGCACGACGATGTCGAACAATTCGCTCTCTCCGACGGCAGCTCGGGGTTCATCGATGCGCTGAGTCCGCTAGCGGACGAAACGGCACCTGTGGTGATCGACGGGCCATTGCGCGGTTCCACGCTCAACTCCGAGCCCGTGCCCGCGCAGATTGTGCTGGCTGGCAGCACGGCATACATCGAGGCAGCGCACGTGGTCGGTCGGCACCTGGTGGCACCGGGAATGGATGGGGCGCAGAGTCTGCAAGCCAGCAGTGCGGGGGTTGGCGAATTATTGGTCGCCGCCCGAGCCACGGGAGCTCGACGGATCGTCGTCGGGGTCGGGATCGACGTGGCCTGCCACGATGGCGGCAAGGGTCTGCTCGAAGCCCTCGGAGCCGGGCCAGATCTGAGCAACCTCGCTCAGGTATGCCGAGATTGGTCCGGTATCTCCTTGGTGCTCGCTACTGCTTCCCAGATGCCGCTCACCGGATTTCACGGCGCGAGTGCCGCCTTGGTCACCGAACAGGGAGTGAGCCCAGAGGTCTCCCAGCAGATGGAGGGGGCCGTAGGGGCCTACACCGAGACCGTCGATGCGGCTCTCGGCGGATCTCGCTCACCGGACTTGCTCACCGGGGTGGCTCGACGCCGGGAGCGCGAGCCGGGTGCCGGGGTCGGTGGGGGGATTGGGTACGCGCTGCAGACTCTCGGTGCCCAGACGACGTCAGGCGCTGCGCTGCTCCTACGTGATCTCAATGTCGAGTCGAGGTTGATGGGGGCTCTCGTGGTGCTCGTAACACAACG
>JBGTGC010000249.1:0-3336 GCA_041746935.1 Dermatophilaceae bacterium
GACCTGGTCGGCCCCACCCAACAACGGAGTCGCCTGAGCCAGGTTCACCAGTAACCGGGAGGCGACCGCGTCCAACTGCCGGACGTGCCCAAACGCATAGCCCCGCAAGTGCGTACCCAGCGTGGTCGGAGCCCGGCACCCCGCGAACAGTTTCGCCATCCCGCCGTGACGGGCCAGGTCCATGTCCTCGATGCTGTCCGCGCCGGCCACCATCCCCGCCACCAGCGTGCCGACCTTCAACTCGGCGTAGGCTCCGGGCGAGCCAGGCACGCTCACATGCTCAGCGACCAGGCCCGGCAGCCCGGCCCGCTCGGCTAGCGCCATCACCGGCACCAACCCCGCACAGGCGATCAGGTTCGGGTCATCAAAAGCAGCGGAAAGGTTATGGCAGACTCGCACTATCGGGTGCTCCTGTATCTGGCTGGTTTGGAACTGTCGTAAGTCCCATCATCCCAGGTCACAGGAGCATTCGTATGTCACAACCCGGTCACCACACCTAAAGAATCGGCGGATCCAGGTTCAGTACCCGCCTTTGGTTCCGATTCGGCGTGTCATAAATTCCGTGACGTTAGCCCGGGAGTGGGCATCGACGGGTATGGGATGGATGACCAATAGTCGTGCCGGTACTGAGTTCACGATTTAGGAGCAAGCCAGCTACTACGGAGACTGGGCCTCGTTTTCAAAGCGGAAGCCCACCCCTCGCACCGTGAAGATGTGGCGTGGGTTCTTGGCGTCGTCATCCAGTCTGTGGCGCAACGTGGAGATGTGCATGTCCAACGTTTTGGTCGACCCGCCGGCATCTCCCCAGACTTCTGCCATCAGCGCCGCTCGGGATACGACGTTCCCTTGCTCGCGGAGCAACACCGCGAGCAGATCGAATTCCATTGCCGGCATGGCCAGTTCGTGCCCATCGACGAGCACGAGACGGGCTTTGAGGTCCATCGTGATCTGGCGACTGTTGGCTTCCATCGGGTTATCGCCTCGACGCAGCAGGGCACGCACCCGAGCCAGTAGTTCGGCGACCTGGAATGGTTTGGTCACATAGGCATCGGCCCCGGAGTCTAAGGCGACTACGACGTCGATTTCGCTTGCTTGTGCTGTCAGGACCAGCACGGGCACGCTCACGCCGCCCCCGCGCATCTGCTGGCACAGGTCCGCCCCGTCCATGTCGGCGCGAGACACGTCCAAGACGACGAGGTCATGCGCCCCACGCTTAGCCCTCTCCACGCCAGGTGAGAAGTTATCCTCGGTGTCCACGGTGTGGCCTTCACCGCGTAACACTTGCGCGAGTGACCCGCACAGACCGACGTCGTCCGTCACCATGAGCAACGCACCCATAACCTTCACAACCCATCCTTTAGGCGGATAAGCTGCTACCCATCCTTCAACGTAAACTACAGCAAGAATGGTGTGTCCGTGGGCGTGGCTCGTTATTGCCGACGATGAAGTTAACGTCTGATTAAAGGCCAGTTCAAGATTGAGCAAACATGTACAGCCTGTCACTGCGCGAGATCTTAAGGGGGACTAGCAGAACCACCGGGAAAGGGAGGAAAGTCTCGGTCATGATCGATGCACAGCAGTTGATACCTAGGCAGGACTGGTGATCCTGGTAGTACCAAGGGGCATGCCGCACGACGGCCAGCCCCGAGGTGTTAAACCACCCCAAAAATGAGCGCGGGCCAGCACGCCAGCGCCGTGATAAACGGGCAAAACAGATCTGTTCCAGTGGCTGGTGTTGCAACAGTGTCGCGATCACGCGCTGGCCACCCAGGAGCCATACGGAGTGTGGGGTGGGATGAGTGAGACTCAACGTGAGGCCGCACGCCTCACGAATGCCGCACACACCTGAGCCCACGCCATCAACTCGGGTTGCTGATCGCGAATAGACGGGGCTCGCTACGACCGGGCGTGAGCGCTACCCCCAATCCAGACACTCGATCGTCGAAGACTGGGTCGAATAGCGACGCCACCCCAGATAACTTGTGGCCGACCGCCATGTGACATCAATGGCAACCGCGTAGATCACGTCCACCACGGCTGCAAGCCGGCCCCAGATAAATCTGCTGACTGTGGCGCGGGGTCTGGGCAACCCTCTGCACGCGAAACTGCACGATCAGGTCACCTCCACTGGTCTGCTCATCCGCCGGGCCGCGTCGATCCTGCGGGCGCTGGCCCGAGTGAAACCGTTCATGGACACCACCCCCGACCCCGACGCCGTCCCCGCCGAGGACGGTGCCGACCTTGACGAGAACGGGGAACGGGTCAGTGAATACGAAGCTGCCGTCACCAGGTTTGATGCGCATCGCGGGAAACAAGGACTTCACCGACAAGGACCCGCGCCGGGCCACGGACCGGATGACCTCCGCCACCCTCCCGGACAACTTGACAACCTCGGACAAAGACCACGAGAGGAAAGAGCGAGCGATCAACGAACTGCGCGGTGTCAACGAATCCTCCATGGCCGACGGTTCGCTGGTGCGGTTCATCGTCAACGCCGGACCCGAGGACCGCGACGCAACGCCGCTACGACGCCTTAGTCACCGTGATGAAACGTGGCATCGCCGGCGGCGACAATGCACCCACGACCCCCAAAGCCACTCTGAACGTCACCATCAGGTGGGACCTCTTCGAGCAGGCGTTCACCGGCACGGGGACCACCAGACACCGGAGAGACACTCTCGCCTGAGACTGTGCGGCGGATGGCCTGTGAGGCCGACATCATCCCCACGATCCTAAGGACCGACGGCGAAATCCTGAACCAAGGCCGCGCCAAACGCCTCGTCACCCCCGGACAAAGACGCGCGCTACACCACCGCGACACGCACTGCATGTTCCCGGGTTGCACACCCCCGCACCCTGGTGCGATGCCCACCACGTCGTCCACTGGTCACGCGGCGGACGCTCAGACATCTCCAACTACGCCCTGCTCTGCGGGCGACACCACACCATCGTCCACGACAAAGACCTCACCGCCACCACCCACCCCACCGGCCTCACCTGGCACACCTAACCGCCCAGCCCAACACCCCGCCAGTGACGGCCGGGTCACAGGCATGTCAAGAGTTCTCCCTGTGGGGTGCCCGGAGGCCTGGGGAGGCCGAGGAGGGGTCGGTTTAACTCTGGAGGTCTTCCCACACGAAGGTCGTGGTCTTCCCTGTTTCCCAGTCACGCCGCAGGATGGCGTAGGCCACGGATGCTACGGGCTCACTTCCCTCGACTGGCCATCCCTGCCGATAGTGCGCCTCCTTGATCCAGCCGCAACGCAGAAAGACCTTGCGCATGGCGATGTTGTCTTTGCGGATCTGCCCTTCGAACCGATTGACGGTCATCGTGGTG
>JBGTGC010000250.1:0-3007 GCA_041746935.1 Dermatophilaceae bacterium
CGCGCCTGCGGCCACCGCGAGACGCGCCCAGTCCGAGCCCGCGCCCCCGCGGCGCCGGACGAGCCCGTGTAGACCGGTCAGGAACCCAAGTAGCAGCGGCAGGTGTAGCGCCTCCTGGCCGACCGCGATCGCGACCACCACCCGGTTCTGCTGGTGCCAGGCGAGCACCTGCTCTATCGGGTCCCCGTAGCCGGGAGCTCCGGCCCACGCGAAGATCGCGTTCTGGATGACCATCGACACTGCCAGCGCGATCGCCGTCACGCCGATCACCCGCTCTGTGAGCGCTCGGCCCGGTCTGGGCCCCGTCTTTGCCGCTGCCGCTCCCACGGGTACGTGCAGGGACTCCAGCGCGGTGGCGGTTTTATGCCGTGATCTCATCTCTAAACTCCTGCGTTGCGGTCCGATGATTGATGACTCCACGATCGCCGAGGTCGCCGACGGGTGCATCGGCTGTAGGGCCGGTGTTCTACTGGTCGTTAGACGGGTCTGCGTCTGGTGCTTTCGGCTGATACGCCCCTGGTTGGGGTCTCCTTCGGCACGTTGGCGAATCGGCCCGCGGAACGGCGAAGGGGATCGCCCCGTTGCTGTGTGGGCCTCAGGTGAGGAACTCAACGCCATGCCCGCAAGGTCGCACTTGGTAGGCCCTTCCCGGCACCTGCGCTGCTCCCGCTACCTGCTGTTCACGGGGTCGAGTGTCGACTATTCATCGAGTTCGCCAAGGCTCTTAGTCCGATCCAGAAGAGGGTCAGTACCCAGGCGAGCTCGAGGGCGAGGACGTCGGGAGCGGCTTGCCAGCCGAAGCGCCAGGCGCGCTCGATAGAGCCCAGTTCCTGGACTGCCGGCAAGGTGAACGCAACAGGAAGCAAGACCGCGCCGAGCAGGAATAGGATCGCTGCCCAGCGGCGTGGCCGCCGACCAGTGGCTCGGCGGTGCCGGGATCGGATGAGTGAGCATGTGATGGTCGCAATGAGGGTCCCCAGGGCTAGCCACATGATCAACGTGGCGATCAGGTACATGTGGGATGGCTCTGTGTCGCGGTTGAGTAGGACCGCGATTGAGGCATCTGTGAGAGGCTTCGTTCCGGCCAGCCACTGTCCAGCGGCCAGACTGACGACTGCCCGGCCCTGGTTAGGGAGCATCGCGAGGTCGGTTTGGTAACGCTGGTTTGTCCCGCCGTGCCAGAGCACGGTGTGGGACTTCTCTGAGCCTACGAACCAACCCATCCCATAGTTGGCCATTTCGGGGGGGAGTCCGGGCACGATGGTCTGCGAGGTGTGCATCTCGTGCATGAGGTCCGTCGATAGGAGCCGGGTGCCGTCGGGTCGGGTGCCGTCACCCATTTGAAAACGTGCGTACTCGGCGAGGTTGCGGGCGGTGGAGACGAGGTACCCGTCGGGTAGTGCCGAGTCGGCGGCCCTCTCTGGTCGCGTTACCGGAACACCCATGATCGTGGTGCGCCCCTCGACCAGACCCGCCGACCTAGCCTGTTGAAGGTCGGTCTGTGTGTCGTTAAGGCCCAGTGGTCTAAGCACGTTGGTGTCCAACACCTCCGCGAAGGGGCGCTCGGTCTGCACTTCGATGACTCGCGCAAGGACTGCGTATCCGACGTTGCAATATTCGAAGCTATTGCCTGGGGTCGACGTCAGCCGAATCCCGCGAAGGTCGTCCACACGAGATTCGAGGGAGTTATAGGTACTCTCTCCGTCCTTGTTGCAGTCGGCCACATCGATGCCGGCCGTATGAGACAACAAATGGCGCAGGGTGACCCGTTCACCAGCCCGCTCCAAAGACAGGTCCGGAAGATAGCTTTGCACCGGCCGATCCAGATCCAGCTCTTCGCGCTGTACTAGTGCCAGAACAGTGAGCGCGGTAAACGACTTGGTCAGCGAACCGATGATGAACGGCGTATCCGGACCGCCCCCCTCCTGGCCACCGAAGATGGTGTCATCGCCGTCGATGACCGCGAATGCGGCTGGGACGGAAGCCATCTGATTGTACTGATCTGTGATTGCTTTCGCGGGTCCATCAGGGGCCAGATCCGACGCAGCGGCAACCGGGCCCGGCATCGCGGTAAGGAGGCCCACGAGCAGCGCGGCGAGGGTGGCCAAGAGTTTGGGGTGTGTGGATGTCGAAGTTGTCATGCTGTCAGAATGCGCAGCGGCAGGGAGTTAATGACACCCAGACGTCCTCCGTTTCCGTTCGGGGATTCCCGTGTCCCGAGCGGGGGTTATCCTCATTCTCAGCACACCGGTAAGCATGCTGGTGACGCGCACCCCACCGGCTAGAAAGTGGGAGCATGACTACCCACGATGCCCATCCCACCACTGACACTCGGGCTGCCGTAACGACCGAAACCTCACTGCTCCAGCAACTGGGTCGCGACTCCACGTACCTGTTGAGCGGACTGCCCCTAGCTGTGGTGTCGTGCACGGTCCTCTTAGGCGGCCTACTCCTGGGTCTTGGGCTCCTCATCACGGTTGTGGGTGTGCCGGTGCTGGTCCTGGTGTTGGAATGGGCGCGGTGGCTGGCCGTGGTGGAAAGGCGACGCGTGGAGCAGGTATCGGGGGAACGAGTCGCGGCGATCTACCGACCGGCCGTGGATTCCCCAAACCGGCTGCGTCACTGGTGGGAACGACTGCGCGACAGGCAGGCCTGGCTCGATCTGCTGCACGGAGTACTGTCACTTCCGTTGGCCACCGCGACCTGTTCGTTGACGGTGGCCTGGTGGTGTGGTGCCCTCGGCGGGTTGACCTACTGGATATGGAGCCCAGCGCTGCCCAATGATGGCTCACCCCCGGACCTGGGTGACCTCATCGAGCTGCCGTGGGCGGACTGGATTACCCCGCTGCTGATGGGCGGGATCTTCGCGGTGACCCTGATTCCGGTGCTGCGCTTGTGCGCGGCGGTCCAGGCCTCCTTCGCTCGTGCGGCGTTGGGCGGCTCTCGCGACGCCCACCTGAAGCAGCGGATCGCCGACCTGACCGAAAGCCGGAGCGCAGCCGCCCAG
>JBGTGC010000251.1:0-2829 GCA_041746935.1 Dermatophilaceae bacterium
TCGCCGTCAGGGCCGCCATGGCCGCTTCCTCGTTCGGCGCGGCCAGCGCCACCCGTGCGACCGGGCCGGGATATCCCGCCCGCATCACGGCCGCGCGCACGATGTGATCGTCGACCCCTGCGGCTTGCGCAATGGCCTGCAAGAGCACGCCGTCGCTGGCACCTTGCCGCAAATCACCGGTGATCAGGGCAGCCAACCACCGCTGCTCGGCGAGCGTGGCACGAGCAAACAGCCCTCTGATGGCCTTGCGTCTCTTGCTCGCCGACCCCCCACCGGAGAGTTCAGCGATCACCGTGAGCGCGGTGTCAGTTTGCTCGATGGTCAGCGTGGCCTGCGCGGCAGACTGCGGCAGGTCACGCAGACCGCGCCAGCTCACCCCAACCCGCCGCTGGGGCAAGGTGCCGGCGACATAGTCGGCCACGACCTCGATGCAATGGTGGCCACGACCGTGTGTGGCCACTGCCTCTTGCAGGATGTGGGCGAGGGTCGACACCTTCGCAGAGCGCGACGAGGTGCCGGCCACCGCGGCCGACGTTTCGATCACCCGACTCAACTTCATACCGGATATCTTGCCTGGCATGTGATCTCGGTCACGCACTGACCTTACGGCTCAGGGTCATCGTGACGCCATCGTTGCGCATGCCGCGCTGCCGACGCCCAGGATGTGGCGGGAGCTGGTGACGACCACGATCAGCAACGTGAGGAACGCGACGATCGCCACCGCCGCGGTGAACGTCATGACGTAGGTGCCTCGCGCGATGTGCACGCCGTCCTTGTCACCGGTCTCGGACTCGTCTTGATCCGGTCCTGGTCCGCCATGCCCTGGCTGGCCCGATCCTGCCTCGTCCACATCGGTGTCTTCTAGATCGGTGTCGTCCACATCGGTGTCTTCCACATACTGGTCGCCGAAGTGCGATGCGTCCCATGGCGACTCGTCATTCTCTGACTCCTCCCTCGGCTCATCCTCAGGTTCCCTCGGGACTTGGTCATGGTCACCTCCTTCCGTTGGCGGCTCATCTTCCTCCGCCACTTCGTGGCGCGCTACCCCCAAAGTCGATGGACCGAAGCCCCCAACAGGCAAGATGGTCCCGAGGCGTCCCGAGCGACACGTCCCCACCCGAAGCACGAACTACAACAGGCGAGGCGGCCATGGCAGCGGCAGACCGATCGGCATATGGACTGAAGCCTGGGCGGTGCAAGCAGGGCGAGTTCTGGATCTATCCAATCGGGATCCTGATCGGCATGGTGATGTGGTGGATCACCGGCAACCTGTTCATCCTTGTTATCGCTATTGCGATCTCGGTGCCGTTGAGTTTGGCCCACTCGCAGTTCAAGCGGAACTCCAGTCAAGGGCGAAGCGGGATGACGAAGTGAGCGAGTCGGTCCAGATCCCGCAGGCCCTGCTCGCCGACTTGCACGAGTTGTATCGGCGCCTGCACGCGCACCCCGAGCTGTCGTCGGCCGAGCACAAGACGCAAGCGCTCATCGTGGAGCGGATGACTGCCCTGGGGTATGCATGCACGCCTTGCGGCGGCACCGGCATGATCGCCACGTTGAGCAATGGCGATGGCCCGATCGTGGCGTTCCGCGCCGATATCGATGGGCTCCCGCTGCCTGAGGACACCGGGCTGGACTACGCCAGTGTGGCTCGCGGCACCCTTCCCGACGGCAGCGACGTGCCCGTCATGCACGCCTGCGGTCACGACACCCACATCACCTGCGCGATCGGAGCCGCGACTCTGCTGGCCAGCGATGTGGGCGACTGGGCGGGCACGGTGATCTTCATTTTCCAGCCCGCCGAGGAGACCGCCGTGGGTGCTCAGGCGATGCTGGACGACGACCTTTGGGCCAAAGCTCTCCCGGAGGGCCGCCTGCCCGAGGTCGTCTACAGCCAGCACGTCTGGCCCGGTCGTGCGGGGACCGTGGAGATCACGCCGGGGCCAGCGATGGCGATGGCCGACTCGTGGAAGGTCACGGTGCATGGGCGCGGCGGCCATGGCTCCCGGCCCGAGGGCACGATCGACCCGGTGGTGCTGACGGCATACATCATCGTGCGGATCCAGAGCATCGTGGCCCGAGAGATCGCGGCGCAAAGTGCGGCCGTCATCACGGTGGCGACGCTCAAGGCTGGGCTGAAAGAGAACATCATCCCGGCCACGGCGGAGTTCACCGTCAACGTCCGCAACCTCGACGATGACGTGCGCGACTCGGTCTTGGCGGCCCTACGCCGCGTGATCCTGGCCGAGGCACAGGCTTCGGGGGCGCCGGAGCCGACGATCGAGGAGCTCTATACCTTTCCGCTGCTGGTCAACGACGAAGAACTCACCGCCGAGGCCATGGACGTGATCGCCGGCGACATCGGGGCGGCCAACGTCGGGACCGTGCCGCCCTCGATGGGCAGTGAGGACTTCGGTCATCTGCCGCGGGCCATCGGTGTGCCGGGGGTCTACTGGTTCTTCGGGGGGCATCCGCAGGAGTTGCTCGACAGTGGAGAGCCGGTGCCGTTCAACCACTCGCCGTTTTTTGCCCCGGTGCTGGAGCCGACCTTGTCCACCGGGGTGCGCGCGGCATTCGTGATGTTGCGGCACCGGCTTCGTCGGACGGCGTAGTCAGGCTCGGCGCAATCAGGTCAGCGCGATCAAGGCTAGGGCGCTGCTGGCCACCGCCACCCACAGCAGACCGCCCAGGATCATCGGGCCCCAGCCGGCCTCGCGGATCGCCGACAGCGGAGTCTGGGCTCCAATCGCGGCCATCGCCACGCAGGTGCCTGCCAATGCAGCCATCCGCAGGGGCTCCAGGGCGACGTCGGGTATGCCGCCCGCCGAGCGC
>JBGTGC010000252.1:0-3485 GCA_041746935.1 Dermatophilaceae bacterium
GGCGGGCACCCTCACCGGGCTGGCTAAGCGCGCGATGCCCGGGGTCGAAACGCTGGCGCTGAAGTCTCCAGATGACCTCGACGCGGCCCACCGCATGATCCGCGAACACGGTGCCGCCGAGGAACCCACCGACGCGCCCACGTGGCGTCTCGTCGTGTCCCCATGCAAAGGCACGGTCATCCCCGGCATCGGCAACGACGCCGACGTGCGCCCCGGCGAGATCGTCGCGACCGTCAGCACCCTGCGCGAAACGCACAACGTCAAGGCACCTCATGGCGGGCGCGTCATCGAGTGGCTCGTCGAGTCCGGCGACCCGGTGGGCCCGGGTCAGCCGCTGCTACGCCTGCACCCCCACGAGGACGCCGTATGAGCACCCCACCGGTGTTGCACACCCAGACCCCGACGGCGCACGCCCGAGTCCTGGGTATGGGGGCCTATCGCCCCGAGCGCGTGGTGACCAACGACGAGATCTGCGAGCACATCGACTCCACCGATGAGTGGATCCGGCAGCGCTCGGGGATCGAGACCCGCCGCTTCGCCCGACCGGACGAGACCGTTATCGACATGTCCGAGCACGCCTGCCGCGAGGCGCTGGAGATGGCCGGGATCGGCGTCGAGCACATCGACGTCGTGCTGCTCGCGACTGTGACCCACCCGTACCAGACGCCGGCCGCCGCACCCATGCTCGCCGACCGACTCGGCATACCGGCTCCGGCGGCCTTCGATATCTCCGCAGCCTGTGCGGGCTACTGCTACGGCATCGGCCTGGCCAACGACATGATCCGCTCCGGCAGCGCCCGACACGTGCTGGTCGTCGGGGTCGAGAAGCTCTCCGACTTCACCGACCCCAAGGACCGCGGCAGCGCGTTCATCTTCGGCGACGGTGCCGGTGCAGCCGTCGTGGGCCCCTCGGATGTGCCCGGCATCAGTCCGACGGTGTGGGGCTCGGACGGCAAGAACTGGGACAAGATCTCTCAGCGAGTGCCGTGGACGGACCTGCGCGATGAGATGGAGAGCGTCGGCCGCGAGGACGGCATCCACTGGCCCTCGATCGGTATGCAGGGCCAAGCCGTCTTCCGCTGGGCGGTCTATTCGATGGCCCCCGTCGCGCGACAGACGCTCGAGTCAGCCGGAGTCAGCGCCGAAGACCTCGGTGCCTTCGTGCCCCACCAGGCCAACCTGCGGATCACCACCTCAATGGTCAAGGAACTCAAGCTGCCCGAGCACGTGGTCATCGCCCGTGACATCGTCGATACCGGCAACACCTCGGCGGCATCCGTCCCGCTCGCGATGCAGCGACTCCTCAAAGACCACCCCGAGCTCAGCGGCCAGTTGGCGCTACAGATCGGATTCGGCGCGGGCCTGGCCTACGCAGCGCAGGTCGTGGTCCTGCCCTGAAGTTTCCCGCGGCCCGGCGGGATTCCGGGTCAGCCCATTTCAAGCGAATACAGATCGCCCAAGGACAAGGAGCAACCCGATGGCAATGAATGAGCAGGAGATCCTCGAAGGTCTCGCCGAGATCGTCAACGAAGAGACTGGTATCGAGACCGACGCCGTGCAGATGGACAAGTCCTTCACCGAGGACCTCGACATCGACTCCCTGTCGATGATGACCATCGTCGTGAACGCCGAGGACAAGTTCGGCGTGCGTATCCCGGACGACGAGGTCAAAAACCTCACCCACGTCCGTGACGCCGTGAACTACATCAACAACAACCAGGGCTGACTGCACCACGCCGGTATGCCGTGCCGTGAGATCCCACGAAGCGCGGCACGGCATACCAACGTCAGTTCGAGCACCACCCCATCAACTTTTCGTCGTCGATGAATCACCGAGGAGCAGCACATGCCCGCCAGCACTGAGCGTCGAGTAGTCGTCACCGGACTGGGTGCCACGACCCCGGTCGGCGACACCGCGCCTTCGACCTGGGATGCGATCCTGGCCGGGCGCAGCGGCGTACGACCGCTGGAATACGACTGGGTAGCGCAGTACGAACTGCCAGTCACCTTCGCCGCCACCCTGCATACCCCCGCCGCGGACGTCCTGCCCCGAGTCGAGGTGCGCCGCAACGACCCGGCCGGGCAGTATGCGCTGATCGCGGCCCGGGACGCGTGGGCCGACTCAGGTCTGACCGCTGACGACTTCGATAGCGAGCGGTTGGGGGTGGCCATCGGCTCCGGAGTCGGTGGCGTGTGGACGTTACTGGACCAATGGGACACCCTGCGCGAGCGCGGTCCTCGTCGCGTCTTCCCCCTCGCCGTGCCCATGTTGATGCCCAACGGTCCCGCCGCTGCGGTCTCCCTGGACTTGGGTGCGCGTGCCGGAGCCCACTGCCCCGTCAGTGCTTGCGCTAGTGGTGCCGAGGGCATGGGCCTAGCTATGCAGATGATCCGAGACGGCCGCGCCGACGTGATGGTGGCCGGTGGCACCGAAGCCGCCATCCACCCCGTGACGGTCGCCGCCTTCGCTGCGATGAAGGCCCTGTCGACCCGCAACGACGACCCGACCCAAGCCTCCCGGCCCTACGACACCCACCGCGACGGCTTCGTGATGGGTGAAGGTGCCGCGATGATGGTGCTGGAGTCGCAGGAGCACGCGGAGGCTCGCGGTGCCACGATCTATGCCGAGTTGGCCGGGGTCGGGATGTCGTCCGACGCCTATCACATCACCGCAGGTCACCCGGAGGGTGAGGGTGCTGCGCGTGCCATGCTCGAGGCGGTGGCCGACGGCGGCCTGAATCTCGACGACATCGACCACGTCAACGCCCACGCGACGTCGACCCCCGTGGGTGACGTCGCCGAGACCAAGGCCATCCACCGAGCCTTCGGCGCGCGAGCCACCCAGATCCCAGTGACGGCGACGAAGTCGATGACGGGCCACCTGCTCGGCGCGGCTGGCGCCCTCGAAGCCGTGCTTACCGTGTTGACCATTCATCACCGGATGATCCCGCCAACGATCAACCTGCGGGATCAAGACCCTGCCATCGACCTGTCGGTGGTCAAAGACACGCCGCAGGCCTTGCCCGAGGGTGACATCGCCGCACTGAACAACTCGTTCGGCTTCGGTGGCGCCAACGTCGCCCTGGCCTTCCGGAGCGCCCGATGACCTCACGTGCCCCCAGCGAAGCGTCGGCTCAAGCCTCCTCAGCCGCCAAAACCCGTATGCGGCGTGAAGATGACCCCCGTCACCCCACCAAGCGCTTGGCCACATTCTTCGACGACGACACGCTGGAATTCTTGACCGAGGTCGACGACTCGGGCTTCCTGGCGGCCACCGGCACCGTCAAGGGCACGCCGGTCGTCACCTTCGCCTCCGACCCGACCATCCAGGGCGGTGCCATGGGCGTCGCCGGGTGCAAGGTCATCGTGGCGGCATATGAACGCGCACTGGCCGATGAGGTGCCCGTGGTCGGTCTGTGGCACTCCGGTGGCGCGCGACTGGCTGAGGGCGTGGTCTCGCTGCACGCCGTCGGCGAGGTGTTCGC
>JBGTGC010000253.1:0-7868 GCA_041746935.1 Dermatophilaceae bacterium
GGTGCTTCCTGACGAAATCCGCGATATGAGGCACCCAAGGCCATCGGGAGAGCGAAGACAATCAGCACGCTGGTCAGGTTCAAAATGTTCCACGATGCGGTCGAGAGCACCAGCGCCGCAACGAGGTAGACCCCCAGGGGAAGCAGGACCACGGGTTTGGTCGCGTAATTGAGAGGGCCCTTGGACCAGTCGCTAGCCCTGCGCAACAGAATCTCACTGGCCAGATAGACCAGAGCCATGGCTAACAAGAGGATTCCAGGAAGAAATTGCACAGGTCTACGGTAACGATTGTTCCAAGTCGTCTGGACACGTGGGGATCCGCGGGTAACACTGACATGGCCAGGGGGAGGTGTCGAACCGTCCGCTTCCTGGCGATGCTCCTGCCGTAATCGTTCTCACGAATAGGACCTAGCGTGCCTTCACCAATGAATCGAAAGCCTGCGCGGAAGTATGCCGTCGTGGCAGTAGCCTCGCTGATCGCGTCGATGGCGCTCGCTTCCTCAGCGGCCGCCCAAGGGCCTACCGATGACGGAAGCACCACGGCCTACATCGTGCAGTTGCAAGACCTGCCCGTCGCCGCGTACGACGGCGGTGTCGAGGGCTTGGAAGCCACTAAGGCCGAAGTCGGCGAAAAGGTGGACACCGAAAGCGCTGAAGCGCAGGGGTACGCCGATTTCCTCGAAGGCGAACAGAACGCAGCAGTGCGCGCCGCGGGGGTGAACACCGATGCCGTGATCTACCGCTACGACACTGCCTTCAACGGCGTGGCCGTGGAACTGGACGGCGCGCAGGCCGATGCCATGCGCAAGGCCCCCGGTGTGGTAAACGTCTGGGAGAGCGAGATGTTCACCGTGGACACGGTCACGACCCCCGATTATCTGGGGATGACCGGTGGCGACGGAGTGTGGCAGCAGCAGTTCGACGGCCCGGAGAACGCCGGTGAAGGCATGGTCGTCGGCATCATCGACTCGGGCATCTGGCCCGAGAACCCCAGTTTCGACGCCATGCCGGATGCGGATATCCCGGAAGACTGGACTGGCACCTGCGACGAGGGCGCGGACACGGCCGAAAACAACGTCACGTGCAACAACAAGGTGATCGGCGCTCGCTACTACGACGAAGAAGCCGACGTCCTCGACATCGAGTTCCAGTCACCCCGGGACTACGACGGTCACGGCTCGCACACTGGAGCCACCGCGGCCGGCAATCTCGACACCCCGGTCGCCATCAACGGGATCGACCTCGGCTTGGCCAGTGGCATGGCTCCGAGGGCCCACGTCGCGGCATACAAGGCGCTCTGGGCCGACGGCGCGGACTCAGCCAGTGGCTCCTCTGTCGACTTGGTCGCAGCCATTGACGACGCGGTCAGCGATGGTGTCGACGTCATCAACTACTCCGTCTCCGGGTCCAGGCAGTTCGTGGTCGACCCGGTCGAGCTCGCTTTCCTAGGTGCCGCCGCGTCTGGCGTCTTCGTCTCGACCTCCGCGGGCAACTCCGGTGACACCGTGGGCGAGAGCAGCGTGGCGCACAACTCGCCTTGGACCACGACGGTCGCCGCGAGCACACACGATCGCAACGTCGGCAAGGAACTCACGCTCGGTGACGACTCCTCATATGAGGGTGTGGGCGTCGGTCCGGGCTTGGAGACCGCGCCGTTGGTTTACGCGGGCGACATCGCCGCCAGCGGTGCAACTCAGACCGAGGCCAATGAGTGCTGGCTCGATATCGACGCAGACGAGGAGGGCGACCAACCCTCCATCGACCCTGAGGGAGCAGAAGGCAACATCGTGATCTGTGATCGCGGAACCGTTGCTCGCGTCGACAAGAGCGCGGCCGTGGCCGCCACAGGTGGTGTCGGAATGGTCCTGGCCAACACCGACCCAGCCCAGTCGTTGAACGGTGACTTCCACTTGGTTCCGACCGTGCACGTGATCAGCACCATCGGTGACGCGGTCAAGGCCTATAAATCCACCGCCGAGGACGACGCGACGGCCATGATCGGCGAGCCACAGACCACGCCAGTCACGGCACCGGAAATGGCCGGATTCTCCTCCTACGGGCCCGCGTTGGCCGGCGGCGGCGACCTGCTGAAGCCGGACATCACCGCTCCCGGAGTGGACGTCATCGCTGCGGTGGCGCCAACGGAGAACGATCGAGACTTCGACAGCCTCTCGGGTACGTCCATGTCGGCTCCGCATATCGCCGGCTTGGCCCTGCTCATGATGCAGGAAAACCCCGAGTTGGGCCCCGCCGGAGTCAAGTCGGCCATGATGACCACCGCGCGCACCACGAACACCGAGGGAGGTCAGATCCAGCGGACTGGCAGTGACGCCTCACCCTTGGACTACGGGTCTGGTGAGGTCGTGCCTACTCCTGCCTATAGCCCGGGCCTGATTTACGACGCGGGTTTTGACGACTGGTTCGAGTACGCCTGCTCCATCAACCAGCTGCAGCTCGTCCTCCAGGATCCCAGCAGCTGCGACGGTGCGGACGACCCCAGTGACCTGAACTATCCGACCATCGCCATCGGAGACTTGGCCGGAACTCAGACGGTCACTCGAACGGTCACCAACGTGACCGATGCCGACGCGACCTACTCCTCAGACACGTCACAAGCACCACCCGGAGTGGAGATGACCGTGGACCCGGCAAGTTTCACCGTTTCGCCCGGAGACTCGGCAACCTTCACGGTGACCTTCGACTACGACGGTGCCGCCTTGGACACCTACACCTTCGGCGCGCTGGTCTGGGATGGTCCCACGACCGTCACCAGCCAGGTCGCTATCCAGCCGACTGCACTGGCTACTGAGGGCGAAATCAGCGGAACGGGTGCATCCGGCAGCCGTAACTACGACCTGGTTGCCGGCTTCGACGGCACGCTTAACACGGATGTCGACGGACTCGTGCCCGCCGACGTCGTCGTCGTGCCCACGGTGAAAACACCAGGCACGACAATCGACGGAGTCGGCGAGTTCGACGTTCCGGAAGACACCAAGGTGCTGCGCTTTGCCACCTTCGGTGACGAGATTTCGGCATCGGACATCGACCTGAACATCTATAACCCGGATGCGCAGCTTGTCGGTTCGAGCGGCTCCGGCGGATCCACCGAAGAGTTCACGATCGACAACCCGGTGGCCGGCACGTGGTTCGTGGCTGTCGATCTCTTCTCGTCGGAGCCCTCTGTCGAGGTCCCGGTGAGCGGTTTCTACGTTGGCGAAGAAGACGCGGGCAATGTGACCGTCGCACCGGACAGTGTCGAGGTCGCGGCTGCGGATGCGGTCGGTATGACCGCGACGTGGTCCGGTTTGGCGCAGGGCACCCGCTACCTGGGTGCGATCAACTACCTCAACGGTGACACCGCCGCTGGACGTACGTTGGTGAGCATTTCAGCAGCCGGTGCCGCCGAGGTCGGCCGGATCGCCGGAACCAACCGCTACGACACCGCCGCACAGATCGCCTTGGAATATCCGGGCGAGCCCGACACGGTGTTCATCTCCAGTGGCACCTCGTTCGCTGACGCCCTCTCCGGGTCGTCGGCAGCAGCCAATTCGAAGATGCCGAGCACGTTGGAGGCGGGCAGCCTGGCCGCTCCGATTTTGCTCACCAGGGCCAACGTGTTGCCCGATGAGACGGTCGCGGCCTTGGATGCGATCGAGCCTTCCCAGATCGTCATTCTGGGCGGTACGAAATCGGTCACGCCACGCGTGGAAGCGGCACTCGAGCCCTACGGGGACGTCGAGCGGATCGGCGGCGCAAACCGGTACGAAACGTCGCAGTTGATCGCCGAGTTGTATCCGCAGGATGCACCAGTGGTATACGTCGCCAGTGGTGATGACGCCAGGTTCGCGGACTCACTCAGCGGCGGCGCATTGGCCGGCAGCCAAGGCGCACCGGTGGTCCTCGTCCGTTCTGACAGGGTGGATGAGTTCACTCAAGCGGCACTGGACTACCTCGACGCCGATGAAGTCATAGTTCTCGGTGGTCCCGCCTCGGTGTCCGACGCGGTCTATGACGCCATCGGAGCCGACGATCGCCTCTTTGGTGATGACCGTTTCGAGACGTCGGTGGCTATCTCGGAGGAGTTCGAAGGTGACATCGATGCCACCTATGTCGCCTCGGGTCGGGCCTGGCCTGACGCCTTGGCGGGGGCATCGTTGTCCGGATTCCTCGGACAGCCGCTCACCCTGAGCGACACGAACGACGTTCCGGACGTGGTGATGGATGAGCTGGATCGTCTCTCCCCCGCATCGGTGACCCTGCTTGGTGGAGAGAAGCCGCTGACGGAGGCCGTGGAGACCGAACTCAACGCCTCCTACGCGAATTGGCGGTAAAGGCCAGTTCTCGGCGGCATGAATAGTTGACCGGAACGACAGAGGCGGTCGGCCCCACCAGGGGCTTGCCGCCTCAGTCGTGTCGGAACGATAGACGTCAAACGATTGTCAAGCGTGTCGCCGGATCGATGTTCGAGCGCAAGAATCGCTACACGATTTCAACAGAGGGTGGGCTAGGAGCCGGGATGCCTGCTGACGAGTCGGGTGGCCAGGTCGTGGATACGCACGTTGGTGTCCCGGGCCTGTTGCACCATGACGGCAAAAGCAGCCTCCGCCGAGATCCCCTGGCTCGACATGATCATGCCCTTCGCCTGGCCGATCACGTCGCGGGTTCCGATCGCCAAGCGTAGTTGCTCCTCACGCTCGGCAGCGGCCACCCCCACCGACGCGTGAATCGCAATGAACATGCCGATGTTTTCGCTGTCGCGACCAAAGGAGCGGGGTGCGCGCGAATAACAGTTGATGGCTCCGATCCGGTCATCCTCCCGCTCGCGCGGCAAGCTCAACTGCAGCGACAGCATGCTGCCAACCCCCAGCGCCTTGGCGCGCGCCGAGAACGTGGGCCACCGGCGATCCGTCTCAGTGTCCTCCAACCGCGCGATCTGCTCCTTCCACGCTGCCTCGATGCATGGTCCCTGGCCGGTGTCGACCTGCGCTGCGTCGGCCCGGCCGGGCAGTGAACCCCGACTCGCGATCGTCTCGATCCCCACTCCACGCCTGGCCAACGACATGCTGACCTCCTGGGCCCCTGGTATCAGCGAGGCAGCAACCTCAGCCACGACCTGAGCCGTCCTCTCGAGGGTGTGGGCGAGCGTCAGCGCCTGAGCGAGTTCCGCCATTTGCTGGGCGACTGATAGTTGGCCGTGATCAACACCCTCAATAATCCCCTGGCCTATCAGCGGCTGCAGCGGCTGCAGCGGCTGAGGGACCATCGGGTCATAGTGACACCGAACGGGTTGTATGCGCTATAAGCGGAACCATCCAAGCCAGGGACGCGTCGAAATACATGTCCCTAGGGAGGCACCATGAATAGTCGCAGGTGGCAACCAGCGTCTGCCGTCGCCGTACTTGCCCTCTTGTGCGCATGCGCCGGGAGCGAGCAGAGTCCATCGACAGCTGAACCCGCAGCTCAGACAGCACCCAGCACTGCGAGCCCCCCGAGCACTTCGAGTCCATCGGACGATGATCCAGAGCCGGATACTGTCGACGACATGGCACCGACCTCAGGCCCCGAGTGGTCGACCCCCGGACTGCCGACCGGCGGGGTCACCGACGAGATCAGGTCCAGGCAAGCCGTTCGAGCCGCAGTCCAGGACCTGGCCGACCGGCGCTCCGTGGACCTCGGTGACGTTGAGGTTGTGGGGTATGCCCGAGTGACCTGGTCTGATGGCGCGCGAGGCTGTCCGCAGCCGGGGATGCTCTATAGCCAGGCGTTGGTCGAGGGCCAGCAGTTAATTCTCGGTGTGCGGGGAGATGATCAGATCCAGGACTCCTACCACGCCGGTCGAAGCGGGGGGTTCCGTTTCTGCGAAGACCCCCAACCGCCGATCCCTGGTGACGAGGGGTCGACCTAGGCTTCGCTAATCGGCAGGACCGCGAGCCCGCTGCGATCCACCCAGACGTCAGCCAGGTCTCCGGGGCGCACCCACATGGATCGACCAGCGGTGGCCACCATTTCGCCCAGTCCGGGTATGTCTACTTCGACACTGAGCAGATCGCTGCGCGCAGTGACCCGTTCTACGCGACCTCGCAAAGTCCCCGGCTGCTCATTCCCAGGGTCTTGGACCTGGGGCGGGACGTGAGAGGCTTCGCGCTGCGAGGCCAGGTGCAGCGCAGAGCGGCGCACGGCAACTCCGGCACCCTGGGCCACTGCGGCACGGTCACGCTCGTCACCATCAGATCCTGGGACGGCAGCGTCGAGGAGCGTTTGGGCCGATACGCCGTGCAGCACGGTCGAGTACCCCAAGAAGCGGGCGATTTCCGCGTTGACGGGGTGGCGCCATACCTCATCGGTGTCGCCGTGCTGAGCCAACTGCCCGCGCACCATGACCGCGGTATCGTCGGCCACAGCCAAGGCCTCGTCATGATCGTGGGTCACCACGAGTGCGGTGGTGCCCGTCTGGGTCAGCACGGCGCGAAGGTCACCTGCCAGTCGCTCGCGTAACTCTCGGTCCAACGCTGACAGCGGCTCATCGAGCAGCAGGAGTCGAGGCTTGGCGGCCAACGCCCGAGCGAGCGCGACCCGCTGTTGCTCCCCTCCGGACAGGCTCTGGACCCGCCGATCATGGGCACCGGACAGCCCCACGAGGTCCAACAACTCAGTGACGCGGTCCCGGATCTGCGCAGCGCGAACCGACCGTAGCCGCAGCGGATAGCCCACGTTGCGGCCCACGCTCTGCTGAGCAAACAACTGCCCGTCCTGGAACATGAGGGCAAATCCCCTGGCGTGCGTCGGGATCGGACCCATGTCTGCGCCGTCGAAGGTCACGGTGCCGCGGCTCACCTCCTCCAGGCCTGCGATGGCCCGCAGCAGGGTGGACTTGCCGCAGCCAGAGGGTCCGACTACCGCGAGTACCCGACCCGCCGGCACCTCGAAGGTCGCGCCGTCGACCGCAGTGAAATCACCGAAGGACACGCTTACGTCACGCAAGCTCAACATCTCAGAAACTCCCTACGCCGGCGGGCCGGAGACGTTCCACGAGCCCAATGGCGGTGGTGGTGAGCACGGCCAACACCACGCTCGCGGCGAGCGCCATACCCGCGTTGTCCACCCCCGGCGAGCTGATCAGGTCGTAGATCAACACTGGCACGGTTGGCCGATCGGGGCGAGCCAAAAAACTGGTTGCGCCGAACTCTCCCAAGGACACCGCGAAGGCGAATCCGCCCGCAGCGATGACGGGTCTGGCCAGCAGGGGGGCCTCCACCGTCCAGGCGGCCCGGAACGGACCGGCTCCGAGACTGGCTGCGCTCTGCCGCAACCGCGGATCGACCCCGCCCAGCACCGGCGTCAACGTCCGCACCACCAGCGGCAGGGCCACCATTGCCTGCGCGATCGGCACCAGAATGGGGGAGCTGCGCAGGTCCAGCGGCGGGGTGTCCAGGGTGATCAAGAAGCCGAACCCGATGGTCACAGCCGACACTCCCAGAGGCAGCATGAACAGAGCATCCACTCCCGACAGAAGCCGACGCTCACGGCGATTGGACGGCACACGGGTCACCACAATGGCCACGATCAAGCCGAGGGTGAGGGCGAGGGCGGTGGCGTCAACGGCGGTGCGCAGCGAGTTGCCGATCGCCTCGGTCACGCTGACTCGGAGCGACCGATTGGCGGACGGGTCGCTCAGCAGCGCGTAGTACCGCAGCGTCCACCCTTCCTCGTCCCTGACACTGCGCAGCAGGAGGGTGCCCAATGGCACCAGGACAAACGCGATCACGGCAACGGTGGCCGCTAACACGGGCAGGTCACGGGCTCGGGGCGCTCGGTCCGGCGCGGTGGTATGCCGAATCGCCTGTTGGCCCGCGGCGCGCGCCCGGGCC
>JBGTGC010000254.1:0-6057 GCA_041746935.1 Dermatophilaceae bacterium
TGGTGCGCCACGCCCGGTTTGGGCGAGCGACTCGTCGTTCATGAAGGACCTTTCGTCGCAGATACACCCGCGGCGCTCGAGACGTGCCGCCTCTGGCTTGAGCGTTCACACCAGATGCTTGCTCCCCCCGCGCAGTCACTAGCCCAGGCTCACGTAGCTGCAGGCGGGCTAGCCAGCAAGTAATCTCAACAACAACCCAATTGTCGAGATCGGCCGAAGACTGCACAGGCACCCTCACCACCCTTCGCGTAAATCGTGGTGTGCCTGTTGCCTCAAGTCAATACCTCCGGGAAGGTTGATCGTTGCCTCAAGTAGGAACCTCCGCCAGGATCAGGAGTTCCAGGCTCGGTTGATAGCGGGCTTGACTGGGGCGGGCGCCTTCGCCGTGGCGAGGGTCTCGAGCCGGCCGGTGAGCGCGAGGATGTGCCGGGAGAGCGTCGCGGGCTTGATCTTCTTGAAGGCGGCGTTCATCCGGATGACGGGCATCTTCCGCACGCTCGGGTGGGCGATCGCGCGCTGGTGCGGGGTGGTGGCCCGGTCGTGCTTCTTGGTGACTTTCGCGCCGTGGCGTTGCTTGAAGATCAGCTTCTGCTGGGGGAGCAGGTAGTTCGTGAACACCCGGTCGAGCTCCCAGACCTCGTTGAGCAGGGCGAGCTCGGTGGCCGTGTCGTAGCGCAGGTAGCCGACCAGTTCGCGGACCCGTGCCCAGTTCTTCTGCTCGACGTGCGCGCCGTCGTTCTTGTTCCCGGGACGGGACCTGGTGAAGGTGATTTTGCGGTCCGTGCAGTACCTCAGGAGGTGCTCGTTGATGAACTCGCTGCCGTTGTCGGAATCAATCCCCACGATCGGGAACGGGAACACCGCGGTGACGTGCTCCAGGGCCTCGAACACCCACTTCGCCGCCTTGTTGCGCACCGACCTGTTCACCGTCCACCCAGTGGCGATGTCTGTCACGGTCAGGGTGTAGCAGTGCTCCCCGGTGGCGTTGCCGCCCTCGTGGCCGACCAGGTCGATCTCCACGAACCCCGGGACCGCGTCGTCCCAGTCCGCCCAGGTGCGGACAGGGATCTGCGACTTCAGCAGCGTTCCTGGCTTGGTATGGGACCGTCCCCTGGGGAACAGTTTCGCCCGCTCGCCGGCGAGCCTACGGTCGATCGTCGCCGCGCTCATCCGCGATAGCAACACGGCCTGATCATCGCTTAGAACGATCTCCTTATCCCGGCGCAGCAGCACGACCATGGTCGGCAACATGGGCGCAAGGATCTTACCCGCAGGGGCGCGCAGCACCGCCCAGCACCGCACCAGCGCTGGCAGCAGATCATCACCGTAAGTGGCAGGCCTGCCCGTACGAGGCTTGACGACCTTCAACCGCACAGCGTCCCGCAACGCCGCCCGTGCATGGTCACGATGCCAGCCCGTCAACTCCACCAGCTCGTCCAGGATCCGGGTCTTCCCGGCCCGGTCCGCGCTCTGGTAGGCGAGCGCCTTCTTCTTCGTGACAGCCAGCCGCTGAGGCATCGTGAGCTCCATAAGAACGGGCGTACCCCGACACCCGCCCCAAGCCCGACTCCCACACCGCTACGCGGAGGAAATCATCTGAGGCAACGTATCGGTCTACGCGGAGGTTTCTTATGAGTCAACGCGGTGTGGCGCGTTTCATCGCAAAGTAGCGCCATGGCCTTCACGCTGCACCGAATGACGCCCCTGTCCCGGGACGAGATGCCGGACAGGGGCTACGGGACGCCACTTCGATGCTTCGCGGTCGGAGGGCGTGATGAGGTGGGCGTTCGCCGTTTGGGGTTCCGCTTACGACAATTCTTGAGCGACCTGCGGGATGGGGTTCTCTGGGGTCGTCCTTACGCCTTTGGCTAGGAGGTAGACCAGCATGGAGACCTCGGCCAGGATGACTATGGGCAAGACCAGGACAGCTGAAATGGGACTCGCAAGGTCTGGTGCGAGGAACTCCAGCGTCACTTCGAGGAGGTATGCGGGGGTGGCGGCGATGAGCACGATTGCCAGGGCTCGGGGAAACATGGTGGATCGAAGGGCCAGCACACCCAGCGGCAGGAGCCATAGGCCGAAGAAGATTTGCGCGATGAGGTAACCGGTGTGCTGCAAGTTGAGGAAAAAGAGCACCGCGGTCTGGCGCCCATCACCGGTGAAGGCTGCGGTGTAGGTGGGGTCGGTCGCCACGGTCAGCGCCGCGAACTGGAAGACCATATTGAGGCAGGTGATGGCCGAACTGACGATCACAAAGGCCACCATCGCACGGGCTATCGGTGCGTTGACGTGCTTGAGCAACTGGTACAGGGTCAGGACTACACCGAGCATTGCGGTGGCCGCCACCAGATCGGAAACGAAACTGAAGCGGACCAAGTCAGCGCTGGCGATCACGTTATTAGTGGTGGTGGTTGCGTCACCGGGGGCGTAGACCTGTTCGCGGACGATCTGGGCGAAACCGCCGCAGATCGCCACGATCAGGTAGTAGAGACCTGCGGTCCTAGCCGTTCGCTTGGGCGTGTGCATGTTGGGCCTCACTTTTCGGTGCACCGGGGGGGGGGGGGGGGAATCCGCGCAGGATCAACAGGAGTGGTAGGACGATTTCGAAGAGGCCACCAGGGATGAGCGCTGCGCCAAGTGTGGAGTCGAGTTCGCCGATGCCGAAAAGGTCCACGGGCAGCGCGGCCAGGAACACGGCATACCCGAAGATGCCCAGTCCCGCGAGCCATCGTGGAACCAGCCGGGTGGTCAACAGAGCGGAGGTCAGGAGTAGACCTCCCAGGCCGGTGAAGGCGTAGATCAGCAGGTCGTATTCGGGCACCTGAGTCTTCGTCACGAGGAGCCAAAGGCTGCAGGCGAGGATGACCAGGCACTCAAGCACCCGCAGCCCGAGGTATCCAGCGGCCCTCGTGGGTGTGGATCGTTGCAGCACGCGGAAGAACAGCCAACCGATAGCCGCGACCGCGAGCCCGCAGGTCATCTGCAGCAGGGCACCGGCGACCAACAGGTGCCCGTTTCCGGCCGGTCCGGCCTCTGCATAGTTGGCGAGCAGTGCCCCGCCGCTCGCGAAAGTCGCCGTGGACACCAAGAACAGCACCCCGATACTCACTTCGGTGGCCCGCCGTCCGGGCCGAAATGCCACACCACTTTCTGGAGATGTGTGAAGCATGCTCACTCACCCTCGCTGGCTTCGCACGTGGGCGGGAGCACCGCGATCTTGCCGAGCGTCGCACCGGACTCTAGGTGCCGCATGGCATCGGCGACCTCGCTCAAGGAGAAGGACCGGTCGACGTGCGGGGTCAGGTGGCCTGACTCGATGAGATCGGTAAGGGCTTGGAGGTCGCTGCCTCGTTCCTTCGATATCATGCCGACGTAGCGTCGCCGCCCGGTGAGGGAGAGCGCCCACCCGCGCAGTTGTCGGATCATGCCACCGGTGATCTGATCGTGGTCCTCACCGACTAGCACGGCCCTGCCGTTAGGGGTCAGCACGTCACGTAGCTGAGTGAGGGTTGGGCTGCCGGCGATGTCGATGATGAGGTCGTAACGCCGCGAACTCGCGGTGAAGTGGCCAGTTGTGTAGTCGATGACGTGCTCTGCACCGAGGGAGCGGACGAAGTCAGTCTTCGCGGGACTGCATACCCCGGTGACGTGGGCACCGAACGCGACGGCGAGTTGCACGGCATACGCGCCGACCCCGCCGGAGGCACCGGTGATGAGCACCTGTTGGCCCGGCTGCACGCGACCCGTGTCGCGGAGTGCTTGCAGAGCGGTCAGGCCCGAGACCGGGACCACCGCTGCTTGCGCGAAGGACACTTTGGCAGGCTTATGGGCCACCCGGGTCGATTTCACCACGGCGTACTGCGCGAACGTTCCCCGACCGATGCCGTAGACCTCGTCGCCGATACCGAAGCCGCGGACGGCGTCTCCGACCGCGGTCACCGTGCCGGCTACGTCGCGCCCACACACGCGGTCTCGGGGACGCCGCAGACCAAAGAACGCGCGCAGTAGGTAGGGCCGACCGGTCATCAGGTACCAGGTGCCCCGGTCTAGCCCGGCGGCGTGAACGCTCACGAGAACCTCATCGGCCCTGGGAAGGGGGATGGGGACGCGGTCCGTCCGCAGCACATCGGCAGAGCCGTATCCGTCGGCGACTACCGCCAGCATCGTCCCAGCGAGAGGTGGGGTATGCGCTGAGCTGTCTGAGGATGTCGTGGTGGGGCGCTGGGGGTCAAACATGCAGAGTCCTTCGGGGCGAGTCGGGCGTACTTAGTACGGATAGTAGGGTACTAAGTACGAATAGCGCAAGATCGACGAAGAGAGGCACTGTGCAAACACAGGGATCGGGCGTCGCGAAACGCCTCCCGCTCACTCGGAGGCGGGTCATCCTCGGAGCTATGGAACTTGCCGACGCAGGCGGTCTGGGCTCGCTTACGATCCGATCGCTTGCGCAGTCCTTGGGGGTTGGGCCCATGACGGTTTACGGCCATGTCGCGAACAAGGAGGAGATCCTCAACGAGCTGATCGACGCTGTTTTCGCCGAGATCGAGATGCCCGAAGCTCGCGCGCATTGGCGCGACGGCATCGGCCAACGAGCGAGGTCGGCGCGGGCGGCGCTGGTCCGTCATCCCTGGGCCATCGGTCTCATGGAGTCACGGGCCACGCCGGGGCCGGCGACGTTGCGGCACCACAACGCGATGCTCGGCGTGCTGACCTCGGCTGGGTTCTCACTGCCGATGACGGCTACGGCCTATGCGATGCTCGACAGTTACATCTACGGGTTTGCACTGCAAGAGGCCGGGTTGCCGTTCACCACTCCTGAGACTGCACAAGAGATGGCGGGGGCGATTTTGGAGATCGTCGATGCCGAGAAGTACCCGCATCTGCACGACTTCACCGTGCGCCACGTGCTGCAACCTGGCTACGACTTCGGCACCGAGTTCGACCTCGGCCTCGAAATCATCCTGGACACCTTGTCTCGATCACTGCCTTCTCGTCTGGAGTGAACAGACTGGCCCTAATCGGTCGTGGCCGAGCACGAAACAACCGTTCCCAGGACCGGAAACAGCTTCTCCCCCGACTCACTCTGCCCACGCAGTAGTGGTCGTCACCCCGTCCTGGCACGGATCTGAGGGCACGGTCAGATCGCCGACATTTATCCATTCACGCACCGGCCAGGCCGGCTCCATATGCGGCGATAACCAGCTGTGTGCGGTCGCGCGCGTCCAGCTTGGTCAACAGTCGTCCCACATGAGTCTTGGCGGTTGAAGAGGACATGTGCAGCACAGCACCGATCTCGGCGTTGCTGAGGCCTCGAGCAACCTCGAGGAGGACCTCGGTCTCGCGGACCGTCAGCGTGTCCAGCCAGGCCGGTCGGACCGGGCTGGCCGGGGTCTGCACGAAGGCTTCGATGACCCGCCGCACCAGGGATGGCGCCAGCACTGACTCGCCAGCGGCGACAGTGCGCACCGCGGTGAGCAGGTCGGCGGGTTGGGTGTCCTTGAGCAAGAACCCGCTAGCCCCTGCTCGTAGGGCGGCGTGGACGTACTCGTCGAGGTCGAAGGTCGTCAGCACGATGACCCGGGTCTGCTTCAGGGCCGGGTCGGCGGTGATCGCGGCGGTGGCACTGACCCCGTCCTGCCCGGGCACCCGGATGTCCATCAGCACGACGTCGGGTCGGGTGCGCCGGACGACCCGCAGCGCACTGTCACCTGACTCCGCGGTGCCGACCACCTCGATGCCGGGGTCCGAGGCGAGCAGGGCGGTGAATCCGGAGCGGACCAGGTGCTCGTCGTCGACGACCACGACGCGGATCATCGGGACCGCTGCGTGCTTACGGGCAGGCTGCCGGTGACCAGGAACCCGCCGCCCGTGGCCGGTCCGGCGCTCAGGCTCCCCTCCAGCGCCTCGGCGCGCTCCCGCATACCCGCGATGCCGTGACCAGGGCCGGTCAACACCACACTGCCGGAGTCCGCACCGGTGCCGTCGTCGCGGATGCAGACCTCCACCCGTCCGTCGCGGTGGGTCACCTGCACGCTGACCTCGGAGGCGTGCGCGTGC
>JBGTGC010000255.1:0-8262 GCA_041746935.1 Dermatophilaceae bacterium
TGGTCGTTGTGGGCCTCGTGGTGGCGCTACCCGCCGCCGCGCTCAGCGGTGCGGCGGCTCCCTTGCTCATAGCCGACGCCGGGCCGTGGGCTCGCTGGGGCCAACTGGTCATCGGGGTCGTGCACAACGTGGCTGCCGCGGTCACCATCGGCCTACTGCTGGTCGGTGGCTTCTTCGCGCCCGAGTCGAAGACCTCGATGCGCCGTGAGGTCGCCGCCCGCAGCGCCGCGATCACCGGGGCCGTGTGGGCGGTCAGCTCGCTGGCCCAGTTGCTCGTCGGCTTCAGCGAGATATCCGCAATCCCTCTGGGAGGCACCAGATATTGGGACTCGCTCCTCACAAACATCTTCACGATCGAGTTATTGCGGCTGTGGTTCATCGAGCTGGTCATGGCCACTCTCGTCGCGGTGGTTGCGGCTTTGGTGCGCACTCGCGCGGGGCTGGCGTGGGCCACGGTTTTGGCCTTCGCCGCCCTCATCCCGATCGCCTACACCGGTCACTCCAGTGGCAACGAGGGGCACGAGTCTGCGGTCACGGCGCTCGCGATCCACGTGGTCGCGATCAGCGCCTGGGTCGGCGGGTTGCTCGCGCTCGTCATGCTGCGCAGCGAGTTGGGCTCAGCGCTGACCACGGTGGTGCAACGGTTCTCCACGATGGCGCTGTGGTGTTACGTCGCGGTGGGCTTGTCCGGGGTGCTCTTTGCTGTGCAGAGCATCGGCGGTTTGAGCGACCTGGTCAGCGCCTATTGGCTGGTGATCTGGGCCAAAGTCGGGGTCCTGGTTGTCTTGGGTTACTTCGGGTATGTCCATCGTCAGCGGCTCTTGGGGGGCGGTCTCGAGCGCAGCGGTGCCTTCGCGCGGTTTGCGGTGGTCGAGACGTTGGTGATGGGGGTGGCCCTCGGGCTGTCGGTTGCGCTATCGCGCACCCCGCCGTCGGAGTTACGTGAGATCGACAGCAGCTCGCAGGTCGAGTTGCTGACCGGCTATCCCGAGCCGCCGCCGCTGAGTTCGAGCGCGCTGGTCAGCGTGTGGGAGGTCAACTGGCTGATGCTGATCATGGCGGTGCTCGCGGTGGGGCTTTACGTCGCCGGGGTCGTGCGGCTCCAGGCGCGTGGCGACCGATGGCCGGTCGGGCGCACGGTCGCGTGGGTGCTCGGGTGGAGCATCTTCATCTACGCCACCAACGGGGCACCGGGTGTCTACGGGCGCGTCATGTTTTCGATGCACATGGTCATGCATATGGCGATCATGATGGCGATTCCGATCTTCCTGGTCCTCGGGGCGCCGATCACCTTGGCCTTGCGGACGCTGGTCGCTCGGCGGGACAAGACGCTGGGGCCGCGCGAGACCCTGCTGGTCATCGTGCATTCTCGGTATGCCGCGATCATGGTGAACCCGGTGGTCGCGGCGGTGGTCTTCTTCGGCAGTTTGGTCGGGTTCTATTGGACCGGTGCGTTCGAGTTGGCGTTGACGACGCACACGGGCCACATAGTGATGATCATGCACTTCCTGCTGGCGGGGTATGCGTTTGTCTGGTCGTTGATCGGCATCGACCCCGGCCCGCCCAAATGGTCGGCCCCGCTGCGGCTGCTCGTGCTCTTGGCGACCCTGGCGGCACACGCCTTCTTCGGTTTGGCGCTGATGACCGGGACGTGGCTGCTTGCCCCTGGGTTCTTTAAGGAACTGGACCTGTCGTGGGGGCCTGACCTGCTCGAAGACCAACAGTTCGGTGGCGGCATCGCGTGGGGGATCGGGGAGATGCCTACTCTGGCGCTGGCGATGCTCGTCACGCTGGACTGGCTCCGGCGCGATGAGCGCGATGCCCGCCGGGGTGATCGCCAAGCCGAGCGTGATGAGGATGCCGAGCTGACGGCATACAACGAGCGGTTGGCCGCCATGAGTCAAAGCCCACCTGCGACAAAGGACTGACCCGTGAAGATCGCGCTGATCCAACTGGCATACGGCGACTCAGAAGCACCCGCCGATCGGGTGGCCCGCGTCGTGGCCATGGTCCGCGAGCAACGCGGCCGCGACCTGATCGTGCTGCCCGAGTTGTGGCGAGCGGGAGCCTTTGACTACCGGCAGTGGCCGGAGCGCGAGGAGCAGGTCGACGGTGAGACCACAGCTACGCTGAGCGAGGTGGCTCGTGAGATCGGTGCCGTCCTGCATACCGGGTCGATCGTCGAGCGCTCTCCGGGGGAGGGTGGCCCAGAGGGCAAAGGCCTATGGAACACCTCGGTCATCGTCGGCCCCGACGCCTCGGTGTTCGCGACCTATCGCAAGATCCATCGATTCGGCTTCGGGTCGGGGGAGCCCAAGCTGATGGAAGCCGGTGAGGACGTTGTGGTCACGCGGCTCCCCACCCCTGCCGATGACCTCACGGTGGGGGTCTCGACCTGTTATGACCTCCGCTTCCCCGAGCTGTATCGCCAGCAGGTTGATGAGGGAGCCGAGATGTTCTTGCTGGCTTCGGCCTGGCCGGCGGCCCGGGTCAGTGCGTGGCGGACTTTGCTGCGCGCGCGAGCGATCGAGAATCAGTGCTTCGTCGTGGCTTGCAACACCGCGGGCACCCACGCAAACACCGAGATGGGTGGCCACAGCGCGGTCATCGATCCGCTGGGCGAGGTTGTCGCAGAGGCAGGTTCAGCCGAAGAAATCGTCAGTGTAGAAATTGATGCGGGCGCGGTGGCGGCTTGGCGGGAGAGATTCCCCGTCTTGGGGGACCGCCGACTTTAAGTCGTTGCGTGGCAATCATCTCCAGCACTGAATCCTTGTATGGCTACGCTGGGGGACGTATTAGCGCCGCCGCTCTCACGTTCGCACTATTGAAAGGGATCCCGATGGGTCTTGGACTCGGAATTTTCCTCATGGCCGTTGGAGCGGTCCTGTACTTTGCCGTCGACACCACGATCAGTGGCGTGGACATCGATGTAGTCGGGATCATCTTGATGGTGGCCGGTGCGATGACCTTGATCCTTGGGCTCATCATGAATGCGCAGCGGTCCAACACCACCGTTACGCAGCGTCGACAAGACGTGCGTCGCCCACCGTTCGACGAGTGACCTTTGCGCTTCGCGCTGACCGAAGAGCTAGGGAGTCGGGGGTGGCGCCTGACCTTGGCACCCGGCTCCTGCTCCCACGGCGAACGTCTGCGTGTCGCCCCCTGAGCTGATCGTGAGTTCGACGCACCTGGGTTCGCGGACGACGAAGCCGCCGGCGAACGCGATCCACCCTTCACTCTCACACCCCTGACTGGAGATCTGCGGCGAGAAGTCCGCTGGCGCTCCCCACCCGATGGAGGCGACGTCGGCGTCATGCTCGACGGTGAGATCGAAGGCCGCGTCGGCGCGAACCAGGAGACCAGTCTTCGCGAAATAGCTTGGCTCGTCATCTTCCCCGCGCAGGCTCGCCTGCAGTGCTGCCGGTGCGGAATCTGATGTCGGCAGAGCCATGGCATCGAGGAGGATTTCGTAATCTTCCGGCACATCTTGATCGGTGAAAATCGACTGCTCGCAGGGCAGCGAAGCGGCATTGCCCCCGTCATCGCTGCTGCATCCAGACACGATGAGTATGCCGACTGCCCAGGCCGCCTTGAATCGCACTAGAAGGCGGACTCCGGGACGTCCATCAGTCCGGAAGTACCCGAGGTCACGACCGTGGCGTCGCTAGCCAAGCGGGGCAGCACTTCTGAAGCGAAGAACCTCGCCGCCGCGACCTTGCCGGTGTAGAAATAGTGATCGGCCTGCGACACCTCGCGGCTCAGAGCGGCATCGGCGATCTCGGCTTGGCGCAGCAGCAACCAACCGACCAGCAGATCCCCAGCACACAACAAGAGCCGCGTGGTGTGCTGGCCCACGTCGTAGATGTCCTTGGGCGCACCACCGGATCGCGGATCAGCGGCCATCGCCCGACCGACCATGAACTCGACCATCGACTGGAAGCTCGCCAGGGCCGAGCCGAGGCTTTCGCGCTCGGAGGCGAAGGTGTCGTCGGCACCGCCACCCTTGACCAGGCTCAGGATCTGTTGACTGAGGTAGCCCATCGCCTCGCCGCGGTCGCGCACGATCTTGCGGAAGAAGAAGTCGAGACCCTGGATTGCCGTGGTGCCTTCGTAGAGGCTGTCGATCTTGGCGTCCCGGACGTATTGCTCCATTGGATAGTCCGCCAAGAAGCCGGAGCCGCCGAAGACCTGCAACGACTCTTGGCCCAACAAGACCCAGGCACGCTCGGAGCCGCAGCCCTTGACCAATGGCAGCAGCAAATCGTTGACGCGTTGGGCCATATGTGCCTCGCTGCCCTGCTCCAACTTTTCACTGCCGCTCAACGTCTGCGCCGCGTGGACCGTGTCTTGGAACGTCGCGTTGAACAGCATGAGCGCCCGCAGGCCCTCGGCATACGACTTCTGCAGCATGAGCGATCGACGGATGTCGGGGTGCGCAGTGATGGCGACCCGCGGGGCGCTCTTGTCGGCCATCAGCGTCAGGTCGCTGCCTTGTATCCGACCCTTCGCATACTCCAGCGCGTTGAGATAGCCCGTGGACAGGGTTGCGATGGCCTTGGTGCCGACCATCATCCGGGCACCCTCGATGATCCGGAACATCTGCGCGATCCCGTCGTGCTTGTCGCCCAGCAGCATGCCGACCGCAGGCGCGTCCTCACCGAACCGGACCTCGCAGGTGGTCGAGATCTTCAGCCCCATCTTCTTCTCGACGTTGGTGATCTGCACACCGTTGGGTCCGCCGATCTCGCCGGTCTCGATGTCGACATGGCGGTGCGGGACCAGGAACAGCGACAGGCCCTTGGTGCCCGGCCCCGCGCCCTCAGGTCGAGCCAACACGAAGTGAATAACGTTGTCGTAGAACGGCGCGGTGGCCGAGGTGATGAAGCGCTTGACCCCGCTGATGTGCCAGGAGCCGTCGTCGGCTTGAGTGGCCGTCGTGCGAGCCGCGCCGACGTCGGACCCCGCTTCCGGCTCGGTCAGCACCATGGTGGCTCCCCAGGGCTGCTCCACCAGCAGTTTAGCCAGTTGCTGCTGCTCAGGGGTCCCCAGTCGGTAGAGCACCTCAGCGAAGGTGTACCCCGAGGAATACAGCTTCAGCGCGGGGTTGGACCCGAGCACCATCTCCATCGTGGCCCAACTCAGGGACGGTGGGGCGTTGACGCCACCTAGCTCCTCGGAGATCTCGATCTTGCCCCACCCGGACTCGATGTATTCGCGGTATGTGGCCACGAATGACTCCGGCATCTCGACGGTTCCGGTGCTCGGGTCGAAGGTCGGCGGGTTGCGATCGGAGTCGAGCAGGCTGGCACCGAGCCGGTCCTGGGCCAGGGTCGCGACCTCAGCCAGGATGTCGCGGGCCATGTCGGCGTCGACGTCCTCGAACGGCGGCTGCCCCAACACCGCGCTTCGGCCGAACACCTCGAAGAGGTTGAACTCGGCATCGCGCACATTGGCTTTGTAATGGCTCACGGACGCAGGCTCCTCGGTGGTGTGTGGCTACGTCGTTCAGGCTAATCGGGGCCCGCGGCGCTCGCGACATCGCCCTGATCGCCACCCCCAGCCACTTATCCTCACTTCGACCGCATAGGTTCTGGCCGGAGGTGACTATAAGTGGCTGGGGGTGGTGGGGTTGGGGGGTGGGGTTGGGGGGGTGGGGGTTAGGCGTCGTTGAGGCCGGCGTCGTGCACCAGGATCGCCACTTGAGTGCGGTTTTCGGCGTCGAGCTTGGTGAGCACCCGAGACACGTGGGCTTTCACGGTCGGCAAGCCCATATAGAGCGTCGAGGCGATGTCGGCGTTGCTCAGCCCTCCGCCGATCGCCACGGCCACTTCGCGCTCGCGGTCAGTCAAGGACTCCAGCCGCTTCAGGGCCGCAGCCGTCGCCCCCTGGCCATCGTCACCCGCAGCCGTGACCCGGCTGATCAGCGTCGTCATCACGCTCGGCGACAGGATGGGCTCGCCAGCGGCCACCGCGCGGATCGACTCCACGAGCCGCTCGGGCCGAGTGCTTTTCAACAAGAAGCCGCTGGCCCCGATCCGGAGCGCCGACACCACCAGGTCGTCGGTGTCGAACGTCGTCAGCACGATGACCTTGGGTGGCGACGGCTGTTTCAACACCGCCGAGGTCGCCTCGAGCCCGTCCATCCTCGGCATCCGGATGTCCATCAACACCACGTCGGGTTTCGCCTCGCCCACCACCCGGATCGCGTCCTGACCATCCACGGCTTCCCCCACGATCTCGATCTCGGGAGCCCCGCCAAGGATCAACGCCAACCCCGTCCTGACTAGCGCGTCGTCGTCCACCAGCACCACACGAATCGGCGACATCAGCACGCGTCCTCCCAGGACAGTTGGCCGTGCACCACGAAGGCACCGGTCCGGTCCACCCCGCAGGCCATCACCCCACCGCTGAGATTCACCCGCTCAGTCAACCCCACCAGGCCCATCCCGGACGACTCCGGCGGCCGCACGATCTCGCCATAGCTGATCGGGTCGTTGCGGATCACGAACGACAACCCGAGGCCCGGCCCGCCCTCCAGGGCGACGTCGACCGGCATACCCGGGGCGTGTTTGCGGGCGTTGGTGAGCGCTTCTTGCACCACGCGGTATGCCGTCCGCGACGTGGTCCTCGGCACGTCACCAGGGCCGTAGGGCTTGCTGAGCCGCACCTTCAGCGTCACGGGGGAGCCGAGTTCGCCGCCTTCGGCCACCAGATCGTCAAGGCCCGACAGGTCAGGCTGTGGGGTCCGAGGTTGCTCGGCCTCGCCGTCCTGGCGCAGCACCCCGAGCACTTCGCGCAACTCACTGACCGCCTTGTCGGCGTTATCCCGCAGCAACTCGGCGGTCTGTTGGATCTGCACCCGAGGAAGGTCGTCGCGGTAGGCCAAAGCCCCGGAGTGCATCGCGATCAACGAGATCCGGTGGGCCAAGACGTCGTGCATCTCACGGGCGATCCGGGTGCGCTCACTGGCCTGGGCGCGAGCCATGCGGCTGGCCTGCTCGGCCTCGGCGCTCTCCGCGCGTGCCCGCAGTGCCATGACCGTGTTGCGCTGCGACCCGATGGCCGCGCCGATGCCCATACACGCGGCGAAGGCGAGGATCTGGGTGATCAGCGAGCCTGTGAGATCCGGCGACTCGCCGCCGGAAAACGTGAACACGAAGACGACCCCCGAGGCCATCCATACCGGGAGCACGATTAACCCGTCGCGCCACCGCCGCCGCGTCCCGAGCGAGACCAACGCCAACAGCGCCGGGCCCGCGGACATCAGCGACACGGCCGAAGCCACGGTGAGTGCGAGAGTGATGGTGAGCGGGAAGCGGCGCCGATACAGCAGGGCAGCCACGCAGCCCACGCCCAGGAGCGCATCCCACGCAACGTGAAACGGAAGAATCCCATCCTGAATAGGTGGTGCGATGAGCAGGACAAAGACGCCGAAGAGCGCCGACAAAGCCAGCCGCCACGCTTCACCGCGCAACGTCGTGGCAGGGATGGCGCGGAACATACCCCGAGCGTATGCCGACCCGACCCTGACATCGTCCGCCGAAAGGATCAGACGACGGTGCCGAAGTCGCGACCAAAGTAGGGGTGAGTTCGCTACCTGAGGCCGATGTCTGCGCCGATCGTTTCGACCAGAGTTGTCTCCATGATCACCACCACGAACCTCACGAAGCGATACAAGGACTTCGTCGCCGTCGACGACGTGTCCTTCACGGCGCAGCCCGGGCGGGTCACCGGTTTCCTCGGGCCCAACGGCGCGGGCAAATCGACCACCATGCGCATCCTGTCGGGGCTGACCCCGGCCACCTCGGGCAGCGCGACGATCTTGGGGCAGTCGTTCGCCTCGCTGACCAATCCCGGCCGGCACGTCGGCGTCCTGCTGGACGCCTCGGCGCAGCACAGCGGGCGCACGGGCCGGGAAATACTTGGCCTCTCCGCGCTGACCCAGGGCCTCGGCTCCACGAGGGTCGACCACATGCTCGACGTCGTCGGCTTGTCCAAGAAGGAGTCGAAACGACGAGTCAAGGACTACTCCTTGGGTATGCGGCAGCGTCTGGGGATCGCCGCCGCCCTGATTGGTGACCCGGAGGTGCTCATGCTTGATGAGCCCGCCAACGGGCTGGACCCGGCCGGCATCCGCTGGATGCGTGACCTGCTCGGTCGCTTCGCCGACGAGGGCGGCACCGTGTTGCTGTCCTCGCACCTGCTCAACGAGATCGAGCGGATCGCCGACGACATCATCGTGATCGGGCGCGGCAAGATCGT
>JBGTGC010000256.1:0-10094 GCA_041746935.1 Dermatophilaceae bacterium
GGCTAGATCAGGAAAGCGCCTGACTCCGAGGGGGTATCCTTCTCTCCTAGGCCGTCAGTAGGCCGTCACAGGTTCAAAACAGCGTGTTTTCGCTGCGCCAGTTGACGACGTTTACACTGGTCAGAGCGGTTCAGCGGTTACCCACTCAGCCCTCGGACGGCCTTTTAATCCGTAGGTTGTGGGTTCGAGTCCCACGGGGCCAACTAGCAACACGTTAACGATTCGTGGCAATGCGCGTGCATGAGCCCCGTCCACAGAAGGGGTCCTTGTGAGCCTTGACGCCTGGATCACACTGCTGGTCATCGTCGCCGTGCTGGTCATCCTGGTCAGAGGCAATGTCGCCCCGGCGGTCGTGACCTTCGGTGGGGCCACGGCGGTTTTGGTACTCGGGGTCATTCCCGCCGAGGAGGCCTTCTCAGGCTTCTCCAACGCCGCACCGATCACTGTCGCGGCGCTATACGTGGTAGCAGCCGCCATCGAGAAGACCGGCGCCCTGACGCCCCTCATGCAGGGCACCTTGGGAGATCGCGGCCACTACCGGGTGCCGCTGCTGCGCACGTTGGTGCCGACCGCAGGCGCATCCGCCTTCCTGAACAACACTCCCATCGTGGCTATGTTGATCCCGCAGGTCATCTCCTGGGCGGACCGTCGGCGGGTGTCCGCCTCCAAGGTGCTTATGCCGGTGTCTTTCGCGGCCGTCCTGGGCGGGCTGATCACCGTGATCGGGACCTCGACCAACCTCGTCGTCTCCGGACAGATGCCGGCCCTGGGCCTCGAGCCCATTGGCTTCTTCGAAATCGGCAAACTGGGCCTTCCCATCGCCCTGGTGGGGATCACCGTGATCATCCTGATCGCGCCTGCGGTCCTTCCTGGTCGTCGCTCCGCCGTGGCTGAGCTAGAGGACGCCAGCCGCCGTTTTGCCATCGAGATGGTTGTGGACGAAGGCGGCCCGATCGACGGCAAGACGGTCGAGCAGGCCAAACTGCGAGGACTCTCCGGACTGTTCCTGAGCTCGATTGATCGCGGCGACACGACCATCGCGCCGGTGCGCCCGGATACCGTCTTGCGCGGGGGCAACCGCCTGCACTTCGCTGGCGAGGTCTCCAAGATCGTCGAGTTGCAAGCCATCAAAGGTCTGACCTCCTCGGAGTTGAAGCATGTGCTGGACCTGGATAACCCCTCGGTGCGCTACTTCGAGGTAGTCGTGGGGTCACGCTCGCCGCTGGTCGGAAGCACACTGCGCGAGGCAGGCTTCCGATCGACGTACCAGGCCGCTGTCCTGGCCATCCACCGCTCGGGGCAACTGTTGCAGGGCCGCCTCGGCACCCAGACCATCCGGCTCGGAGACACGCTGATCATCGTCTCGGACCCCGGCTTCCGAAACCGCTGGCGTGACCGCGCCGACTTCCTGCTCATCGCCAACCTCAACGGTGCTCCGCCCACCACCACCGGGCGGGGCTGGATCCCGCTCGTGCTGCTGTTTGCTGTCGTGGTGTCGGCGGCAACCGGCGTGTTGCCCATCCTCGAGGGCTCCCTGATCGCCGCCGTCGTGATCGTCTTGACTAAAGTGCTCTCGCCCCTGGAGGCCAGGCGAGCGATCGACGTGGAGGTCATCATCGTTATCGCCTCGGCATTCGGACTAGCGGCGGCCATGCAGGCTTCGGGTCTGGCGTCGGTCATCGCCGGGGGGCTCGTCGACTTCTTCGGCGATTATGGCGACCGCGGGGTCCTGCTCGGCCTGGTGCTGGCCACCATGATCCTGACTGAGATGATCACCAACAACGCTGCGGCGCTGCTGATGCTGCCCATCGCGGTGACCGCAGCCCAAGCCACGGGGCTAGATCCGCGAGGAGCGGCGATCGCGGTCGCCATTGCCGCGTCGGCATCCTTCCTCACGCCCATCGGGTACCAGACCAACATGATGGTCTACGGCCCTGGCGGCTACCGATTCGGCGACTATGCCCGGCTCGGGTGGTCGTTGTCGCTGATCGTCCTCGTGCTCACGGTCGGGCTCACGCCGCTGCTCTGGGCCTGAGTCCGCCAGGCTCGACCGTTCGAGGCACTATTTGGCTGTATGCCGGTGGGTCAGGACGATTGGCTGGCCAAGACTCGGCTTGGGGTCACCATGAGGCGGGTGGCGTATCCGGCCTTACGCCAGGTCGGCACGCGCAACCGTTCGCCGAAGATGTCGTAGTCGGCGTCCTCGATGAGATCCAAGATCTGGCAGTAGAGGTGCCGCGCGGTCTGCACGCAGCGGCGTGAGGCCGGCGGCAACGCTGGCAGGCTTTCGTCGGCGCTGCGATACAACTCCCGGTTGCGGCCGATCTCGAACGACATCAGCGCCCGCCACTGCGGCGTGACGTGGTCGATCTGGCGATTCACCCCGAACCGGGCCAGGTCGTCGGTCGGCACGTAGGTCCGCCCCAGGTCGCGATCCTCGGCGAAGTCCCGCAGGAAGTTGGTGAGCTGGAAGGCCAAACCGAGGTCCCGCGCCCCTGGGAGTGCTCGGGCGTGGTCGGTAGGGCGCAGCACCGGCAGCATCATCTCGCCGATCACGGCCGCCGAGCCGTCCATGTAACCCAGCAGGTCGTCATACGTGGCGTAGCTGGTCACCGTCAGGTCCTGGGTCATCGCCGCGAAGAATCGGTCGAAGCACTCCGGGTCGATCTGCCGACGCCGGGCAGTCTCGGCCGCGGCCCGCACCACCGGCTCTCGGACCCGCTGACCGTCCATGGCGAGGCGGAACTGCTCGGCGAAGGCCGCCAGCTCCTGCTCGGTCTGGGCCACTGTGCGCTCGTCACCACTGGTCGCGCCCGGCGCATCGACGATGTCGTCGGCCATCCTGCACAGCGCATACACGGCATACACGTCGTAGCGGTGCTCGCGTGGCAGGATTGCGGCACCCCAGTAGTACGTGGTGCCGTGTTCCCGGGTGATCCTGCGGCAGATCGCGTGATCCGCGGTGGGCGCGCGATCTTTCATGCGGCCTTCGCGTCCACATAGGAGACCACCCGCTGCGCAGCCAGGTCCCCGCTGATCAACACCATCGGCACGCCGACCCCTGGGGTGGTGCCCATCCCGGCGAAGAACAATCCAGGGATGTTGCGGGGGGCGTTGCGGGGGCGGAACGGCCCGGTCTGCCGGAACAGGTGGGACAACGAGAAGGGGGTGCCCGAGGCCAGCCCTTGGTCTGCCCAGTCCGCCGGTGTGACGAACTGCTCGGTGCGGATGTCGGTGGGATATCCGCCGCGCTCCAAGAAACCGAGCAGTCGCTCGCGCATCGGCTCGCGCTGCTGCTCCCAGTCGATGCTACCGGTCAGGTCCGGCACCGGCTCTAGGACGAACATGGTGCTGCCGCCCTCCGGTGCCCGACCGGGTGCGGTCACGGTCGGCAGGGTCACCAGTCGGGACGGGTCGCTCATCAGCGTGCCCTCGCCGATCAGCTGGTCGAAGCTGCGCTCCCACTCGTGGCCGAAGTGGATGTTGTGGTGCAAAAACTTCTCGTGAGAGGCATCTTTCGTTCCGATGTGCCAGACCACCGCCGAGGGCGAGTAGCGCGGCTTACGCAGCGACAGCGGAGTCGGCACGTCGGCCAACAGCGTTTGGTATGCCGTGGTGATATCGGTCGTGCACACCACCGCGTCGGCGGTGAGGTATTCGTCGCCCAGCACGACGCCGGTCACCTTCCCGGAGCCATCACGCGGCAGCACGGTGACCGGAGTGTCCAGGCGAATCGTGACCCCAGCGTCTTGCGCGGCCTTAGCCAGGGCACGAGGCAGCGCGTGCATGCCCTCGTCGGGGAAGAACACCCCGTTGATGGCGTCCATGTAGGAGATCACCGCGTAGATGCCGCGAGCTTCGTGCGGGGCCAACCCGGCATACAACGCTTGGAACGTGAAGAGTTTGGTCAGCCGGTCGTCAGTGAACCGTTTGGAGACCAGGGAGTTCAGGTTGCCAAAGCCGCCCATCCCGACCAGGCTCGCTGCGGACTTGGGCCGATTGACCAGACCCAGTGGTGAGTCGAAGTTGCGGTTGATGAAGTTCGGCATCTCGACGTCGTAGAGCCGCTTGAGCCACGGCACGAACTCATCGAACGCTTTGGCGTCTTCGGCTCCGCTCATCGAAGCGATCTGGTCCCGCATCCTGACCGGGTCGGTCCAGATGTCCATCTGCGAGCCGTCGGCGAAGAACGCGCGATATCCCGGGTCGAGTTGGGTCATCGGCAGCAGGTCCAGGCTGCCGCCCGCAGCCGCCAGGGTGGACTCGATGAGGTCCGGCATGGTCAACACGGTGGGGCCGAGGTCGAAGACGTGCCCGTCTTGGGTCACTTCCCCGGCCAAGCCGCCCACTTGGGAGCGCGATTCGACCACGGTGACGTCGTGCCCGGTGCGGCTGAGGTGACAGGCGGCTGACAAGCCGGCAAGGCCCGCGCCGATGATGACTATGGTGCCCATGTTGCTCCTTTGGGGGTGGTGCTTAAGCGTACGGAGACGCTGGCCCGGCTCTGTCGGGGGGCGCTCAGGTGTAGATTCAACGGACCCGCCGGACGCAACGTGACGCCGGCCCGGGGGCTGAGATCACCGCCCCGGAAGGTCAACGCTCCGCGGTCGGCCACGGCTTGTAGGACGGTGGCCATCAGCAGGTGTGCGTAGTGCCGACCCAGACACGTCCGCTCCCCCGCCGCAAACGGAATGTAACCCCACGACGGCACGGGGCTCTCGGCAAACCGCTGAGGTATGAAGTCAGTCGGGCGGTCCCACAGGTCCGGGTCGCGATGGGTCAGATAGGGGCTGTACAGCACCAACGTGCCCTTCGGGATGTCGACGCCGTCGACGGTGATGTCTTTGGCGGCCAGACGACTGCCGGTCCATCCCGCCGGATACAGCCGCAGGGTCTCTTTGATGGCCGAATCGTGTCGAGCGGGATCGAGCAGATCAGGCTCTTGAGCGCCATGGGCCAGCAGCCAGGCCAGGGTGTGGGCCGTCGTGTCGTAGCCAGCGGCTAGCGCCACCCGCATCTCAGACAGGCCGCCGTGGCCGGCAAACGTCTGCGCCATGCTTCCCGGAGGTGGGTCCGCGAGCGCCTGACGCAGCCGAGCATCCATGGCGCGAAAGCGCAGCGGGCGGGGCAGGAACGGAATGGGCAACGGCTGCTCCATCGGCCCCAGCCAACGGTCCAGCACCGGGTCCGTCTCGCTGGTGCCGAGGAAGGTGGCCGACAGCACTGCGCGCACCACCGTCGAGGCCCAGTGCACGGCGTCGAAGTCGCCGACCGGCAGGTGCTTGTCGATGGTGTTCGCCATCCCGGCTTTGAGGTCGCTCAGCGCGCCTTTGGTGAAACCGGGGTTGAGGTCGTTGCGCTGCGGACGGTGCTCGGGGGCATCGGTCTGCACGATGCCAGCGTTCAGATAGGGCGACAGCCCGCTCAACCCGCCGCGGCTGCGGAAGGTGTCGAGGTCGCCGAGCACTCCACGGTTCCATTCGGGGCTGTATCCGACGATCGCGCGACGCCACAGCCGCAGCTCAAAAGTCGAGACCCCGTGTGCCGTGGCCGCTCGGGCTCCGGCCTCCAAGACCCCGAGGGGATTGACACCCCACTGACCCAGATGCCCCACCAAGCGCGAGGTCGGCGGAGCGGGCAACTCGAACCGTGGGGAAGAGGAGCCGATTGCACGGCGCACGCTGGCCAGCGGCTTCATCCGTAGGTCCTGCCTCGCCAGGTCGGCCGCCCGCGCAGAGCACGCACGACCAGGGGGATCATCGCTGGTGCGATCGCGGGCACCAACAGGGCCTGCCACACCGAGTACCGTCGGGTTTTGATCTCCACCAGCGCGCGCTCGGTCAGCCCGAGGGCGAGCGGCAGGGCCCAGCGACGGTCGCGGGGCAGCAACACCAACGGCAGCGTGTATGCCGTGAGGTGGGCCGCCCAGCCCAGAACCAGGACCCCCGGCGACCCGGCGCTCATCGGCATCAGGCCACGCGAGAGCCCGCCGATCACTTCGCCGTAGGAGTTGTACATTCGGACGTGCAGCAGGTCTCCGCCCAATGCCAGGCCAAGGCGCAGACCCAGCGATCGGGTGCGCCGCGCCATCGCCACATCCTCGACGACCTCTGCGCGCACGGCGGCGAAACCGCCGACCCGCTGATAGCTGTCGCGGTCGAACACCAGGCATGCACCGTGAGCGGTGGCGGCTGAGGGGATCGGCAGGAGAAGCAACGGGTGCGCCAGCAGGCCCAATAGGACGGTGTCGATGGTCGGGACGACGAGGTGCTCCCCGAGCGTGCCCGTCTCCTGACGAGGGAAGACCGAGAAAACGTCTGCGCCGACCCGGGACTTCTCGGCGACCACCGCGGCCAGCGCTCCAGGTTCCAGCGTCACGTCCGCGTCGAAGAAGACCAAGGTGTCTCCCTGCGCAGCGGCAGCCAACTGCTCGCAGGCCCAGGTCTTGCCGGTCCACCCGTCCGGCAGCGCCGCACCGGTGAGAACCCGCGCCCGCGGATGGCCGGACGCCTCGATGATGTCCTGCGCGACCTGAGTGGTCCCGTCACTGGAGTTGTCGTCGAGGATCAGCACCTCGGCATCGTGGTCGGCCAACATCGCGGGCAGCGTGCCCGGCAGCCGTGCGGCCTCGTCTCGCGCCGGAATCAACACCGACACGCGACGAAGATCGGTGCCGACCGCCGGGGCCAGCACGGGGAAGCGCACCAGGTTGATGGACAGGGTCAGCATCTTGACCGCGAGGAACGTCCGGACCGCTCGCTGTGTGAACGTCATCGACGCCATGGAGTGAGCACCGAGATGAGCCCGTCGACTGAGCCGCGGCCGGACACCACTTTGCGATAACCGGGCAAGATTTCGGTGGCATCCGCGCTGGCCAGCCTCTGATCCAACTCGGCCAACGATCGCCCCAGCACCGGGGCTAACTCCTCCGCCGTGACCGCCTCGCCGATATCGATGAAGACCTCGGCATACTGCGATCCGCGCATGACGACGCGCAGCGCCACCGGGACGAGGGCCACCTCAGCCTGGGCGGCGATCCGACCCGCGCCGCCACGCAGTGGCCCCAACGGCCCCGCGCCACGCATCCTGCCCTCGGGCATGATGATCAGCGTCCGGCCCGATCGCAGTGCTGGCAGGGCCCGCTCGGGGTGTGATGCGGGCACGGCGTCGACCCAGCTGAACAGCCGGAACTGGGCCAGGTTCTTGTCCGAGATCAGCACGGTGGGCCGTTGCCCTTGGGTCCTCAGCACCGAGGCTGCGGCGAAGGCGTCCCACCAGTGGTGATGATTCATCGCCCAGACCACCGGCTCGCTGGGGATCTGGCCGCGCACCCACACACCGCGCAGGCTGAGCCGCACCATTTGGTCGAACCCCATCAACAGCGCCTCGCCCCGCAACCGCACGTGCGCTGGCCTACGACTCACGCCAGGCCACCTGCTCGGCCATCAGCCGCAGCCCCTCTGTGCCCTCCGGGGTGAGCGAGCCGGTCTGGAGCTCGGCGAGCGCCTCCTCCACCAGTTGGCTGACCTGGCTTTCGGCCTGGTCACAGATGCGTGCGTCCACCATGGCCTGCTGCACGACGCGCACGTCGTCATCGCTCTCCCGGTCGGTGCCGACACGGTGCAGGGCTTCGAGTCCGGGACCCCCGAGTCGTTCTTGAGCCAACATCCACAGCACCGTGGGTTTGCGCGAGCGCAGGTCGTCTCCGCCTGGTTTGCCGGTGACGGCGGGATCGCCCCAGACGCCCAGGATGTCGTCGCGCAAAGCGAAGGCTTGCCCCAGCCGGCGCCCGTAGCCGTGCAAGGCCTCCTGGCCCCGGGCTTTGACTCCACCAGCCAAAGCACCCAACAACAGCGGACGCTCGATCGTGTAGGAACCGGACTTCAACCGGGCCACTCGATCGGCTTGCTCGTAGGAGCGGGAGGCTGTCGCAGCACCGGTCAGATCGGCTCCCTGCCCTGCGATCAACTCCGCGCACAGTTCGTGCCACTTGTCGCGGAAGTCCGGCGGCAGACCGGCGACCAACCGATCGGCCTGCATATGGGCCAGGTCGCCGAGCAGGATCGCGATGTTGTCTCCGAAGCGGGCCGCGCTGCCATGGCCGCCGATCTCGGCGTGCCAATCGCGAGCCTGGGCGTGTGCCGCCCGCTGGCCTCGTCGCCATTGGGATTCGTCCATCACGTCGTCGTGGATCAGCGCAAAGACGTGCAGCATCTCCAAGGCGGCCGCTGCTCGACACAGGTCGGCATAAGCCTGGGTGTCCGCTGTGGCCCCCGCCGCGACGTACCCCCAGTGGCACATCCGGGGCCGGATCATCTTCCCGCGGCCGGCGACCAAGGTCCCCAGCCACGTGGGCAAGTCCTGCTTCAGGATCCGGTCGTCTTGCGGTTGCAGACCGGTCGAGGCCCACACGCCTCGAGCCCAGCGAGCCTCCTCTTGCAGCAGCCCATCCACCGCGCTCAGCGTCTCCTCGACCGCGGGGGTATGCGGTGTGGCATGCCGGTGCGATGCGGGAGGCGAGGCACGCACCTCGGGGGCGCTCACCTGCGGCAGCGAGGGCAGGTCGCGGCTAAGCAGCGGCACCTGCAAGCCCATCCATGGGCTGAAGACTGCGGGAGCGTAGGTCAACGCGTCTACCGCGTCGGCCCACGGCACCCAGGCGTAGTCCATTACCTCGTCGGGGTCCGGCGAGGGGTCGTGGTCCACCCGGCCGAAGTACACCGGGCATATCTCGTGCTCGACAATCCCGCTGGCATCGACCGCTCGGTAACGGAAGTCCGGCAACAGCACCGACAGGTCCCGCACCTTCACGCCCAACTCTTCGCCGACGCGCCGCTCGATGGCCTCTAGCGTCGACTCACCGGGCCGGGGATGCCCGCAGCAGGAGTTGCTCCAGACCCCGGGCCACGCCACCTTGCCCAAGGCACGGCGGGTGATCAACGTGCGGCCTTGGGTATCGAAGAGATACACCGAAAACGCGCGATGCAAGGCCGTCTGGGTGGTGTGCACTTCACTGCGCGGCGCGGTGCCGACCTGCAGGCCGTCGTCGTCCACCAGGATGACGTCGTCGGTCAGAATGCGGATGGTGTCCAGCTCGCTCACTCTTAACCTTTGCGTCGGGCTGTCGAAGCACAGATTGTCTCACGCAGGCCACTTCGGGGTCGATCGGGATACCTCGTCGGTCCGCCGGACCTTCCCGGTTGCCCTCGACACTTCGCGGTGGTGAGGTGGGATCGTGTGCGGTTAGGTGAATGGGGGTCGGTGGTCCAGGGTCGCGGACCCTTTGCCGGCCAAGCGCCACAGCCGGGCAGCGACGTCGCGGTCTTCGTCGGTGATCAGGTTGCCCATCCAGCGAAGCGCCAAGGTCATCATCCAGGTCGAGCGCATCCCGATCGGGCCAAGCGCCGGCAGCATGCGGGGCACCGTGATGAGTCCCGCCAACCGGCGCGCGATCGAGAAGGCCTCCCCGTAGTGATGCGTGAGCACCCCTGGCCACGTCGTGCCGAGGTGTTCGCCGTTGTGGATGCTCTCGGCCACCAATCGGCCCGTCTCCAAGCCGTAGTCGATGCCTTCACCGTTGAGCGGGTTCACGCAGCCGGCCGCATCGCCGATCAGCGCCCAGTTCGCTCCGGCCACCCCAGAGACGGCACCACCCATCGGCAGCAGCGCCGAGGTCGGGGCCCGCAGATGCCCGGACAGGCCGAAGTCCTCGGCTCGCTGGTCGGCGTAGAACTGCATCAACGGCCGCAATTGGATGTTGGCCGGACGCTTCGAGGTGGCCAGCGTGCCCACTCCGACGTTCACCTCACCGGAGCCCAGCGGGAAGATCCAGCCGTATCCGGACAACAACTCCCCCTCGATGCCGCGCAACTCCAGGTGGGAGGAGATCCACGGGTCTTCAGAGCGCTCAGAGGCGATGTAGGCCCGGCCCGCCACGCCGTAGACCGTCTCCCGGTGCCACTGCCGCCCCAACGTCCGGCCCAGTTGGGAGCGCACGCCGTCGGCGACCACCACATGCTGAGCCCGCAGGGTATGCCGTTCGCCGCCAGTGTCGAAGACCACTGCGCTCACACGCTCACCCTCGCGCTCGACCT
>JBGTGC010000257.1:0-28083 GCA_041746935.1 Dermatophilaceae bacterium
TTTGACCACCACGAGCGCGCGCGGCACCTGCCCCTTGAGGTCATCGCTGACGCCGATGACCGCGCACTCGGCCACCGCCGGATGGCCCGAGAGCGCCTCCTCCAGCGAGCCCGTCGAGAGGCGATGCCCGGCGACGTTGAGCACATCGTCGGTGCGCCCCATCACGAAGAGATAGCCGTCTTCGTCCACGTAGCCGCCGTCTCCGGAGAGGTAGAACCCCTCGAAGGCGGACAGGTAGGAGTCGATGTATCGCTGATCATCGCCCCACAGCGTGGGCAGGGTCCCCGGCGGCAACGGCAGCCGGATGCAGATCGCCCCCTCGAGGCCCGCGGTGACCTCGTCGCCACGCTCACCCAACACCCGGACGTCGTAACCCACAGTGGCCGGACCGGGTGAGCCAGGCTTAATGGTCAACCCCTGCTCCCCTAGTGGCGTGATCGCGATCGGCCAGCCAGTCTCGGTCTGCCACCAGTTGTCGATGACCGGCACTCCCAGAGCCTCCGTGGCCCACGTCCAGGTGTCCGGGTCCAGCCGCTCACCAGCTAAGAAGAGCGCTCGCAGCGCGCTGAGATCGTGCTCGGCCAGCAGCTCCGCCTCAGGATCGACTTTCTTGATCGCCCGGATCGCCGTCGGTGCCGTGAACGCGCCGACCACGTTGTGCTGCGCCATCAATCGCCAGTATGCCGACGCGTCCGGAGTGCCTACCGGTTTGCCCTCGAACAGCACGGTCGTGGCACCGGTTAACAGCGGACCGTAGACGATGTAGGAGTGGCCGACGACCCAGCCGACGTCCGAGCCACAGAACCAGGTCTCCCCCGGTGCCAGACCGTAAAGGTGCTCCATCGACCAACGCAGCGCCACGGCATAACCGCCGGTGTCGCGCACGATACCCTTGGGGCGTCCCGTCGTGCCCGACGTATAGAGCACGTAGAGCGGGTCGGTGGCCTCCATCGGCACGCAACCCGCTGGTGGGACGGTGCCCGGCCGCATCACCTCGGCCCAGTCGAAGTCGTGCTCACCGAGCTCGCAGCGGTGCTGCTCACGCTGCAGGATGACGCAGTGCTTCGGCTGATGGGCCGAGCGGGCCAACGCCTCATCCAGCATCGGCTTGTAGGGCACCACGCGTGTCGGCTCGACCCCGCATGACGCCGACACAATGACCACCGGCTCAGCGTCCTCGATCCGGGCCGCCAGTTCAGCCGGAGCGAACCCTCCGAAGACCACGGAATGAACTGCGCCGATCCGGGCACAGGCCAGCATCGAGATGACGGCCTCGGGCACCATCGGCAGATAGATCACCACCCGATCGCCTTTGCTGACCCCCAGGTCGCGCAGCACCCCGGCGAACCGGGCCACGAGATCGAGCAGTTCGGCGTAGGTGTAGGAGCGTTCGACGCCGGTGACCGGGCTGTCGTAAATCAGCGCGGTCTGATCCGCGCGGCCGTGCACGACGTGGCGGTCCAGGGCGTTGAAGCACATGTTGAGTCGGCCGCCGGGAAACCACCGATACAGCGGCGCGTGCTCGTTATCGAGGACGCGCGGTGGCGTGTTGATCCAACTGATCCCGTCGGCGGCCTCCCCCCAGAAGCCCTCCGGGTCGACCAAGGATCGTTGCACCATCGTGCGGTAGTCGCTCATCCCCTCATGGTGCTGCCTGGGCCGGTCCAGCGCTAGTAGTGGCGCGTCAGACCTTGACCTAGACCGTCGCGGCAAGCTGCCCGCATGCTCCGTCGATGTCGGAGCCTCGGGTGTCCCGCACGGTGGTGGGTATGCCGTGCGCCAGCAGCCGCTCCACGAACTGCTGCTCCACCCCGCGGCGCGATGCCGTCCACTTCGAGCCCGGGGTGGGGTTCAACGGGATGGGATTCACGTGCACCCAACCCTTGCCGCGAGCGCGCAACTTCTCCCCCAGCAGATCTGCCCGCCAGGCCTGGTCGTTGATGTCGCGGATCAGGGCGTATTCGATGCTGACCCGTCGCCCCGTCTTCTCGTAGTAGCGGTATGCCGCATCGAGCGCCTCGTCCACCTTCCATCGGGTGTTGATCGGCACCAGTTCGTTGCGCAGCTCGTCGTCGGCTGCGTGCAACGACAACGCCAGCGTTACCGGGATGCCCTCATCGGCCAGTTTGTCGATCGCCGGGACCAAACCGACTGTGGACATGGTGACGCCGCGAGCCGACATACCCAGCCCTGACGGGGATGGCTCGACCAGCCTACGCATGGCCCCGATTGAGGCCCTGTAGTTGGCCAGCGCTTCGCCCATCCCCATGAAGACCACGTTGCTGACCCGCAACACCTTCGCGGTGGCCTCGTCAGCGGACTCACCCGACTCCTCGTGGCGCAAGGCCCGGGCCGCGGCCACGACCTGCTCCACGATCTCGGCGGTCGAGAGGTTGCGCGTCAGACCGGCTTGCCCGGTAGCGCAGAACGGGCAGTTCATCCCGCAACCCGCCTGACTGGAGATACACATGGTGACCCGACCCGGATAGCGCATCAGCACCGACTCGACCATGGCGCCGTCGTGCAGCCGGTGGACCTGCTTCAAGGTCGCCCCGTCGTCGGCGCTCAGTGTGCGCACTGGGTGGAGCAACTCCGGCAGGACTGCCTGGACCAACTCATCGCGTCCAGCCGCTGGCAGGTCGGTCATCAGGTCCGGGTCGACAACCAAGCGCTCGAAGTAGTGGCGGGAGAGTTGGTCGGCGCGGAACGGCCTATGACCTAACTCGGTCATCCATTCGCGTCGGCCGGCCTGATCGAGGTCAGCAAGGTGTCGTGGGGCCTTGCCGCGCTTGGGCGCGGTGAAAGTCAGCGCCCCCGGCTTGGGTGGGCTGGGGGTCGGCGTGGGGAGATCGGTGCTCATTGGGCACCATTCTCGCAGGGATCGCAGCCCGCTCACGCCGGGACGAAGATCGTCAACACCGCGAAGGTCACCGGGATCGTCATCACCAGGGAGTCGAGGCGGTCCATCAGGCCGCCGTGGCCGGGGAGCAACGTGCCCATGTCCTTGATGCCCAGGTCCCTTTTCAGGGTCGATTCGGCCAGGTCACCCATCGTCGCGAAGCACGCCACCAGCACCCCCAGCAGCACGCCTGCCCACCACGTGCCGTCGAGCATCGTCAGCACCGAAATCACCGCCGCCACAACGCAGCTGAGCACCGACCCGGCAAAGCCTTCCCACGACTTCTTCGGACTGAGAGCCGGGGCCATCGGGTGCCGCCCGAAGGTGCCACCGACGGCATATCCGCCGATGTCGCTGCTGATCGTCACCAAAATGAACACGATGATCCGGGACACCCCGTCGGGCTCCGCCACCAGCAGGATGGCCAACCCAGCCATCAGCGGGACGTATGCCGTGATGAACACCCCCCCGGCAATGTCACGGATGGCCCCCTCGGCTCCGCTCGCCGTGCGCACCAACAAGATCGCCAGGCAACTCAGCGCGAACCCGACCGACAACCCCTGGGGCCCAAAAAAGTAGGTCACCGGCACCAACACGATCGCGGCTGCCATGGTCGGGACCAACGGCGCGATGATCCGGCCCGAGCGGAGGGCTTCGATCAGCTCCCATACCCCGAGCGCGATGCCCACCGTGACCACGGCTACAAAGGCAGGCTTCCAGAAGACCAGCGAGGCGAGCACGATGCCGCCCATGAGCACGCCCACCCCGATGGCTGCCGGGAGATCGCGACCGGCTGAGCGCTTCTTCTTCCCGCCCTCATCCGCAGGTTTCCCGCGCTCTGCAGCCTTGAAGGCCCGCCGCGAGGTGGGGGTGTCGGACATCGCTCAGACCTCGAGGAGTTCGGCCTCCTTGTGCTTGAGCACGTCATCGATCGAGTCGACGAACTTCTTGGTAAGGGCCTCCAACTCTTTCTCTGTGCGGTTGCCCTCGTCCTCACCGATATCGCCGTCCTTGACGCTGGCCTCGATGGTGTCCTTGGCCTGACGACGGATGTTGCGCACCGAGATCTTGGCGTCCTCCCCCTTGGTGCGAGCCACCTTGATGTAGTCGCGGCGCCGCTCTTGCGTCAACTGCGGCATGATGATGCGGATCTGGTTGCCGTCGTTGCTGGGGTTGACGCTGTTGTCGGAGTCGCGCAGGGCCTTCTCGACCGCCTGGAGTGAGGATTTGTCGTAGGGCTGGATCAGGATCGTTCGAGCATCCGGCACCTGAAACGAAGCCAACTGTCGCATCGGGGTCGGCGAGCCGTAGTAGTCGACGGTCACCTTGCTGAACATCCCCGGGTGGGCGCGCCCGGTGCGAATCGACGACATGTCTTCACGTGCGACTTCGAGGGCTTTAGCCATCTTTTCTTCAGCCTCAAGCATGGCCATCTCGGTGGTATCGGACACGATGTGCTCCTCAAACGCTGTGGTGCTCGGACATAACTCTGCGCAGATCGATCTCAGTCAGCAGTGACAAGTGTGCCGATCTTCTCACCAAGGATGGCCGATGAGATGCTGTCCGCGCCGTCCATACCGAAGACCAGCATCGGCAAATCGTTATCCATGCAGAGGCTGAAGGCGGCAGCATCAACGACACGAAGGTTCTGGGTCAGCGCTTCATCGAACGTCAACGTGTCGAGTTTGATGGCCGACGGATCGGTGCGCGGGTCAGAGGTATAGACGCCGTCGACCCCGTGCTTGCTCATCAATACGGCATCACACTTGATCTCCAGCGCGCGCTGGGCGGACACGGTGTCGGTGGAGAAATACGGCATACCGGCTCCGGCTCCGAAGATCACGACACGCCCCTTCTCCAGGTGGCGGATCGCCCGGCGAGGGATGTAGGGCTCAGCGACCTGCCCCATCGTGATCGCGGTTTGCACCCGGGTGGCGATGCCCTCCTTCTCTAGGAAGTCCTGCAGGGCCAGGCAATTCATCACGGTCCCGAGCATCCCCATGTAGTCGGCACGTGCTCGCTCCATCCCCCGCTGTTGCAACTGCGCTCCGCGGAAGAAGTTGCCACCGCCGATCACCACGGCGACCTGGACACCCTGGTTGGCTGCGGTGGCGATCTGCCGCGCAATGCCGCGGACCACGTCTGGGTCCACCCCGATCGTCCCCCCGCCGAAGGCTTCCCCCGAGAGTTTGAGAAGGACCCTCCTCACCGGTTCGTGGGGGGCAAGATCCTGGTCGACTTGCGTCATCGGAGCCTTCCGGGCAGAAGAGGGTGTGAGCGTCCCCGATCTTGCCATATTGACGTCCCGGCAAGGCATCGCTGACTGGCGGCCCTGCACCAGGCATGATGGCCGCATGCCCGAGCCCGCCGACCCCTCCCTCTCGTCGGGGTCTCAGCGTGTCAGCACGGAGCTGGTGGCGGTCATCGTGTCGTTGGCCGCCGACGGCCCGGTTGTGCTCACTTCGCCCGACGGCGCGCGCTTGCCTTCGGGCCCGTTACGCAGTGATCACCGATCACTCCAGACCGGCCTACGGGCCTGGGTCGAACAACAAACCGCACTGCGGCTCGGGTATGTCGAGCAGCTCTATACGTTTGCCGATCCGGATCGCACTGGTGGAGTGGATACGACAATCTCGGTGTCCTACCTCGGGCTGACGCGGGCCACCTCGAGCGCCTCGGCCTGGCGCGGGTTCTATGAATTCTTCCCGTGGGAGGACCAACGACAGGGGGCCCCTGCCGGTCAGGCGGCGATTGCCGATCGGTTGACCCAGTGGGCCGCCTCGGGGGTCACCTCATCGATTCGACATCAGCGCGAGGTGCGCTGTGGCGTGAACTTCGGCCTTGGCGGCCGGTCGTGGCGACCCGAGTTGACGCTGCAACGCTACGAATTGCTGTACGAGGCGGGCCTGATCCCTGAGTCTGTCGCGCCATGCCCTAATCAGGTCCCAGGCTTGTGTATGGAGCATGACCACCGACGCATCCTGGCCACCGGCATCGCCCGTTTGCGAGCCAAAATCCAGTATCGGCCGGTGGTCTTCGAGCTGATGCCGGACCAGTTCACCCTGGGCAATCTGCAGTCGGTCGTTGAAGCTCTGGCGGGGCAACCCATTCACAAGCAGAACTTCCGCCGGCTGATCACCCAGCAGGAACTGGTCGAAGAAACTGGCGAGACCGATCAGGCCACCGGGGGCAGGCCCGCGAAGCTGTATGCCTTTCGTCGGGAGATCTTGGACGAGCGCAGCGCCGCTGGCACCAAACTTCCGGTGACCCGCACGCGCTGACTCGCGCAGATCCGCAACTCCCTCCGCCTCCCCGCGCCGGACCACTCGCTGTAGTCGAGTTGTAATGCTCATAGTCAGCATATATAGTCAGCACCCTGACATATGCTCAGTCCCAGCATAAGACCCCTAGGTTCCGGCCGGAGGCAACACCGTGTCCAAGTCCCCTGTTCTGATCCCCACCGACTCGCTCTATGAATCCGTGCGCCACGTCATACCTGAGGTGGAGTGGGCGGTCTTCGCCCCCGAGATCGAAGCCATCGAGCGCCTGAAGACAGAACGCAGCGCAGTCATCCTGGCGCACAACTACCAGACGCCCGAGATCTTCCACGGCGTGGCCGACATCGTCGGAGACTCCCTGGCCTTGGCCCGCGAGGCGCAGACCGTCGACGCTGACGTCATCGTGTTGGCCGGCGTCCACTTCATGGCCGAGACCGCCAAGTTGCTCAACCCCGACAAGACGGTGTTGATCCCGGATCTGCGGTCCGGTTGTTCGTTGGCCGAGTCGATCACCGGTGCCGACGTCCGAGCGCTGCGCGACGCGAACCCCGGTCTGCCGGTTGTGACCTACGTCAACACCTCGGCCGAGGTCAAAGCCGAAAGCGACATTTGCTGCACCTCGGGAAACGCCGTCAAGGTCATCGAATCGCTGAACGTCCCCAAGGTCATCATGATCCCGGATGAGTTCCTGGCTCAGAACATCGCGCGCCAGACCGGTGTCGAGGTCGTGACCTGGGCCGGTCACTGCGAGGTGCACGAGCGCTTCACCGCCGCCGACATGAAGCAGCTGCGTGTCGACTATCCAGAGGCGACGATCATTGCCCACCCCGAGTGCCCGCCGGAGGTCATCGACGAAGCCGACATGTCGGGGTCCACGGCTCAGATGCTGAACTTCGTGGTCACCCGCTCCCCCGCTCAGGTCGCCATGATCACCGAGTGCTCGATGAGCGACAACATCGCCGCCGAGCACCCGGAGATCGAGTTCGTCCGGGCCTGCAACATGTGCCCGCACATGAAGCGCAACAGCCTGGCCACGATCCGCCGCAGCCTGGAGACGATGACCAATGAGGTCACCATCGATCCCGAAATGGCCGAACGCGCGCGGCTGGCCGTGACCCGGATGCTCGAAGTATGACGAGCGTCCAGCGGACCATCCCCCCGGCACCGATCATCGTCGGAGCTGGCCTGGCTGGGCTGATGACCGCGCTCAATCTCTCGCCCCAACCCTGCGTGGTGTTGACCACTGGGACCCTTGGGACTGAAGCGGCGACGGGCTGGGCCCAAGGTGGCATCGCCGCAGCCTTCGGGCCAGACGACTCACCTGCGCTGCACGCCGCAGACACGATGGCCTCGGGTGCTGGACTCTGTGACGCAGAGGTGGTCGACGCCATCACCGCTGCGGCACCCGCCGCGGTCGAGCGACTTGCCACCATCGGCGCCGACTTCGACCGGCTGCCTGACGGGAGTTTGCGCCTCGGTCTTGAGGGAGCCCACTCCCGCAACCGGATCGTGCACGCCGGCGGCGACGGCAGCGGTGCCGAGATCCTGCGGGCGGTCGTTGAGGCCGTCCGAGCGATGCCGTCCGTGACCGTGCTTGAGCACACTCGCGCCCTGCGGGTGTTGGTGGGTGGCGACGAAACCTCTGGTGGTGGCGAACAGGCTGTTGGCGGACACGGCGCTGACCAGCCTCGCGTCATCGGTCTGCAGATCGAATCCGAACATGGCATCGAGGTCTTGGCTACCTCGGCCGTGGTGTTGGCGACCGGAGGCTACGGAGCCCTATGGCGGCATACCTCGAATCCCCTAGGGGCTCGCGGTCAAGGCTTAGCCATGGCCGTCCGGGTGGGAGCCCACGTGCGCGACTTGGAGATGGCGCAGTTCCATCCCACGTCGCTGGATGCTGGCTTGGACCCGATGCCGCTGGTCAGCGAGGCTGTCCGCGGCGAGGGAGCCATCCTGATCGATGCCCAGGGCGAGCCGTTGCCGTGTGACAACCTCGCCTCGCGCGACATTGTTTCTCGCGCGGTCTGGGCCGAGCTGACCGCAGGGGGTCGGGTATTCCTCGACGCCCGACAGGCCCTAGGTGACCGCTTCTCCACCGTTTTCCCCGGCATTGATGCGGCCTGCAAGTCGGCTGGCATCGATCCGGCGACCGAGCCGATCCCGGTGCACCCTGCCGCGCACTATCAGTGTGGCGGCGTCACGGTTGACCGCCAGGGCCGCACCAACGTGCCCGGGCTCTGGGCGGTCGGTGAGGTCGCAAGCACCGGCCTGCACGGCGCCAACCGACTGGCCAGCAACTCACTGCTCGAAGCCGTCGTCTGCGCCGGGTGGGTAGCCGAAGATGTCGGTGCCACCGAGTTGCGGGCTGCTGCCGATCTGCCTGACGCGGGCTCGGAGCCGACGCAAGAGAGCGATGAATCTCGGCTGTCGTTGCGGACGCTGCTGACCACGGCTGCCGGCGTCGTGCGCTCGGCTGAATCGCTCGCCGACGCTAGTGCGTCGTTGACCGAATGTGTCGATGCCGTTGGTGTGGACGGCCTGAGCGACCACGAGTTGATGGCGCTCCTCATCTGCCGCAGCGCGATGACTCGGCAGGAGAGCCGGGGCGGGCATTTGCGCTCGGACTACCCGGAGACTGACCCCAGCGGACGGCATACGACGGCGCACATCACCGACCTAAGCCAATCCGCTACCGCTCCCATTGGCGAACTAAGCCAACCCGTCGGGGCTGACGTATGACGCTCAACCCGTTGCCTCGGGTCATGCTCGAGCCGTTGGTGCGTGCCGCGCTGCTGGAGGATCTGGGCCGCGCTGGCGACGTCACCTCTGATGCCCTTATCCCCGCCACCGAACAGGCGACGTTTGCCCTCACGGCTAGGGAGCCTGGCGTTATCGCTGGCCTGGATCTGGTGCGACTCGCGTTTCAGTTAGCCGACAGCATCGGGGCGCTGGATGTCACGGCATACCGAAACGACGGTGACCGGGTCGCGCCGGGCGACGTGTTGGCCACGGTGTCGGGCAGCGCCCGCTCGATCCTGACCGGCGAACGGGTGGCGCTCAATTTCCTCGGACACCTCAGCGGGGTCGCCACAGCCACGGCAACCATCGCCGACGCCATCGCACATACCATGGCGTCGGTGTGCTGCACCCGGAAGACCACTCCGGGCCTGCGCGCGGTCGAGAAATATGCGGTGCGCGCCGGCGGTGGGGCCAACCATCGCTTTGGCCTCGATGACGCCATCCTGGTCAAAGACAACCACATCGCTGTGGCTGGCAGCATTGCTACGGCGGTCCAGCGCGCCAAGGCAGCCGCCGGTCACCTGATGGCGATCGAAGTCGAGGTGGACAGCCTGGAGCAACTCGCCGAGTTGCTGCAGGACCCGGTCACCGCGGTGCTGATCGACAACTTCACACCGGAGATGGCGGAAGAAGCTGTGCGGATGGTTAACGGTGCGATGGTCGTCGAAGCCTCCGGTCGGGTGAACGCCCAAACAGCTCCGGCCCTGGCCGAAGCGGGAGTCGACATCATCTCGGCTGGCTGGATCACACACAGCGCTGCCGTCCTGGACATCGGCCTCGACGACGCCTGAGCACGTGCCGTGCCCCGCTCGCCCGAGCACGGGCCCCCACCATCTCGCCTGACCTAAGCCCCACCGTCGCCAGCCACACAGCCACCTAGCAGCCTATCGGACGTCTGCCGCCCAGTGGCACATCTACTCACCGCACGTCTGCCACCTGCGATGACGTCTGCATTGGTCGATCAATGCAGACGTCCGTCTAAGTGGCAGACGTCCGTTTAGGCGGCAGACGTCGCCAGGAGATGCAGCCGAGCGCAGCCGAGATGCTCATCGGGGCAACTCGGTCAGCTGGATCACACACAGCGTTGCGGCTCATCGAGAGGTTCGAGCGCCACGACTCTGCGACCGGCAGGCTCATAGTTTCCAGGGCCAGCCCCGACATTGAGCACCGAGCCTTCACCCATACAGAGGTGGATCTGTGCAGCAATGCGGGGGTCCTCGGTTCCGGGCACCCCGCAAGCATCGCAGCCGACATGTTCGCTGCACCCTAGCCGAGCCGGAAGAGTCCTGAGACCTGATGCCGGAATACAGAAGAAGGCCAGGTCCGTGGTGGACCTGGCCTTCTACGGTGAATTTGGGCTAGTTCAGACGCCGACCTTGAAGCGGACGAACGAGGTGACCTCGACGCCGCCTTCCTTGGCGACCTGAGCCACGGACTTCTTGGAGTCCTTGGCGAAGGCCTGGTCGAGCAGCACGTTCTCCTTGAAGAAGCCGTTGACCCGGCCCTCAATGATCTTGGGCAGGGCCTGCTCGGGCTTGCCCTCCTCACGTGCGGTCTCCTCGGCGATGCGACGCTCTTGGGCGACTGTGTCGGCGTCGATCTCGTCGCGGGTCAGCACCGTGGGGCTGAACGCGGCGACGTGCATCGCGATGTCGCGGGCCAAGCCGTCTTCCCCACCCTGCGACGCCACCAAGACACCGATCTGCGCGGGCAGGTCCGGGCTGGTCTTGTGCAGGTAGGACACGACTGAGCCGCCATCGGGGGCACCGACGCGCGCCAAACGACGCACCTCGATCTTTTCGCCGATGGTGGCGTTGGCCTCGTCAAGCACCTCTTGGACGCTGCGTCCGCCCATGTCTGAGGCCAACAGTTCTTCAGCGGTCGACGCCTGGGTGGCCACGGCCTGATCCAGGACCTGATCGGCCAAAGCGCTGAACTTCTCGCCCTTGGCCACGAAGTCGGTCTCACAGTTGACTTCGACCAGGGTGCCGACGCCGTTGTTGACGTCGACCCGGACCAATCCGTTGGACGCGGAGCGACCTTCGCGCTTGGTCACACCCTTCAGTCCCTTGACGCGCAGGATTTCAACAGCCTTGGCACTGTCGCCGTCGGCCTCGTCCAGCGCCTTCTTGACGTCCATCATGCCGGCACCGGTCTGCTCGCGTAGCGCCTTGATGTCTGCGGCGGTGTAGTTCGCCATCGTTGAGCGTGTCTCCTTTTGCTATCCAGGAATGAATCAGGAAGTGGGCGCGTCGGTCGCAGTCTCGACTGCGGCCTCGGCGGGGGCTTCTTCGGCCGGGCTTTCTTCGGCAGCGGGCGCCTCGGGAGCGGCAGGCGCGGCGGCCTCTTCGACGACCTCAGCCGCGGCGACCGGCGCTTCCACGGCGGCAACCTCCTCGACAACCTCAGCCTCAACAGGCGCTCCAGTCGGCTCAGTGGTGGCGGTTTGTTCGGCAGCGGGTGCCGCATCAGCAGGTGCCTCCGGGACGGCGGCCTCAGCCGGTGCCTCGACTACAACTGGCTCTTCGCTACCAGCGAGCAGCTCGCGCTCCCACTCGGCCATCGGCTCGTTGGCCTCTGCGCCTTCCTCGGAACCTCCACCGGAACGGGCCAGCAGCCCGGCGGCAACGGCCTCGGCGACTACCTTCGTCAGCAAGGTGACCGAACGGATGGCGTCATCGTTGCCGGGGATCTTGTAGTCGACCTCGTCCGGGTCACAGTTGGTGTCCAGGATCGCGATAACCGGGACGCCCAACTTGCGGGCCTCGGTCACGGCGAGGTGCTCCTTCTTGGTGTCGACAACCCACACCGCCGAGGGGACCTTGCCCATGTCGCGGATGCCACCGAGGGTGCGCTCGAGCTTGTCCTTCTCGCGGCGCATCATCAACAGTTCCTTCTTCGTGCGACCCGAGGAGGCCACGTCGTCGAAGTCGATCTCTTCCAGTTCCTTCAAACGGGTCAGCCGCTTGGAGATGGTCTGGAAGTTAGTGAGCATGCCACCGAGCCAGCGGTAGTTGACGTACGGCATACCGACGCGGGTCGCCTGGTCCGCGATGGATTCCTGCGCCTGCTTCTTGGTGCCGACGAACAGGATCGTCCCGCCGTGCGCGACCGTTTCCTTCACGAAGTCGTAGGCCTCGTTGAGGTAGGTCAGCGACTGCTGCAGGTCGATGATGTAGATGCCGTTGCGCTCGGTCATGATGAAGCGCTTCATTTTGGGGTTCCAACGACGGGTCTGGTGCCCGAAGTGGACGCCGCTCTCGAGGAGCTGGCGCATGGTGACAACGGCCATGCCGAGGTCTCGCTTTCTGTTGTGTGCAGTTGGTCCTGGCACGAGCGACCGCCTCCGCCCACCCCTACGATCAGGAGAAGGACTGCGAAAGCGTGCCCCGGCAGCACAGTGCCGGTATGTTCGTGCGCGAATTCGTCTGACACAGGGGACAGACGTGCACACAGCGTACTGCCGCGGGCGCTGCGTCCGAAATCCCGGACCAGTATCGGTCTACGGTGGTGATCATGACGTCGCCGATCGTGACCCGAATGCGTGGTTTCGGCACCTCAATCTTCACCGAGATGAGCGCGCTGGCCCTCGAACACGACGCGATCAACCTGGGCCAAGGCTTCCCCGACAGCGACACCCCAGATGAGGTCAAAGCGGTCGCGATCGCGGCCATCCAGGACGGCATGAACCACTACCCGCCTGCGCGGGGTATGCCGATCCTGCGGCACGCCATCGCCGCTCACCAACAGCGCTTCTATGGCCTCTCGGTCAACCCCGACACGGAGGTCCTAGTCACGGTCGGGGCGACCGAAGCACTAGCGGCGTGTGTGCTCGCGCTGATAGAGGCCGGGGATGAAGTGCTGACCTTCGACCCGACCTACGACGCCTACCCCGCGGCCATCGCATTGGCTGGGGGCACCCATCGAGTGATCTCCCTCAACCTGGAAGATCACTCATTCAACCCGGCGGATCTGGCTCGTGTGGTGGGGCCGCGGACCCGCATGATCGTGCTGAACAATCCGCACAATCCCAGCGGCAAAGTCTTCACCGCTTCCGAGCTGGAGCAGATCGCAGCGTTGGCTCGCGAGCGGGATCTCATCGTGGTGTGCGACGAGGTCTATGAGCACCTGGTGTTCGACGCGGCCCAGCACATCCCGATGGTCTCCCTGCCGGGGATGGCAGAGCGCACCCTCACTCTGTCGTCGGGCGGAAAGACTTTCTCGGCCACGGGCTGGAAGGTTGGTTGGGTGCACGGCCCGGCCGCACTCATCACAGCTGTCGCCGCGGTCAAGCAGTTCGTGACCTTCGCCGGAGCAGCGGCGTTTCAGCCGGCGATCGCCCATGGGCTCACGCTGCCCGATTCCTTTTTCAACGATCTTGCGGGGAGTATGCAGCGTCGCCGGGACCTTTTGGTGGCGGCCCTGCGCGACCTCGATATAGCGGTCTCCCCCACGCAAGGCAGTTATTTCGTCATCGCCGACGTCTCTGCCGTCACCGACGACGACGCTGCGACGTGGTGTCGAGCGCTGCCCAGCGAGGTCGGAGTCGCCGCAATCCCGGTCGGGGCCTTCTGCCAAGACCCCGCTGACGCGCGGAACTTGGTGCGGTTCGCCTTCTGCAAGGACGAGGCGACGCTGCGCGAAGGCATCGCACGACTCAAGGCCGGGGTACATCGGTGAACGACGAGGCATCTCATAGCGCGGTTTTTGACGGGGAAACTACGGCCGCCTTCGAGTCGTACCTGAGGGTCGAGCGGGCGCGATCCGTCCACACCATCCGGGGATATCTCAGCGATCTCGCTGCCTTGGACGACTCGCTGGCCACCTCGGGCGTCGTGGCGCTGCCAGCGGTGGAGTTGACTCACCTGCGGGCCTTCCTCGCGGCGCAATCGCGGGCCGGGTTGGCCCGATCCTCGATCTCGCGACGGGCCGCCGCCGTCAAGACGTTCTTCGGCTGGGCACAGCAAACCGGACGCATCGACCTCGACCCGTCAGCACGGCTGAAGGCCCCCGGCAAGAATCGACATCTGCCCTATGTGCTCGCTGCCGATCAGGCCATAGCTCTGATGGACCTCGCCGCGGTAGCCAGCGACGACAACGATCCGATCGGTGTTCGCAACGCAGCGATGGTTGAGCTCCTTTACGCCACGGGCATGCGGGTCGGTGAATTATGCGGCCTCGACGTCGACGACATCGACCCTTCTCAAATGCAGGCGCGGGTGCTGGGCAAAGGGGGCAAGGAGCGGATGGTGGTTTTCGGTCAGCCCGCATGTCGAGCACTCGAGGCCTACTGCACTGCTGCTCGTCCCGCGTTGAGTCAGGACGGCAGCGGCTCAGCGTTGTTCCTGGGACGCCGCGGACGACGCGTGGATCAGCGACAGGTGCGAGCCGTGGTACACGACTTGCTCTCGCACCTTCCCGACACACCAGACCTCGGACCGCACGGATTGCGGCACAGCGCCGCGACGCATCTGCTCGATGGGGGTGCCGACATCCGGACCGTTCAAGAGGTCCTCGGGCACGCCAGCTTGGCCACCACTCAGATCTACACCCACGTGTCGACAGCGCGTCTGCGGTCGGCATACCAGCAGGCGCATCCGCGCGCCTGAGCATCAAGTATTCGGCAGCAACGACACCTCCCAGGCATGCAACAGGAGCATGGGGTCGATGTAGTCCTGACCAATCCGAGCCCCGAGATGCAGACAGTTCAGCGGCCAGCAGTGACCACCCTGCGAGCCCAGCGAGCCGAGACGCTGGCCCTGACGGACGGATCTGCCTCGAGCCGGTGGGTCGAGGACTGGTTGATAGGTGCTGAGGATGCCGTCCGAATGCAGGACCGAGACAATGCCGACGCCATTGATCTCACCCGAATACGACACCACGCCATCGGCCACCGAGCGCACGGGCGATCCCTCGAATCCGGCGAGGTCGACCCCACGGTGCCCCGGCAACCAACGTTTACTTGGCGCATCGAAGGGTTTGAGGGGCGCCTGTGCCCCCGCCAACGGCCAAGCCCAGATCGCGCCGTCGCGGGATGAGGAACGGGCCCCATGCAGGTTGCCGATGCCCTCGGCCAGGTCCGAGACGGTGTTGTGCATGGTGGTCAACGTCGCCGCGATGTCGTCGTCGCTCGCCCACCCCGCGCGATCGATCTGAGAGTCGGCCCGTGCGTGTGGGCTCAACACCAAGAGGGACATGGCCACCGTGAGGCCCAGCGCGGCACGCACCGCCCGGGCGATAACGGAATGCGGCGTGCGCGCGATCACGGGGCGCACCGCGCCCACCCACGAGTCGTCCGCTTGGCCATCTTGGCCACCTCCAACTGGCCTAAGGCACCCATCACCTCAGCGACACCTAGTCCCGCCGCGCTCGTGAGGGCTTCCACGGTGATCGAACGTCGGGTGGGGATGCTTTGCCAGACCCGGAAGGCATCGGGCTCGAGGTCATCACTCAGCTTGAGTTCACCCTGCTTGGGCTCGGCCATGTCGACACCTAATCGCCCGAAGAGTTCCGCCACTTCAGCCGCGTCGGTCACCAAGACCGCCTTCCCTGTCCGGATCTCCTCGTGACATCCCGCCGAGACCATCGACGTGACAGGCCCGGGGACGGCAGCCACGGGGCGGTCCAGCTCGATGGCGGCACTGACGGTGCTGCGAGCGCCCGAGCGCAACCCGGCCTCAACGAGCACCGTGCCTTGAGAGAGTGCTGCGATGAGCCGGTTGCGGGCCAGGAACCGGCTCCGAGTGGGGGCCGAGCCCGGCGGCACCTCGCTGACGACGGCACCCACCTCGGCGATCCGCGCGATGAGTGAAGCGTGGGCGGCAGGGTAGGGACGCTCGACACCTCCGGCCAGCACCGCCACGGTCAACCCGTCGGTGGCCAGCGAGCCACGATGGGCCGCTGCATCGATGCCAAAGGCCGCCCCGGAGACCACGGTGAAGTCTCGGGTCGCCAAGCCGCACGCCAACTCGGCCGCGACGTATTCGCCGTATGACGTGCTGGCTCGGGCACCGACGATCGCTGCACTGCGTTCAGTGACGGTCGCCAGCGGTGCGCCTGAGCCCCGCACCCATAAGCACCAGGGCGGATAGTCCAGGTCATCGACTCCTGTGGGCCACTCCGGGTCGTCTGGAAAGATCACTGAGGCTCCAACCCGCTCCGTGATCTCCAGATCCCGTTCGGTGCTGAGATCTCGAAGTCGTGCTGCAAAGCGATCCGCGTTGGCCCGACGACCCGAGACGCCGTTCCTGGCCATCTCCAGGGCCTCTGGCAATCCGAGGTCGGCTACCATGGCTCGCGCAGTCTTGTCGTCGGGTTCGGCGATGCGTGCCCAGGCCATCCGGGCGTGTTGCTCCGCGCTCAGGACGCGTTGCCCAGTCATGCGGCGGTCCCCACCGGGGCGCGCAACGTCAACGCAAACGCGGTGTCAGCCCGACTCGGCTCGCCCCGGTCGGCCAGATCCGCGACGGTCCACGCCACCCGAAGGCACCGGTCGTAGCCACGCAAAGTCAGGGCACCAGTGTCCATGGCCCCATCAAGATCTCGGGTGACCGCTCGCGGAAGCCGCAGCGGACCATCGCGCAGATAGGCCCCCGAGACCTGAGCATTGACCTGCCACGGGGTGTCGTCCAATCGCTTGAGTTGTCGGGTTCGCGCCGACGCGACGCGTTCGGCCACGTCGGCGCTGCGCTCGGCCACCAACCGGCCGAGGTCGCCGCGGCCGATGGGCAGCATGACGAGCCTGAGATCGATGCGGTCCAACAGCGGGCCGGAGATCTTGCCGAAGTAGCTACGGCGGGCGGCGGGGGTGCAACGGCAGGCCAACCCCTTCCCGAAGCCCTGACCACAAGGGCATGGGTTGGCCGCCATGACGAGTTGAAATCGCGCGGGCAAGCGCACGTGTCGGTCCGCGCGAGCGATGACGACCTCGCCTGATTCCAAGGGCTGACGCAGACCGTCCAGCACGTCGCGACGAAACTCCGGGGACTCATCCAAAAACAGGACCCCTCGATGGGCCCGGGAGACGGCACCAGGTCGCACCCGACCGCTGCCTCCGCCGATGACCGAGGCCATCGAGGCCCCGTGATGCGGACCGACAAAGGGCGCGGCCGTGATCAGCGACCCATCGGTTGGCAACTCCCCCAGTACGGAATGAATGCCGGTGACCTCCAACGCCTCGTTGGGTTGCAGCGGTGGCAGAATGGAAGGCAACCGTTCAGCGAGCATCGTCTTGCCCGCCCCCGGTGGCCCCAGCAAGAGCATGTGGTGCCGCCCAGCGGCGGCGATCTCAAGTGCCAGTCGAGCCTCGGCCTGGCCGACCAGTTCGTCCAGGTCAGGCAAGACAGCACCTGGAGCCTCACACTGCTCCGGCACCAGGTCAGCCGGCTGTCGGCCAGCCGCCAACGCGCGATACAACCGAGCCACATCGGACAGGTCACGCACCGCGTGCACCCGCACACCAGGGACCAGATCGGCTTCCCGAGCGCTCGCCAGCGGCACCACGACGTCTCGGATGCCGGCATCGCAGGCCGCGATCGTCATGGGCAGGACTCCGGGCACCGGCCGGATCGAGCCGTCCAAGCCCAGCTCGCCGATGTGTGCCACCGGAGCGACCACCGAGATCGGCAAGCTCCCATCAGCCGCCAACAGGGCCACCGTGATCGCCAAATCGAACCCGCTGCCGACTTTTGGCAGGCTAGCTGGCGAGAGGTTGATCGTCCATCGCCGCATCGACAAACTCACCCCGGCGTTGCTCGTGGCGGCCCGAATGCGGTCCGGTGCCTGAGCGCAGGCGGCATCAGGCAGCCCACTGATCACGAACGCGGGTAGCCCCTGATTGCCGTGCGCCTCTACCGCGACGACGTGGCCTTGCACCCCGCTCAGCGCCACACCGATCGTGGCCGCGAACCCCATCAGGACACCCCGCGTACGTGCTCGATGTCCACGGTGCGTCCACTCATGGTCAGCCCGAGCACGTCAACGCGGACAGCGGACGCGCTGTGGTCATGCTCGTGCATCCACCGCCCCGCCAGCCGGCGCAGCCGCGTTGCCTTCGCAGCCGTGATTGCTTCGAGGGGCGAGCCGAAGCGCGTAGAACGCCGCGTCTTGACCTCATAGAAGACCAATGAGTCACCATCGATCCCCACGATGTCGATCTCACCCAGGTCACAACGCCAGTTGCGCTCTAGGACCTGGACTCCGTGCGCACAAAGATGATCCACGGCCAACTGCTCGCCGTGGTCTCCGATCGCGCGTGCCGTTCGATGCGGCATACCTCGCTGGGTCATGGTGACCACCTCCGCCGCCAACCCTGACTCCGGAGCACCACCCCGAGCGTCTCCCATGGCCCATCTGTGGAAGACACAACAGGCCTTCAGTAGGTGTGGACGAGCGCCACCGCCGCGGCGGAAGGGGCCAGTGATCAGTCGCTGAAGCCCGTCTTGGGGATCTCCAGGTCCGCTTGGGCGAGCTCTTCGACGTTGACGTCTTTGAACGTGATGACCCGCACCTTCTTCACAAAGCGGGCGGGTCGATACACGTCCCAGACCCAAGCGTCGGCCATCGTGACCTCGAACCAGGTCTCGCCATGGCCCGTTTTGACCTGCACGTCGACCTGGTTGGCCAGGTAGAAACGGCGCTCGGTCTCCACGACGTGGGTAAAAAGTCCGACGACATCGCGATACTCGCGATAGAGGGACAGCTCCATGTCCGTCTCGTAGCGTTCCAAGTCCTCAGCACTCATTTGGGGCCCACCTCCTGCGTCACCTGCATCAGATTCCAACTCCGCCGATGATGATCACACGTTCCGTGCTGGCGCAACGCCACCCGGTGCTCGGGAGCGGCATACCCCTTGTTGAGATTCCAGCCGTAGTAGGGGTGCGAATCATGAAGGTCCACCATCATCGAATCGCGGGCCACCTTGGCCACGACACTGGCCGCGGCCACTGATGAGCAGCGCATGTCCGCCTTAATCATGGTCCGCACCGGGGCCTCGGCGGGCACCGGTGAGATGTGCACGGTCGGCGGCTCGGCAAATGCCAACAAGCCCACCCGCTCAGGGCGCGTCAACCAATCGTGATTTCCGTCCAGCAGTATGACGTCAGGGACGACCCCACACGCAGCCAGTGCTCTTTCGCCCGCCAAACGCAGGCCGGTCATGATCCCCCACTGATCGATTTCGTCCGGGCTGGCGTGCCCGACGCCCCACCCCAGCGCCCACCGCTTGATCTTCGGCACCATGGCCAAGCGGGCCGAACTGGTCAACAGTTTCGAGTCCTTGACCCCGTGTGGCGCAGCACGTGAGGCCACGTCGATCGCCACAACCCCAACGCTGACGGGCCCGGCCAGCGCACCGCGACCTACCTCGTCCATCCCGATCAACACCGCATACCCCTCGCGCTGCAGTTGGCGCTCCGTCCGCAAGGAGGGGCGGCCAGAGACGGCAGGCTTGCGCGTGGCGGACGTCATCGATTCAGCGGGGGGTCTGTCCGGGCCCCTGCGCCACGTCGCTGAGCGTTTGGGGGTTCTGGAACCAGTCGAGGCGATTCAGCGGCCACACCAGGGCCATGGCCTGCCCAACCACCCGATCAGTGGGAACCGAACCGGTGGCACCCGTGCCGTCGTCGTGCACCCGTGAGTCCCCAGAGATCGCCCGATGGTCACCCATCAGCCACAACCGGTCGGGGGGAACCGTGATGTCGAAGGGCTGCATGCTCGGCTCGTCACCGGGGAAGAGGTAGTCCTCATCGAGAGGCTGGTCGTTGACGGTGATCCGGTCTTGATCATCGCAGCACACGACGTGGTCACCAGCGACGCCGACCACCCGTTTGATGAGGTGATTGCCCTGGCCTGTTGGCGCCAAGCCTACGAATTCCAGACCTCTGACCACCCCATTGAGCACGGGGCCGCGATCGGCCCGGACCACCGGCGGGAGCCAGTTATCTGGGTCCTCGAAGACCACGATGTCGCCGCGATCAATGGTCATCGGTCCCGCTTGGATTTTGCTGACCACGACGCGGTCGCCGTAGATGAGCGTGTTTTCCATCGAACCCGACGGGATCCAGAAAGCCTGGACCAGGAAGGTCTTGATCAAGAATGAGATGACCAGAGCGATGGCACCCACCGACAAGATCTCTTTCCCGAAAGCCCAGACTTTGTTCGAGGCTCGCGGCGGTGCCGCGGATTCCTCCTGGGTCGTGGCCGCGACGACCGGGCCCCCCTCATCGGGGTGCCTAGGCTGCGGCCCCACCTCCCGGGGCTGCTCTTCGCTCACACGTGTGCCCTTCGACGGCAGGTGACAACTAGCGCTTCTCGCGGATGCGCGCAGCCTTGCCTCGCAGGTTACGCAGGTAGTAGAGCTTGGCGCGGCGGACATCCCCGCGGCTGACCAGCTCGACCTTCTCAATGTTGGGCGAATGCACCGGGAAGGTGCGCTCGACGCCCACTCCGAAACTCACCTTGCGCACGGTGTAGGTCTCGCCGATGCCGCCACCGTGACGACGGATGACGATCCCCTGGAAGATCTGGACACGGGAGCGGCTGCCCTCGATGACCTTCACGTGGACCTTGACGGTGTCGCCACCGCGGAAGTCCGGAATGTCGTCGCGGATGCTTGCTGCGTCTACGCTGTCGAGTTGGTGCATGGTCTGGTTCGCTTCCTCGTCGGTGCCACAGGTCACCCACGGCGCTCTGTCCACCCGGTATGCCGGCTGGTTGTGTGTATGTGGTGTGTGCCCCGTCGGTGCGTCGCGCACGCCCCCTGTGGCAGGGGCACGACTGGTGGTCCGACGTGGACACCGTCGATGATTCTCGCACACCCGCAGTCGGGAGCCGAATGCTCGGAAAGGGCGACGCCTCAGGCCCGGGGTTTGTGCAATTCCACGGTGGGCACGCCCTCATACGTGGAGCGTCCTCGCGTCTGATAGCCGGCCCGCTTGTACATCCTCAGGTTCGCTACTGAATTCCCCCCGGTGAACATGCTGAACCCGGTCACATCCTCCGGGGCGGCCTGCTCGGCATACGCCAAAAGGGCCCTCCCCAAGCCCCGTCCTTGCAGGTCCGGAGCCACCATCAAGCGGCCGATGTCCCACAACGAACCGGCTCGGCGGGCCCGAACCGAGCCGATGAGTCGGCCGTGGGAACGGACCACCCAGGTATGCCACTGCGTCAACCACACGCCGACGTCACCGATGCTCTCGTTCAGAGCCGGGATGGCAAAACTGTCGTGATCACGAGCCTCGGAGAGCCAACATGCCCGCGCTAGCGTCAGGATTTCGCCGGCATCAGCCGGCACCGCCGCAGCAATACTCACGTCGCCGTTCCTTAGGCCGACGTCGCCGAGGCTGAACTCGTCAAGGTCCAACGTCGTGGTGGGCACCAACAGGTCAGGCCGACGCGCCATCGTCCGCGCTCTGCGCTGGCGATCACGCCAGGACGCCACGGCTTGGTGATCTCCAGACAACAACACCGGGGGCACGTCGCGGCCCCGCCAGCGCTGTGGCTTGGTGTAGACGGGGTATTCGAGTAGGCCACCGGTATGCGACTCCTCAGCCAAGGACTCGGCGTTGCCGATCACTCCAGGCACCAGACGCGCAATGGCCTCCACCATGGCCAAGACCGCCACCTCGCCGCCGTTGAGCACGTAGTCGCCCAACGACACGACCGAGACCGGCATGACCGACGCGGCGTGCTCGATGACGCGCTCATCGATGCCTTCGTACCGCCCGCACGCAAAGGCCAGCCACGGCTCTGCGGCCAATCGCGCGGCCATCGCTTGGGTGAACACGGTCCCTGCGGGCCCGGGGACGATCAGGTGCGGCGTGGGTGGATCGAGACCCTCCGCCGATTCGGCCAGCCAATCCAGGGCCTCACCCCAGGGCTCGGGGCGCATCACCATGCCCGCGCCACCGCCATACGGCGTGTCGTCGACCGTGCGGTGCCGATCGTTGGTCCAGTCCCTGAGGTCGTGCACCCGGACATCGAGCACTCCGTCGCTACGAGCTCGACCGATCAGCGACTGGTCCAAGGGCTCAAGGTAGGCGGGGAAGATGCTGAAAACGTCGACGCGCACGTCACTGACCTGCTTCCAGCAAGCCAGCGGGCGGGTCGATGACGACCACCCCTGCGGAGATGTCCACGGTGGGCACGAGTTGAGCAACGAAGGGCACTAGGGCGGTGCCGCCGCCCGACAGTGTGATCTCAAGCAGGTCCTGAGCGGGACGGGTATGCAGGCCGCTGACCTCTCCGACCACCTCACCCGAGAGCAGTCGGACCGTCAGCCCGACGAGCTCGTCTTCGTAGAAGGCTTCGGCGTCCGCCCCCCGCTCGGCGGCCACAACGAAGTCTTGGGTCGCAACCTGGTCGGCCTCATTTGGCTGGGCCATCGAGGCCTCCACTGGTATGAAGAGGCGCGTGTCTCGCAGGTCCTCGGCACCCTTACGCCCCTGGACGCCGTCGAAGCCCAGCAGGTATCTGCCTTGATGCACTCGGACCGAGACAACCACCAAAGGCCCTCGTTCGGGGGGCTCGGTCATCAGCACCGAACCAACGCTGAAACGGTCGTCAGGAGTGTCGGTGTGCACTTGCACACTGACCTCTCCGCGCAAGCCGTGCGGCTTGCCAATCCGAGCCACCAACACTGAGTTGCGTGCCCCGGTCATCAACTGAGGGGCTGGATCAACGCTGCCGGTCAGTGTCCACGATGTCGACGCGCACCTTCGGGCCGTCGCTCAAGGCGGTCATCACGGTGCGCAGCGCACTTGCGGTGCGTCCGCGGCGGCCGATCACCCGGCCGAGGTCCTCGGGATGTACGCGCACCTCGAGGACATCCCCGTTGCGCCCAGCCTTATGGCGCACGACGACATCGCCGTCATGGTCGACGATGCCCTTGACCAGGTGTTCCAGCGCTTCTTCCAGCATGCTCAAGCCTGTTCCGGCTTGGCCTCGTCTGACGTGGTCGGCTCAGCGGCAGGCGCGTCGGCTTCGGCAGCGGGTGCCTCAGCAGCCGGCTCTGCGTCGGCGGGCTTGTCTGTGGTGGCCTTCTCAGAGGCGGGGGCCTCAGGCGTCTTGGCGGCTTCGTCGCTGTCGGCCTTCTTGGCCTTGCGGGTGGGACCGGCCGACTTGGCGTCGGCACCGTCTGCGGCCGCGAGGGCCGCTTCATAAAGGGCCTTCTTGTCCGGCGGTGGCGGCGCGAATCGCAGAGTCCCGGCGGGGTCGCCCTCCCCGGTGAATTTCGCCCAGTCGCCAGTGACCTTGAGCAGCGCTTGGACCTGCTCGGTCGGCTGAGCGCCAACGGAAAGCCAGTGCTGCGCGCGCTCAGAATCAATGTCGATCAACGACGGCTCTGCCGTCGGGTGGTACTTGCCGATCTCTTCGATGGCACGACCGTCGCGCTTGGCGCGGGCGTCCATGACGACGACACGGTAGAAGGGCGCACGAATCTTGCCCATGCGCTTCAGGCGAATCTTGACAGCCACGTGTGGGTGTCTCCTCATTCTTGTCTGGGTGAGCGGGCGCAGACCACGTGGGGAAGCACGCGCGGATGCGATCACTGCGAAGTGGACACGTCAGGGCGCGGAAAGAGGGCCGCGCCTGATGAGTACGCAGACATCATGCCAGATGCGCACCGCGCAGCCGAACCAGACGTCTTAGCATGGCGCGCATGACCTTCCTCGAACCCGTGACACTCGGGGGCAATGTCGTCACGCTGGAGCCGCTGCACGAAGACCATCACGACGGGCTCGTGGCAGCGGCCTCGGACGGCGAGCGGACACCGGGGCAATTATCGGGATGACGACCTTTATAGACCCAGACCACGTCAACACGCGGGTCGAGATCGGTCACACCTAAAACGCCGCCTCATCCCGACGCAGCGGGACCAACGCCGAGAGCAAACTTCTGCTGCTGACACACGCCTTCGAGGTATGGGGGTGCATCGCCGTGGCATTCCGGACAGCCTGGATGAACATCCAGTCACGCACCGCGATTGCCCGCCTGGGCGCTAAACAGGACGGCGTGTTGCGCAACCATCAACGCCTGGCAGACGGCAGCCTGCGGGACACCGTGGTCTTTTCGATCATCGAGTCCGAATGGCCAGCGGTGCGCAACGAATTACAGCGACGGATGAGCGCGCGGTAATCACGGCATCAGGTTGCCGCGCAAGATGACCTGGGCCGGATCCGCCAACGTGCGCACGTCCTGGCGCGGATCCTCGTCGTAGACCACGATGTCTGCTGGCTCGCCCTCCTCGATGCCGGGACGACCCAACCAGCGTCGTGCTGACCACGTCGCGGCATCGATCGCTTCCAACACGCTGAGGCCTGCCGACGTCAGCGCCTCGACCTCACGCGCCGCCAAGCCGTGCGGCAACTGTCCACCCGCGTCCGTGCCGACGAAGATCGGCACCCCAGCCTCGCGGGCCTTGCCCACCGTGTCGAACCGGCGCTCGTAGAGGTCACGCATATGCGCGGCATACCCAGGGAACTTGGCCCCTCCCGCGTCCGCGAACGCAGGGAAGTTGGCGATGTTGACCAAGGTCGGCACGATGGAGATCTGCTGCTCGGCGAACGTGTCGATGGTGTCGTCGGTGAGGCCGGTCGCGTGCTCGATGCAGTCGGTGCCCGCCTGAGCGAAGTCGCGCAGAACCTGCTCACCGAAGCAATGCGCGGTCACCCGAGCGCCCTCTTCGTGGGCGGCCGCGATGGCCCTCGTGAGCACGTCCACGGGCCAACACGGGGTGAGGTCCCCGGCATCGCGATCAATCCAGTCACCGACCAGTTTCACCCAGCCGTCCCCGTTTCGCGCCTCATGGCGGACGTAGTCCACCAGCGACTCAGGCTCAATCTCGTGGGCGTAGTTGCGCAGATACCGCTTCGTGCGCGCGATGTGCCGGCCGGCCCGGATCAGCTCGGGTAGATCTTCTCGCTCCTGGATCCACCGGGTGTCCGCGGGGCTTCCGGCATCGCGCAGGAGCAGCACGCCCGCCTCGCGCTCTGTCAGCGCGTGCTTCAGCGCCTCCTCGTCGCTGACGGCACCGTGGGACTCCAAGCCGACGTGGCAATGGGCGTCAACCAGGCCGGGCAGCACCCAGCCGTTCACCGTGAACACCTCCCCCGACGTCGGCGCTGTGAAAGTCACCCGGCCCTCGATCACCCACAGTTCGTCCGTTGACTCCTGCGGTCCGATCAGGACCTCACCCTTGACGTGTAGCACCGGTGATTCCAATGGAAAGCCTCCTCGAGCGCGCTGTCGAAGCAGGACCGAGACCCCGCTACGGTGGCCCGATGCGCTACGACTCGGTGGTTATCGGTGCCGGCCACAACGGATTGACCTGCGCGGCCTATCTTGCCCGAGCCGGGCGCTCCGTGCTGGTGCTGGAACGCTCAGAGGTGATTGGCGGGGCGGCCCGCTCCGCCCAGGTCTTCCCCGAATACGGAGCCAGGCTGTCGGCATACTCCTATTTGGTGTCGCTCATGCCGCAGCAGATCATCGACGAGCTCGGGCTCAATCTGCAGTTGCACCGCCGACGTATCTCCTCCTACACCCCGACCGGGAACGGCGGGATCTTGGTGGATAACGCCGATCCGGCGCGGACGGCCCGAGACCTCGGTGATGACGCCGCGGCCTGGGATGAGTTCTACGCGATGACTGGCGAGGTCGCTCAGCGCCTCTTCCCCACCATGCTCGAGCCGCTGCGCTCCGCCGGTGACGTGCGGGCCATGGTCGGTCAGCGCGCATGGGACGCCCTCTTTGCCCGTCCCATCGGCAAGACCCTCGAAGAGCGCTTCCGCGGCGACGCGGTGCGCGGAATCGCCCTGACCGACGGACTCATCGGGACTTTCGCAGGCGCGAACGACGCCACTCTGCTGGCCAACCGCTGCTTGCTTTATCACGTCATCGGTGGCGGGACCGGCGACTGGGATGTCCCCGTGGGCGGCATGGGTCGGGTCACGGACGCGCTGCACTACACGGCGGTCCAAGCCGGGGCCCAGGTGCGGCTGTCCTGCGAGGTCACCGCCCTGGAAACCGACGGCGAGTTGGCCCGCGTCCGGCTGGCCGACGGCCAGGTCGTCGAAACCGACTCGGTGTTCGTCAACGCCGCCCCGACCGTGCTGCGACGCCTGCGCGGCAAGCCCGCCCGAAACCCCGCCCCTGAGGGCGCACAACTTAAGATCAACGTCCTGCTCTCGCGACTCCCCCGCCTCGAAGACCCCAATGTCAGCCCAGAGCAAGCGTTCGCCGGCACCTTCCATATCAATGAGGGGTATGCCGACCTGCAGGCCTCCTTCGAGCAGGCCTCACGCGGGCAGATCCCGGCCGTGCCTCCGTGCGAGGTCTACTGCCACTCGCTGTCCGACTCCTCGATCCTGGATGCAGGTCTGGCCGCCTCGGGAGCGCACACGCTGACACTCTTCGGGTTACACATGCCAGCACGGTTGTTTCGAGACGATCCCGACGGTGCTCGCGAACGGGCCAAAAAAGCAACGCTGGCCTCGATCAACAGCGTGCTGGCGGAGCCCTTGGAGGAATGCTTGTTGGATCCCGGCACCATCGACGTGCGGACCCCGCTGGACGTCGAGGCATCCGTCGGGATGCCCGGCGGGCACATCTTCCACGGCGACCTGCAGTGGCCGTATGCCGAGTCCGTTGAGGAGGTCGGTTCGTGGGGTGTGGAAACCGCTGATCTGAACGTCTACCTCTGCGGCTCAGGCGCTCGCCGCGGAGGCGGGGTGAGTGGCATCCCGGGGCGCAACGCTGTCGCTGCCCATGTGGGCGAAGACGCGTTGGGCTGACGGACGGACAGGCTGGAAGTGGCTTTGGTCGTCAGACTGGAATGCCTCTGGCCGCCTTGAAGCTTGCAGATGCTCGCCGGACGTAGCCGCACCCGGCGGACGCAACGAGCCCCCACGATCCGGTTGCGCGAAAGATCTTGATGGGCCTGGGGCAGTCGTGACAGTTTGGCTGGTGTCCGAAAATACGGGGTCGTGAAGGGTTTCGGCCACCCCCATCACTGAACAGGGTTTCGGACGTTCCTCGTACGCCTAGTTTGGAGCCGGTGTCAGCTCGTCCAGAATTGATCGTCACCGAGCGACCGGTTGAATGTCCTGCTCGTCGGTGAACACGAAGTTATGGATCACGGCTTCCTGACTCAGATGGGTCGTCCCAGTTAGCGCACCCCTGCGGGAATCGGCACCGGACAGGGGCTAAGGGACGTCTCGGGCCAGCTAGCGCGCTGACCTGCGGTGTTCCCAGTCAGCGTTCGGCTTGCGGAGTAGTCGGCACCGCCTTCGGGGGCTGCACCCACGGTCGGCCGAGCGCAGGTGCCGCTCGGGATGGTCGGACATACTTGCGCACGTGGGAGAGTCCGTCGTTCCGGTGTACAGCGTCGCCAAGACCTATACGGCGGCCGCTGCGTGCCTGTCGTTCGATCTTGACATCGGGATCGGGGTGCTGGTTCCACGCCTGCCGGATGCGCTCGCCCCGCTGACGGTCCGTTCTCTTTTGGCCCATCGGTCGGGTTTGGACGACTACGGCGCTTGGCCAGACTACGTGCAGGCCGTCACTGATCGTTGTGTTCCTTGGCCCGTGGAGGACGTACTCGAACGGGCCCGGCTGAGCGGACCGGGTCAGTTCCGGTACTCCAACATCGGCTACCTATTGGTGCGCCTCGCGCTTGAGGCTCGACACGGCGTCTGCTTCCACGAGGTGCTCGACCGGCTCGTCTTTCAGCCGCTGGGGCTGTCTACGCGGCCGTTCGCCGCGCCCGAGGACTGGCGTTGGTGTGAGCATCCCGCGATCGACGAGGCGTTGCGCGGCTATCACCCCGGGTGGGTCTACACCGGCACGTTCGCCGCGAACGCCGGCGAAGCAGCCCGCGGCCTGGCGCTCATCATGCGGGGAGGCCTGGGTGGCGAGGTTCCTGGTGCCTTGACGCAGGCCCTGCCGGTCGATGTCCCTGCCGACCACCCGTTGGCGCCGGACGCCGGCTACGGCCTCGGTCTGATGACCCATGGTTCCCCTCCGGTGGTGGTCGGCCACGGTGGCGGGGGACCAGGGTTCGCCCTGTTCGTGGCGTCCAGCGCCGACGGGAGCCGTTGGAGCGGCGCC
>JBGTGC010000258.1:0-12678 GCA_041746935.1 Dermatophilaceae bacterium
CGTGGTGCTCGGCGGCACGAACGCCATCGCCGCGAGCGTCGTCGAGCAACTCGATGGCCTCGCCCCGACTTCCCGACTGGCCGGGGACACGCGGTACGGCACCGCGGCCACGGTCGCAGCGGCCATCCCCCTCAGCAGCGACACGGTCTACATCGCCTCCGGTGAGATGTTCCCGGACGCTTTGGCCGGGGCCCCCGTTGCTGGCGCTGGAGGATCGGCGCTGCTGTTGACCAAGGCCGACTCGCTGCCTAGCGAGACCGCTGCGGCGCTGGCTGAACTGGACCCGGAGTCGGTTGTGATCCTGGGCGGAGACACGACCGTGAGCGCCGGGGTTGAGGACGAGCTGTCTGCATACGGCGAGGTCGACCGGATTGCCGGAAGTGACCGCTACGAGACGGCCGCCCTGATCGGTGAGCTGGCTGACGACGGCTCGACTGCTTTCATCGCCACCGGGCTTGACTATCCCGACGCGCTTGCTGGTGCGGCGCTGGCAGCCAGCGGTGGGCACCCAATGCTGCTGACCGAGCCGGGAGCACTGCCTGCGGCCACGGCTGCCTCGCTGGTGGGATTCGACCCGACCCGGCTGTTGCTACTGGGTGGGACCTCTTCGTTGTCAGCCCAGGTCAGCCGCGAGGCGACGGTCTATCTGGAGTCGGAGCGAGACTTGTCCCGCAGATGACCGTTGTGCTCTCCGTCGCACGGTGCCAACGCGTTGAGAGCGAGCACATCGGTCATCTGCTGGCTGTTTCGCCCTGGGTGGGCCGCCTTTCGGTGCTCAGCCGAGCTCGATGACCTCTATGTCGGTATGCCGTGTGGCAGCCGCGGCCATACCGCTGTCCTTAGTCACCAGCGGCTCGTCGAGGGCTTCAGCGAGGGCAACGAACAGCGCGTCGGCGGCGGTCATGTTCTTCCGGAGCTCCCACGCCCGCTCTCTGAGCGCCAAAGTGGGGAACAGCTCCACAGACAGGTCTCCCAGGTCGATGACGGCGGCATTAGCGCGACGCTCGGAGATGGCTCCCCGGGCCAAGGCTCGACGCAATACCGCCAGTGTTTCGAAGACAACGACATCTGGGGCGGCACATGGTCGCTTGGCAACGACCAGCTCGACGGCTGGGGCAGCGCCATCACCGAGGAGCAGATCCACGATGGCTGAAGTGTCGAGAACGCTCACTCGCCGTGGTCTCGGAGTCTGCGCACTGCCACCTCGCTGGGCTCGCCGAGCGAGGTCGAACCTCGAGCCTGTATGCGCTGAGCCAACTCTTCCGGCGTCGGGCGGGACGCGTCCCGGGCCAGAAGTGCCCGCAAGTACTCCGACAGCGAGACACCAGATGCAGCCGCACGAGCCTTCAGAGTGCGATGGACGTCATCCGGAAGATCACGGATCTGCACGAAAGTTCCCATCGTCACAGGCTAACATGCGTCACGCAGGCTATACATGCGCAGCGCATGTTTGCGGCATACTTAGGGCTGGCCGGATGTCAGGACGGTGCGGGTCAGCCGATCAGAGTGTTGGCGAAGATCTGCCACGCCAATGCGCTCTTGGCGATCAAGCTCAGCACGATGTAGGTGCGTTCGCCGGTCAGATAGTTGCTCCACCGGCCGATCTGGCGATATTGCAGCCACTGGTTGAGAGCAAAGCTGTTGAAGAACAGGAAGATCGTGATGATGATTCCGTAGACGAATCCAGGGGGGCCCTCCCCGCCTTCGACGCCGACGTTCACGATCAGGTATGCCGCGATGGCCAGCCAGGGGCCGATGCCGGCGATGCAACCAAACCAGAACGGCGTCCACCAGGCGCGCTCGCCGCGGGTCGGCTGCTCATCCTTGGCGTGCATCAGCCCGTTGTTGGCCATCTCCATCAACCAGCCGAACAGGATCATCGCGATGTTGGCGACGGCGAGCCCGATCAGGGCAGCGATGTCGGTGATCCCGAACACCAGGGTGATCAGCAGGATCATCAGCGTGGACGACAGGCTGTATTCGATCCAGCGGAACCGGTTGCGGCCTCGGGAGAGCTCGCTGACGTAACGAGGGAAGCCCCAGGACGAAGCGATCAGGAAGTGGAAGAACGCTGACAGCAACAGGAACGACGCCGTCGCGATGCCGAGCGGCAACTCGAAGACCGAGTTGGTCACCCCCTCGGACAGCGGCGTCCCGGGCGGGCCGTTCAGGGCGAAGGTCGACACCGGGAGGGTGAAATCGTTGGCCAGCGCGATCATCGCGGACCCAGAGCCCAAGTGCAGCACCCCCATGATCGCGTTGAAGATCCGCAGCCGCTTGGCGGTGCCGTCGGGCACGGTGACCGACGGGCTCTGGAGCTCTAGGGGGTATGTCGCCATGTGACCAGTGTGGCCAGGGTGTCGCGACCTCGCATCAGCGGGTGGCGCCGACAACCATCCACGTGTCCCCGCGGGCGCGCAGCAGCATCGTGATGGCCCGCATCGCCATGAACGCGGTGAAGGCCACCCAGAGCCACACCAGGCCGGGCGTGCCCTCCACGCCGGAGGCCCACACGGCATACAGCAGGGGGAGGTAGGCCACGAAGAGGATGGTCTGAGCGATGGCGAGCCACCACATGTCGCCTGCCCCCATCAGCACCCCGTCGAGGACGAATGCGACGGCGGAGATGGGCTGACCGATTGCCACCACGATCAGTGCCGCGGCGATGCCGGCACGCACGTCCGTGTCACTCGAGAAGCCGAGTGGGATCAGGCGGTGCAGCGCCAGGATGGCGATGGTCAGGATGCCCCCGAACCACACTCCCCAGCGGAGCATGGTGGCGACCGCCGCGCGCGTGCGCATCAGGTCCCCGGCACCGAGGTACTTGCCCGTGAGGGCCTGACCGGCGATGGCAAGGGCGTCGAGGGCGAATACGAGGGCGTTCCAGACCGTCATGGACACCTGGAAGGCGGCAAGGTCAGCGTCGCCCAGCCCGGCCGCCACCCAGGTAGTGGCGAGCAAGGTGCCCCGCAGCGAGAGAGTGCGGATGATGAGGGGTATCCCGCCCAGAGCTGCCGTGAGCACGCCGCCCGGATGGAAGGAGCGCGGAGCAGATTCGCGCTTGGCGCCGCGCAGCACGACCGCCGCCAGCGCGATGGCCATTCCGGTCTGTGCCATCACGGTGCCCCACGCCGCGCCGCCGATGCCGAAGCCGAGGCCGTGCACGAAGAGCAGCGACAATGCCGCGTTGGCACTGAATCCAAAGACCGCCACGATGAGCGGGGTCTTGGTGTCCTGCAGTCCGCGCAGCACGCCGGTGGCCGCGAGCACGATCAACATCGGGGGTATGCCGTAGGCCGAGATGGACAGATACGTCACCGCCTCCTGCCCCGCCTCGGGAGAGGCGCCGAAGAGTTCGACGATCGGGCGGGCGGTGGCGATCAGGCCTGCGGCGGTGAGGATTCCGAGGAGGGCGGCCAGATACATGCCATCGATGCCGGCGCCGATGGCCCCTGGGAGGTCGCCCGCTCCGGCTCGTCGGGCGACGATCGCAGTGCTGCCATAGGCGAGGAAGACGAAGACGCCCACGGCGGTCAGCAGGACGGCTGTGGCGACGCCGAGACCGGCCAAAGAGGTGGTGCCGAGATAGCCGATGATGGCCGAGTCCGCGAGCAGGAAGAGGGGCTCGGCGACGAGTGCGAGGAAAGCCGGAATGGCTAGGCGCAGGATCTCGCGACGCTGATCGGCGGCCTTGGGGTCGCGGGGTGGTGACACGACAGATGAGCATAGGCGTGACCGGTGGGACGCAAAGGGTGTGGACCACTGGACGTAGTTGGCATCTGTCGCAACTTCTTTTTGTCCACAAGGCGTTGGCCGCATCGTTGCTGCTCAGTGGATTGATGTGACGGAAGTTTTTTAGTTGTCCACACCAAGTGCACAGGCTGTGCACCGTTGTGCTGTGGACCTGCACGAGTTATCCCCAGTTCGTCAACAGGGCCGGTTTGGGGGTGAGCGGATGCGGTCGTAACGTGTCGCGACCGGGTAGTTCTACGTCGTAGGTGTGGTCTGTCGGCGGCTCGTGATCAAGTAGTAACCCGACGAGGACGAGGAGATCAGGGTGTCGCTGAGCGAGATGGATCAGGCCTTTGCGACGATGCCCGACCCTACGGCCCAAGATCGCGTCCCGCCTCAGGATATAGCTGCCGAGCAGAGCGTTTTGGGCTCGATGTTGCTGTCCAAGGACGCGATCGGTGAGTGCTCGGAGATCATCCAGTCCATCGATTTCTACCGTCCTGCCCACGAGACCATCCACGAGGCAATCGTGGACCTGTTCAGCCGCGGCGAGCCGGTGGATGCCATCACGGTGGCCGACGAGCTGTCCAAGCGGGGGGACCTCACCAGGGTCGGCGGCACGGCGTTCCTGCACCAACTGATCGCCTCGGTGCCCACCGCGGCAAACGCGTCCTACTACGCACAGATCGTGACCGAGCGCGCAATGTTGCGCCGCCTCGTCGAGGCCGGCACCCGCATCGTGCAGATGGGGTATGCCCAGGGCGGGGGTGATGTCGAAGAGATCGTCAACATGGCCCAGGCCGAGGTCTACGGCGTGGCCGACCGCCGCAAGGGTGAGGACTACCACCCGCTGTCGGAGCTCTTGGAGCCGACACTGGACGAGATCGAGCACGCCGCTGGTTCCTCGGGAGAGATGGTGGGTGTGCCAACCGGATTCACCAGCCTCGATGAACTGACGAACGGTTTGCACCCCGGGCAGATGATCATCGTGGCCGCCAGGCCAGCCGTCGGGAAGGCATTGGCGCTGGACACCCCCCTGCCGACACCCACCGGTTGGACGACGATGGGTGAGGTCCGAGTGGGGGACCAGTTGTTGGGGGCCGACGGGCTTGCGACGACGGTCACGGCCGCCACCGATGTCATGCACAAGCATCGGTGTTACGAAGTGAAATTCTTCGACGGGTCCACCATCGTCGCGGATGCCGATCATCAGTGGGTGACGCAGACGCGCGAGGAACACACCCAGGTGAAGCTCGAGCCGGCATTGGCCGCGATTGATCGAATGTCACGCCGGGTTCTGGAGCCGCGGACGGTGACGGCTCAGAGTGTGCGCACGACGGCCCAGATTGCCGCAACGCTCCGCGTCAATGGCAGGACCACCTTCAACCATTCGGTTGCAGTGACTCGTCCGCTCTCGCTTCCCGAAGTCGACCTTCCAGCGGCCCCTTATGTGCTCGGCGCGTGGCTCGGTGATAGCACTGGCGGGGAGGCTTCGACCAGAACAGCGGAGCGGGACGTCGAGTCAAAGCGAATCCCGATGGTGTTTCAGCGTTCGTCAGTCGGTCAACGTCAAGAATTACTCGCCGGAATCCTCGACGCAGGCGGGACCCTAGGTGGATACGGTGAAGTGCAGTTCACCTGCACCTCGGCCCGCCTCACAGACCACGTCCACGAGTTGATCGTGGGCCTGGGTCATCCGTGTCGACGCTCGGTCCAGGAAGTGCGCGGGGAGAGTGACGATTCGTGCAGTGTGCACACGCTGACCTTCGATCCAGCCGACGACGTCTTCTGGTTGAAGCCAAAGCAAGATAAGCACCGGAAGGAGCGCCAAACTCGACCTGACGTTCCGCGAGAAAAACGATTCATCACCGCCGTTCGTAGGGTGAAGTGGGTTCCTGTTCGCTGCGTACAGGTTGACAACGAGGACCACCTCTTCCTGGCCGGGACGGCGATGATCCCGACGCACAACTCGACTTTTGCCCTTGACGTGGCACGGACTGCAGCGATCAAGCACAAGATCCCGACGGTGGTCTTCTCGCTCGAGATGAGCCGCACCGAGATCACCATGCGTCTGCTTTCGGCAGAGTCCGAGATCCCGCTACAGCACATGCGCAAGGGCAAGCTCGAGGATCGGCACTGGACCAAACTCGCCGAGACACAGGGCCGCTTGCAGGACATGCCGCTGTTCATCGACGACAGCCCCAACATGGCGCTTATGGAGATCCGCGCCAAGTGCCGGCGGCTGAAGCAACGTCACAACTTGAAGCTCGTGATCGTCGACTACCTGCAGCTGATGAGCTCGGGAAAGCGCGTCGAATCGCGACAGCAAGAGGTTGCCGAATTCTCGCGAGCGTTGAAGCTGCTGGCCAAAGAACTTGAGGTCCCGGTCATCGCGTTGTCGCAGCTCAACCGTGGCCCCGAGCAGCGGGTCGATAAGAAGCCGCAGATGTCGGACCTGCGTGAGTCGGGCTGTCTCACGGCGGACACTCGCGTTCTGTGCGCGGACAGTGGGGCGGAGGTGACCCTTGGCGAGTTGCACGCGTCAGGGGTGCGCGATGTGCCTGTGTGGTCCCTCGATGAATCCCTGCGATACGTGCGCCGGCATCTGACTCACGTCTTCTCGACAGGGACAAAACCTGTGTTCCGGCTGACGTTGTCCTCGGGCAAAACGCTTCGCGCGACCGAGAACCACCCGTTCTTGACCTATCAGGGCTGGAAGCAACTAGGGGATCTGCGTCAGGGCGATCGGATTGCTGTTCCCCGACACGTTCCCGCTCCCGAAGAGGACAATCCCTGGAAGAACGACCATCACCTTGTCCTCCTGGCCCACATGTTGGGCGACGGATCGATGCTGAAACGCCAACCCTTGAGATATGCCTCTGTTGATCAGGAAAATCTCCGCGCTGTCGAGGCTGCTGTCCTGACCTTCGGCGTCGTTGCCGTGCGTGATGAGTATCCGGCAGCTCGATGCACCACTCTCAGGCTTCGCGCAACGTTAAGGTTGGCCCGGGGCAGGCGCAATCCGATCGCGGAGTGGCTCGATGGGCTGGGGGTCTTTGGTCTGCGGAGCCCCGACAAGTTCGTGCCGGAAGAGGTTTTCAGCGCCTCTAAGCGTCAGATCGCTCTGTTCTTGCACCACATCTGGGCCACCGATGGGTCCGTGACGGTCAACGCCAGCCAGCAGGGTGGCCGCATCTACTACGCCTCAACAAGCCGTCGCCTCGTTGATGACCTGTCTCTGCTCCTGCTTCGATTCGGTATCTCTACGCGCACCCGTGTCACCAAGACCAGCTATCGCGACGGATACACGATCGACATCTCGGGACCCGACAGCCAGCGTCGCTTCCTGCAAGAGATCGGCGTTTTTGGCGGACGCTCTGTGCCCGCGGCAGCCCTGCTGGCGATCATTCGTCACCGACAGGGCAACACCAACGTTGACACCGTTCCTGTCGAGGTGTGGGACGACATCCGAGACGAGATGCTCACCCAAGGCATGACGACGCGCGACTTCCAGGCGCAGCTCGGGACCCAACACTGCGGATCGGCTCCGTACAAGAGCGCGCCATCGCGTGAGCGCCTAGGCCGCATCGCGGAAGTGCTCGACAGCGCCGCCTTGGAATTGAGGGCCGTCAACGATGTCCTCTGGGATCAGATCACGAGTATCGAGCCCGACGGAGTCGAGGAGGTCTTTGACGCGACCGTGCTCGGTGGGCACAACTTCGTTGCCAATGGGATCGCGGTGCACAACAGCATCGAGCAGGATGCGGATGTAGTGATATTGCTGCACCGCGAATCTATGTACGAAAGAGAATCGCCCCGCGAGGGGGAGGCCGACGTCATTGTGGCCAAGCACAGAAATGGGCCAACTGACACGATCGTCGTCGCTTTCCAGGGACACTACAGCCGCTTTACAAACATGGCGACCAACTTCTAACTGGTTGTCGAGATGGCTCCTACTTTTCCAAAACGGGCCCCTTGTATGTTTCATACCAACGTGCACGGCGTGGCCGCTTGACAGGTTGCGAATAGTGCGTTGACACCGGGGGAGGGGGCGCCATCAGACGTGGCTCCGCACCTGTGATTCTGAGGTTTCGGCCCGTGCCGTACGGGCACCCCATCCCGGTCACCGATCCCGGTGCCGTCCTGGGGAACCCATTAATCTCAGGGCATGGCTGACTTTGCGATTCGTGCCGCGATGACCGGTGACATGGATGGCGTCGCTGACGTGCTGCAACAGCCGTCCGAGGAGACTCGGGTTACAGCGCTCCGTTGGATTAGCTCAGGAGGGACGCGCATCGTTGTGCAGCGCGGCAGCATCGTCGGGTTCTCGGTGATGAATCCCACGTTCTTCGGGATGACTCCATCGAAATGCTTCAGGTACGCAAAGCGCTCGACGCTGCGGTGTGGCGAGCATGCTGCTGGACACGGCAAGTGCTCAGCGCAGCACAGAGAAGCTGTTCACGTCTACGAACCTTTTTCCAACTCGCCCATGCAAGCGGTACTGGACCGCCTCGGGTGGGAATCCGTCGGTATCGTCTACGGGCTCGACGATGCAGACCCCGACCTGTGCTACAAAGCACCGCCCCGATAGCCGGTCCCCCATCGGTCATGGGGGTGTGTGTGGTTGTAGGTTCCTGGTGCGCCGAGTCTTTGGCACGTTATCGAAACGTGACATTTGATACCTGTTGGGGTGTGTAGACAGTGCTTTCCTCGTTGGAGAGTCCCGTAGCGGCCGCCTAGTCCTGCCACCGACCACGGGCCTGTTGCACATCCGCGCGGCAGGAGCGGGGGACCCACTTTGTTTGGGACGTTGGCTGCTGGACTGGGGTGTGGACGTTTCGACCGGGATGGGCGATTTGGGCGATATGGGGATGATGAGCCCGGGCGATATGCAAAACATGATTGACGCGCATGGCCAACAGTTCGACACGATCTGGTTAGAGATGATGATCGAGCACCATGAAGGCGCGATCAGTATGTCCCGCACCCAACAAGACGAAGGCCTGAACACCGAAGCGGTCGACCTGGCCGGAACCATCATCGAAGCTCAGCAGAGCGAGATAGATGAGATGGAGCAGATGCCCGAATCGGGCCAGTGACGTCACACAAACCTCTGTGACCGCATCGGTCCCACGCGCGATGGCGGCACTAGGTGCTGCACCCCTGGCACCTGGCCTTCGGCGCGTTGGAGTCTTGATCTGAGAATCCTTGGTGCTGGCATACCCCGGGGTGTGGGTACCTCCGGTTGGTGTCATTGCGAGGTCACTTTCACGCGGGTGAGGGGTGCACTCAGAGTTTCTCAGTGCGTAAGCGCAGTGCGTTGCGATGACGCTGACCGAGGACAGAGCCATCGCGGCCGCTGCGATGATAGGAGAGAGCAACAACCAAAAGACCGGGTAGAGCACTCCGGCCGCGATGGGGATGCCGGCGCTGTTGTACATGAACGCAAAGAGATCAGGTTTTGTCGGATGTTACGCATCGTCTTTTGCGACAAACTGCGTGCGTGCACGATCCCGGTCAGGTCACCACCCGGGAGCGTGACCCCGGCGCTTTCCATCGCCACATCCGTTCCGGAACCCATGGCCAGCCCCACATCGGCAGCCGCTAGCGCCGGGGCGTCGTTGACCCCAATCGCCACCCATCGCGATCACCCGTTTCTGTCATGGGTTCACATTCTCAGGATTTGACGAGTCGGGAGATTGCGAGGGAGGCCTCGGTGATTTTTTCTTCGGCCTCTGGTCCGCCGGTTTTGGCGGCGCCGACGACGCAGTGTTTGAGGTGATCGTCTAGGAGGCCTAGGGCGACGTTTTGTAGGGCGGAGGTGAGGGCGCTGACTTGGGTGAGGATGTCGCTGCAGTAGGCGTCTTCCTCGACCATGCGGTGGATGCCGCGGACCTGGCCCTCGCTGCGTTTGAGGCGTGCGAGGTAGCGGTCTTTGTCGCTGATATAGCCACGGCTGGCTTTGGTTGTGGGGGTTGCTTCTGGCTGGGTTTTGGTGGTCATCTCTGTGCTCCTGGTTCGTGAATTGGGGTTTGGTGGTGGGGCAGCGTCGAGGAGGGTTCGTCGGTGTGGTGGGCGAGGAATTTGGTGGTGCTGTGTGCTGGGGTCAGGTCGAGGCGGCGCAGCATTTGCGCATTGAGCGCTACCACGACAGTTGATGCTGACATGAGTAGCGCCCCGATACTCATGGGCAGCACGAACCCGATTGGTGCCAGCACGCCTGCGGCCAGGGGCACGGAGATCAGGTTGTAGCCTCCGGCCCACCACAGGTTCTGTTTCATCTTTCGGTAGGAAGCGCGTGAGAGGTCGATGACGGAGAGCACCGAGCGGGGGTCTGAGCTGGCCAGAATCACTCCTGCGGATCCGATCGCGACGTCCGTACCGGCACCGATCGCGATTCCGACATCGGCACGGGCGAGGGCGGGTGCGTCGTTGACGCCGTCACCGATCATGGCCACCTTGCGGCCCTCGGCTTGTAGCTCGGCGACTTTGGCGGCTTTGTCTTCGGGTCGGACCCCAGCGAAGACACGGTCGATGCCCAACTCGGCGGCCACGGTGTGGGCGACAGCTTGGGCATCGCCGGTGATCATCACGACCTGGGCGCCGGCGGCGTGCAGGGCATTGACCGCCTCGTAGGATTCTGGGCGGATCTCATCGGCCAGCCGCAGAGCGCCGAGCACGGACCCGTCGGTCAGGACATGCAAGATGATCGCGCCTTGGCTGCGCCAGTCGGTGGCAATGGGTAGCTCATCGAGCCCGTGTTGTTCCAGCAGGTAGGGACCCCCGACCTCGACCACGACACCGTCCACGGTGGCCTTCACCCCCACGGCTGGGGAGGAGGAGAAGTTCGTGGCGTGGGGGCGCTGCACTGCACGGGACCGGGCTGCGGCGATGATGGCTTTGGCTAGAGGGTGTTCACTGTCGGCCTCGGCCGCTGCGGCCAGTTCTAGTACAGCGTCTTCTTGGTGACCGTGCTGGGGTTCGATTCCGGTGACGGTGGGTTCGCCCTTGGTCAGGGTGCCGGTCTTATCGAACAGGACCGTGTCGACCGTGCGCATCGATTCCAGTGCGAGGCGGTCTTTGACCAGTACGCCGCCGCGGGCGGCGCGTTCGGTGGCGATGGAGACCACGAGCGGAATCGCCAGACCCAGGGCGTGGGGGCAGGCAATGACCAGCACCGTGATCGTTCGGACCACCGCGGTATCGGGCAAGCCAAGCAGCGACCAGGCCGTGGCGGTGATCGCTGCGGCACCGAGAGCGAACCAGAACAGCCATCCCGCGGCGGTGTCAGCGACCCGTTGGGCACGCGAGGACGACGCTTGGGCGTCGGCGACCAGTTTCTGGATGCCCGCCAGTGCGGTGTCTTCGCCGATCGCGGTGACCTCCACCCGCAGGCCGGAATCGGTGGCCACGGTGCCCGCAACCACGTGTTGACCACTGTCTCGGCGGACCGTTTTGGACTCGCCGGTGACCATTGATTCGTCCATGCTCGCGGAACCCTCGACGATCTTGCCATCAGCGGGCACTGATGCGCCGGGCCGGACGATCACCACATCGCCAACGACCAGATCCGCTGGAGAAACAGTGATCACCTCGTCCCCTTCGACCTTTTCGGCCTCGTCGGGAAGTAGCGCGGCCAGCGAGTCAAGGGCCGAGGTGGTCTGGGCCAGGGAGCGCATCTCGATCCAGTGGCCAAGCAACATGATGACCACGAGCAGGGCAAGCTCCCACCAGAAGTCCAACTCCGGGTCGAGTAGTTGCAGGCTCGCGCCCATGGACGCGATGAACGCCACGCTGATGGCCATCCCAATCAGCAACATCATTCCTGGCTTGCGGGCGCGGAGTTCAGAGATCGCTCCGGTCAGGAAGGGCGAGCCACCCCAGAAGTAGATGACTGTTCCCAGGACAGGTGAGACCCACCCCACCCATGCGGCGTCGGGTAGCTGGTAGCCCACCAACCCGGCAAACATGTCGCTGAAGGCCACCACCGGGAACGCGAGAACAAGCATGATCCAGAACAGGCGCCGGAACTGGCCAACGTGATCGCCATGCCCGGCGTGCGCATCGTGGCCACCTGGGTCGCGATGCTCGCCGTGACCGCCGTGTCCTCCGGGGTGCTCGCTGCCCTTGGGCCCATGTGTGGTGACGCGCTTCGCGGGTTGCTCGAGTGCGTCGGTGTCCGGGGCGTGCGGTTCGTCGTGTCGCATACTCACACTCTCTTTGCGATGGTGCTTGCGGATATCTTCTCGATATGGCGCTGCCCCGCTTCTCCACGACGTGTGACCGGGAGGAGCGGGGCAGCAGTAGTCGGGTTTTACGCGGCGGCGTAGCGGTCGGGATCGGGATCAAACAACGGCCCGCAGGACGCGCAGCACAGCCAGTACCGTTGGCCTTGGTAGTCGCGGTAGAGGCCCGCTTCCTCAGCCTGGGCCTTGATCACTGTGGTGCCGACCATGACAGGGCACTCAGTGACGTCATCAGCCTTGGTGTCCGTGAGGTTCTCCGCGGTGGGGGTATGCCCGCAGAAGCCTCCCGAGGCGCTCGTTTTCGTGTCGTTGTGGTTGTCCTGTGCAGTCATCTGGTGTTCCTTCCTAGAGTGTTGATGACGGGTGGTTACACGTGTGCCGGTTCACGGACGGGCGCTGAACCGGCAGTAGTGGCCGGCGTGGCGTCGGTGCGGGCTTTGAAGGTCCGCAACCGCAAACTGTTGGAGACGACGAACGCGGACGACAAAGCCATGGCCGCTCCGGCAAGCATCGGGTTGAGCAACCCGAAGGCGGCCAACGGGATCGCCGCGGTGTTGTAAGCGAAGGCCCAAAACAGGTTCGTTTTGATCGTGCGCAGGGTGCGCCGCGAGAGCCGGATAGCGTCGGCCGCGGCCCGCAGGTCGCCGCGCACCAACGTGATGTCGGCGGCCGCGATCGCTACGTCGGTGCCGGTGCCCAT
>JBGTGC010000259.1:0-5621 GCA_041746935.1 Dermatophilaceae bacterium
TCGACCATGGGCCTTGGCGCTCGACGCCTTCGGGCCAGCGCGCGGCTGTGCTGCGCTCAGTGGCCGACATGCTGGAAGCGGAGCGCGACGAGGTCGCACGCCTGGAGTCGTTGGACACAGGCAAGCGATTCGTTGAGTCGCAACTCGACGTCGACGACATCGTCGCCGTGTTCCGACACTTCGCCGATCTGGCCGGCGCGGATGCCGGCCGAGTCGTCGACACCGGTATGCCGGACGTCGCAAGCCGCATCGTGCTCGAGCCCGTCGGTGTCTGTGTGCTGATCACCCCGTGGAACTATCCGCTGTTGCAGACCTCGTGGAAAGTTGCGCCGGCGCTCGCGGCCGGCAACACCTTCGTGCTGAAGCCGAGCGAGCTGACGCCTTCGACGGCCATCTGGTTGATGCGTGCGCTCGCGGATGCAGGGTTACCCGATGGGGTTGCCAATCTGATCTTGGGTGCTGGCGGCCAGGTCGGCCCAGCGTTGACTCAGTCACCCTCAGTCGACCTGGTCTCCTTCACCGGCGGCGTCGAAACCGGCCGGGCGATCATGGCCGCAGCCGCTACCACCGTGAAGCGAGTGGCCCTGGAACTGGGCGGCAAGAATCCCAACGTGATTTTCGCGGACGCGGACCTCGACGCCGCGATCGACAACGCTCTGACGGCGATCTTTCTCGATTCCGGCCAGGTGTGCTCCGCCGGTTCACGGCTGATCGTCCAAGACGAAATCCACGAGCAGGTGGTGACCGAGTTGGTCCGCCGAGCGAGCGGCATACGGCTGGGCGGACCCTTCGATGACGACGCCGAGACAGGACCGTTGATCAGCGAAGCCCACCGGTCCAAAGTGCACGCCTACGTTGAGCAAGCCATCGCAGACGGCGCCGAACTCCTGGTCGGCGGCTCTGCCCCCGATCGCCCGGACCTGGCGACTGGTTGCTTCTATCTGCCAACAATCCTGGATCGGTGCACCCAAGAGATGGCGTGTGTGCACGATGAGTCCTTCGGCCCGGTGCTCACCGTGGAGACTTTTTCCGGCGAGCACGCCGATGCCCTGGAAGACGCCGCGGTGGCGATCGCCAACGACACGATCTACGGCCTTGCCGGGGCCGTGTGGACCCAGAACGCGGGACGAGCCGAGCGCGTGGCGGCGCGCCTGCGGCACGGCACGATCTGGATCAACGACTACCACCCCTACGTCCCCCAGGCGGAATGGGGCGGGTTCAAGCAGTCCGGGATCGGCCGAGAGTTGGGCCGGGCGGGTCTGAGCGAATATCAAGAGCACAAGCACATCTGGCACAACACCAGACCAGGTCGGGCACAGTGGTTCTCCGACCGCTAAGCGTTCGCTAAGCGCCAGGCGACATGGTGTCTCTCATCACTCAACACCTCCTGAGAGAAGGCCCACCATGGACACTCCCCAGCGTCGCCACGATCAGAGCAAGGCGATCGACCTCCTGCCGATGACCCAGGTCGAGGATGTGGAGGCACCCCGCGCCGATGAGGCCACCAAGACCCACGATGCGGTCGCCTCGCCCTTGGCCCTGTCGCCGTGGGAAACGAGCGCCCCCGCCCCGGCATACAACCCTTACGCGCCGGCCGAGCCCCCAGCGGCACCATCGATCCACACTGGGGACAGTGGCGTAACTGGGCTCGGGGGCGCAACGGTGACGTTGATCTGTCGCAGTCTGGATTGTCTCGATAGAGTGCAAGGCGCACGGGATGTCGCCGGTACCACCCACCGCCAGACTCGTAGGAGCCGCATATGTCGCAGGCCGCCCAGCACTTCGACTACATCATCGTGGGTGGCGGCTCGGCGGGCTCGGCCCTGGCCAATCGTCTCAGCGCAGACTCCTCCACCTCGGTGCTGGTGTTGGAGGCTGGTCGCAGCGACGCTCGGATCGATCCCTTCATTCATATGCCCGCTGCGCTACCCTTTCCGATCGGGAGCCGCTTCTACGACTGGAAGTACGAAACCGAACCGGAGCCCTTCATGGGTGGACGCCGAGTCGAGCACGCTCGGGGCAAAGTGCTCGGGGGGTCCAGCAGCATCAACGGAATGATCTTCCAGCGGGGCAACGCCTTGGACTACGAACGCTGGGCCGCCGAGCCCGGCATGTCCAACTGGGACTATGCACACTGCTTGCCCTACTTCAAACGTATGGAGACCACGCTGGCTGGCGCGGACACCTGGCGTGGCGGCTCTGGGCCGTTGAAGCTAGAACGGGGTCCGGCGACTTCGCCGCTATTTGGTGCCTTCTTCGAGGCTGTCCAGCAGGCGGGCTACCCCCTGACGGACGACGTCAACGGATATCGGCAGGAGGGGTTCGCCAAGTTCGATCGCAACGTCTATCGCGGCCGCCGGCTCTCGGCGGCGCGGGCCTATCTGCACCCTGTCATGAAGCGACCCAATCTCACCGTGCGGACCTTGGCCACGGTGAGCGGTCTGCATACTCAAGGCACTCGGGTCACCGGCGTGGACTATCTGGTGGCCGGCAAAGCCAAGCGCAGCGCGAGCGCCGGCGAGGTCATCGTGTGCGGTGGGGCGTTCAACAGCCCGCAACTGCTGCAGCTCGCCGGCATCGGCGACCCTGCCCATCTCTCCGAGCTAGGAATCGAGCCGTTGGTCGACCTGCCCGGAGTCGGAGCAAACCTGCAAGACCATCTCGAGGTCTATATCCAGCACGAGAGCAGCCAACCGGTCTCGATCGCACCGTGGCTCAAGCACCACCACAAGCCTCGGATCGGGGCAGAGTGGCTGTTCTTGCGCAGCGGCGTCGGTGCCTCCAACCACTTCGAGGCGGGTGGCTTCATCCGAAGCAACGATGAGGTGCCCTACCCCAACGAGATGTTCCACTTCCTGCCGATCGCGATCCGCTACGACGGGTCGAGGCCGGCCAGCGAGCACGGATATCAGGTGCATATCGGGCCGATGTACTCCGACTGCCGCGGCACCGTATCCATCCGGTCCCGCGACCCGTTGCAGCACCCGGCGATTCAGTTCAACTACCTGTCCACCGAGTCCGACCGGCGCGAGTGGATCGAGATGGTTCGCGCGGCCCGCACCATCTTGGAGCAGCCCGCCTTCTCCGCCTTCAGCAACGGGGAGATCTCTCCCGGACCTGGTGTCACCACCGACCAGGAGATCCTTGACTGGGTGGCCCGAGACGCCGAGACGGCGCTGCATCCCTCGTGCACGGCCAAGATGGGCAGCAGCGACGACCCCACCGCCGTCGTCGATCCGGCCACGATGGCCGTTCACGGGGTGCAGGGGCTGCGGGTCGTGGATGCCTCGGTTTTCCCGTTCATCACCAACGGCAACATCTATGCCCCGGTGATGATGGTGGCCGAGCGGGCGGCCGACCTCATCGCCGGCAACACGATGCTGCCGCCGACCGACGTGCCGTACTACCGACACGGCGAGGGTATGCCGCTGTTTCCGCAGGGGGACCCGCGCAACGACGCGTGGGATGCACACACCGAGCCCCCGAGCGCGGCTGGCGCCCGGCCAGGTATGCCGACCCCACGGCATACCTCACTCTCAGGAGGAACGCCATGAGCATCGATCAGAGCGCCAAACCCGCGGCGTCGCCGCCTGCCAAAGAACCCTCGCCCACCACGGCGGCCCGAGTCAATCCCATCGTCTTCGGCGCATCCATCGGCGGCACGGTGCTCGTGGCCCTGTGGCTGATCATCTGGCCCGGAGCTGCCGAAGCACGGATCGGCACCCTGGTGGGGTATGCGGGCACATGGTTCGGGTGGTTCTACATCGCGTTGGCCACCGTCGTGTTGGTGTTCGTGCTGTTCCTGGGCATCTCCCGCTACGGCCACGTCAAACTCGGCCCCGATCACTCCAAACCTGAGTTCTCCACCTTTTCCTGGGCGGCCATGTTGTTCGCTGCCGGTATCGGGACCGACCTGATGTTCTTTTCCGTCGCCGAGCCCGTCACTCAATACCTCGCTCCCCCGGTCGGTGAAGGCGGGACCGTCGACGCCGCTCGGGAAGCCACCGTGTGGACCTTGTTCCACTACGGCATCACCGGTTGGGCGATGTATGCGCTGATGGGCATGGCGCTGGCCTACTTCGCCTACCGGCGCAACCTGCCCCTGGCCGTGCGTTCGGCTTTGTATCCGATCTTCGGCAAGCGCATTGATGGCGCCTTGGGGCACACCGTGGACACCGCAGCCGTGCTGGGGACGATCTTCGGAGTGGCGACCAGCCTGGGGATCGGCGTCGTGCAGCTCAACTTCGGCTTGAACCTGCTCTTCGGCATACCCGAGGGCAAAGCGGCGCAGATCGGACTGATCGCCCTCGCCGTGGTCATCGCGACCATCTCGGCGACCACGGGCGTCGACAAGGGCATCCGCTTGCTCTCGCAGATCAACGTCCTGATGGCCATCGGCCTCGCGGCCTGGGTCCTGGTGCTCGGCAAAACTGCCTTCTTGCTCGAGGCCATCGTGATGAACGTCGGAGACTTCGTCACCAGCTTCCCCTCCCTCACCCTTCAAACCTTCGCCTTCGAAGACACGGCCGAGTGGATGAGCTTTTGGACGCTGTTCTTCTGGGCCTGGTGGATCGCCTGGGCCTCGTTTGTCGGACTCTTCCTGGCCCGCATCTCGCGCGGCCGCACCATTCGGCAGTTCGTCGCCGGCACCATGATCATCCCGTTCAGCTACGTCGTCATGTGGGTGTCGATCTTTGGCAACACGGCCATCGACCGGGTCCGGGGTGGTGACGCCGCCTTCGGCGAAGCCACGATGGCGGCACCCGAGCGCGGCTTCTACACGCTGCTGCAGGACTACCCCGGGGCCATGTTCATCATCGGGGTGGCCACGGTGGTTGGCTTGCTGTTCTACGTGACCTCAGCCGACTCCGGTGCCCTCGTCATGGCCAACCTGTGCTCTCACCTGCGCACTTCCCACGATGACGCCGACGCGTGGTTGCGGATCGTCTGGGCGGTTGCGACCGGGGTCCTGACCGCCGCACTTCTCAGCGCTGGCGGGATCACCGCGCTGCAATACGCCACCGTGATCATGGGTCTGCCATTTGCCTTCGTGATGATGCTGGTGGTGTGGGGACTGTGGCGCGCCTTGCAGGTCGAGGGAAACCGGGCCGATAGCGGGCAGCACGTGCTGCCGATGATGCTCTCTGCGCGCGATGCCCCCACCGAGCGCGGTCCAGTGCGGTCCTGGAGCGCTCGGCTCTCCCATGCGTTGACCTTCCCGGAACCCGCCAAGGGCAGTGCGTTCTTGGACGATGTCGTCGCCCCAGCCCTGCGCGACGTGGCCGAGGAACTGCAAGCCAAGGGAGTCGATGCAGCCATCGAGGTTGACGTGGTGGCAGCAATCGACTCCGATGTCCGGTCCAGCAGCCGCAACGTGCAACTACGGACCACGGCTTCGACCCCGCACCCCTTCGTCTATCGCGTGGAGTTGGTCCAGGCTCCGGTCCCGGCCTACGGCGGTCGAATGGTGCGCGGAGATGAGACCTACGCACGACTGGAGGTGCACTCGGCCGACGGCGGACAGGGGTACGACGTAATGGGTTACACGCACAGTCAGGTTATTCACGACTGCCTCGACGCCTACCTACGGCACCTGGAGTTCTTGCGATTGCAGGACTCCA